>CASFRN010000072.1 GCA_949296855.1 uncultured Bacteroides sp. | reverse complement strand
TCTTACATATTTCACTTATTCAGCCTCGTTCACCACAATATTCTTGAACTCCCATGTAGGAGCAGCCGTCGAATTGCTGATGTAAACAAAGGCGATGCGGATAGTCTGACCTACGTAGGCACTCAAGTCATACGGACCTACGGGATAGAAATCCCATGTCTGTCCGTCAGACCATTGAGTTTCATCATAAGTCAAGTCTTCCCAGGTACAAGACTCTACATTGTCTACATAGTCGGTAGAAATCTTAATCAGAAAGTGGTCGGTCAACGCTTCACCATTCAAATAGCGGTGTGCCTCTTCGAACGATAATTGCGGAGCCATGGCTTCCGACAAATCTACGGTAGGAGATACCAGCCAGCTTTCCGCCGGATAGTTCGTGTTATTATAGTAAGCCGAAGCTTTCCAGCCGTACGTAGCGTCGTTCTTCCATACATAATTTACGCCTTGCATCGAAATGTCTTGGATAACGAATCCGCCTTCATCGCCAACCAAACTTTCATTGAGGTATGTACCCGCCATAGCTACATAACCCTCGGCGGTCTTTTCGAACGTAGTGGTGCGGGCAGAATAAATCTGCGATGCGCTCCAACCCGCGTCATACGTATATTCCGTTACAGCCATCGTGCCCTCGGCATCTGTCCGATAAACCACAACCGCCTTCTCGCCCTTAGCTGCGAACGGGAACTTCTGAACCAAATAGATGGGGAATACATTCGCCGGTTTCGATACATAATCGGCACCCAAGTCCGCATAAAGCGCAGGGTCGGCAACTACGACATTCGCGTCTTCATTCGCATATTCGCTCCATGCGCCTTCACGATAGACATAGAGGGCAGCCGTATTGGCGTATGCGCCCGAAGCACGGCTCATCTTCAGCATCTGAGCGGCAATTTCCGATTCGGGCACTTCCTTAAAGAGGCATACATCCCAGTATTGAGCGTTCACGATAGCCAAATTCTTGATTTCGGCGGTAGGTGCGCACTGGTCGGTGCTGGTATAAGCGAATGCCAAGGTAATCTTTTTCCCTGCATACTGAGCTAAATCCACATTCTGAGCGATGAAATTCCAACCGTTGAACTTCGAGCCATCATAAGTGAGGTCGGTCCATGTAGCGGTCTTTACATCACCCGCATAATCGGTAGAGACTTTCACCTTCATGAAATCTGACGCATTGTTCCCGTTCAGGAAATTGAAAGCGAAATCAAACTTCAGTGCCGGATTCTGCGCTTCCGACAAGTCAATTTCCGAAGAAACCAGCCAACTTTCCGAAGGCAGATTCTTTCCTCCTACGTATGCCGAAGCCTTATAATAACCATGGTCCTTATCGTGTTTCCATACATACGTAGAGCCTTCGGGAAGCGTTACGTCCTTGATAGTGAACAAACCTGTTTCTTCCTTCATCGGGTCTTCAAAATAAGTGTAGCGTGAAGCCGCATAGCTTCCGTAACTATACGAACCGTTGTAAAGGGTCAGTTTTACGGTCTTTCCCTTTTCGATGTTCTTTAGCTTAAACGTGCCGTCACCGTTCGCCTCAATCGCCCATTCACCGCCTTCTGTCGGAGCGGATGCCGAGAAATTGAAGTTATCATACGTGCCGCTCATATAAATGTATTGCGACCAATTGTTCAGCAACAGATAGCCTTCCGAACCTTCTTCAATCGTAACCACTTGGTCTGCACCGTTATCCGAAGAGATAACGCCATCGGTCACCGTGATAGCATCGGGATAGATATACCCGTATGTCTTGCCCGAGTCGTCCAACTTCCCGAAGGGATAATAGTTGCCGTCATTGGCTTTAGCCGCAATCACATAATTGCCCGCTTCCCCGTCGAACTCGTTGATTTGCTGGTACACTACCGGAACAACGCTGCCCCCCGCACTGGGTTCGAATTCCGAGTAAGCGTAGTTCACCGCCACCATATCCCCTTCTTGCGGGTCTTCTATTCTTGATTCTAAAACAGAAGGAATCTGTCTCAATGTAGACGGAGAAAGATAAGTGGCGGTAGAAGTGCCGTTCCACACGCTCCGGTAATCGTTATTGGTTAATGTATAGTCCGAGATGTGCTTGAAGTCAGCAAGATAGCCCGACTCGCCCCGATACATATTATATTGCACCGAGATGCGCGAGCCTGTATCAGCATTGGGATATTTGTAATCGATGAAAGCGGGCAAATACCATTCGGCTTCCGTTGCATCGGCAAAATACTTGTTCTCGCCAATAGCTTCCAAAGCCGTTACATACGATTGCCCTTCCGGGTCTTTCGACAAGGCAAGCTCTTTGTTCGCCTCCATTCCGGCAATGGTCCCATAATCGGAAGAAGCCAGCTGGATAGTGACACCTGTCTTGACATCGGTTATGTCATAATCGATATTGAACTGGTCGTTGTAATCTTCGCACGCCGACAAACCTGCCAGCAATACGGTCGACATGAGTATTATCTTTTTCATATACTGCGTTTCTTTAATTTAGGGGTTAGAAGTTTACTCTCAGTCTCAAGCTATACGTACGGCCGAACGCATAGTAGCAATAAATGTTCTCGGCTGTAGCTTCCTGCAAGGTAGAAGAAGAAAGCGTATTCGGATTGAACGCCTTCGAGATATACTGGTAATCCAACAGGTTGTTCACGTTTCCGGAAAGGATGGCGTC
This sequence comes from uncultured Bacteroides sp., assembly GCA_949296855.1. GTDB lineage: Bacteria > Bacteroidota > Bacteroidia > Bacteroidales > Bacteroidaceae > Phocaeicola. The sequence goes on along the minus strand of CASFRN010000072.1, from coordinate 48,138 downwards.
CAGCTTGCCTATCTTGAAACGGTACGAAGCGTTCAGGTCGAACTGGCTTGCCGCAGGAATCTTCCACGGGTCGAGCACCGATACTTCCTTGCCCAATGACAAGTTGCTTCCCGACAACGAATAGTATGCGTAATTGCGTCCGTAGTAAGTCCAGTCAGCGCCTACACGGATGGATTTGCCGATTTTGAAGGTCGCGCCGATAGCCGCGGTGGTCTGCGCCGAACCTCCCACGCGCACGCCTTTCAGGTTGATTTTCGCATTGGCATGGTCGGCTGCCCCTACCGTAGTGGTCGTTCCTTCCGAGGTCAAGGCGTTTCCATGCGCATCGTATGCATATCCGGTAGCATTGCTATTCCATTTCCAGTCGCCCAACGAGAACATACCGGTCAGTTCCAGCCAGCTCAGCGGAGTGATTTTCACGTCCAGTTCCACCCCTTTGTGCAAGGCGTCCACACCCGTCATGTTCATGTAATACTCGGTCTGATTGTCCATCGTGCCGCTCTTGGTCATGGTCTTGTCCAGCCATTTTGTCCAATAAGCGTTCAGGTTCGCGCTCAGCCATTCGTTGCGGAAACCGTAACCCAATTCGAACGAAAGCACCTTTTCGTTCTTGGCATCCTTATTAATGGCATGGCTGGTGGTAGCCTGCATGAAAGCTCCATAAGAGAACTTCGGCGCACGGCTGATATAACCTAAATTAAAGAATACATTGTGATTGTCGGTGATGTTGTAGTTGGCACCGCCCTTTGCCGTAAAGCCTAAGAAGCTGACTTTGTCCGATTTGGCATGAGCCTTGTCGTAATAGAAGCGGTCGTAACGCCAATACGTAGTGTTCGACAACGAACCGGCTACGAAAGCCGAAAGCTTGTCTTTGTTGAATTCAGTTTGGAAGAAAGCGCCTTCCTGCAATACATGTCCGTCATAGTCGCGGTAAACCACATCGCCCACGCCTAATTTCTGGTATCTCCATGCCGGATTAGCCGCATTGGCGTTGTTAGCCGCCTGCACGTCGCCACGGGTAGAGTCCATAAAGTATTGCCCGCCGAAGAGGTCGGAAATCTCGTTCGTGTGCGTACCTTTATAATAACGGAAGTCGATGCCCCCGTAGAAATCGAAGTATTCGCCGAACTTCGTGGTGTAGGTCGAGAGCAAACCGTACCAGTTATGATAGTTCTTCGACTGGCTCATCACCAACATTGAGCCGTATTCGCTTGCGGCGTTGATGTCTTCGATGGCTCCATAGTCGAACGTGCCGTCCGCCTTGCGGAACTTGGTCTGCAATTCGCCGTAATAAGCGCCGTTCCAGTCACGGTACGAATAGCCGTAGTCCTCGTTTCCTTGTCCCGAATTGCCGTACCCGCGTCCGATAGACACGTAAGCCACGGTGCTCAACGATGATTTCTCGTCAATCTGCCATTGGTGGTTCAAGCTGATTTGCGGCTTGTGGTATACGTTGTATTCCGCGCTCTGACGCTCCCCATTGTTATCGAATCCGTAAGTGGAATTATACTTGTAATTCTTCACGCCATATACCTTCTCCATGCGTTGCCAGTCGGCAATGGTCAGGGCGCCGTCACGCTGGTAGTGCTTTTGCGGAGCGCCGAAAGCCGTAAGCGACAACTGGTGCGCATCGTTCAGACGCTTCGAGATATTCAAGAAATAATTGTATCCTTCGAAATCCGTTCCTTGCACATAGCCGTTACCCCACGTGCGCGAGCCGAGCAAAGTCATTGCCCAACCGCTTTTCGACACGCCGGTAGAGACGCTGAACAAAATCTTATTCATGCCGTCGTTGCCCATCGAATAAGCGACCGTTCCGCCCTTTTCGCTATCCAGCCCGCGGGTCACGATGTTGATGGTACCGCCTACCGAAGGAGCCGAAACCTTCGAAGCTCCCAGTCCGCGCTGGGTCTGCATCGAACGGGTCACGTCGGTCAGTCCTGCCCAGTTCGACCAATAGACGCCTCCCCACTCCATGTCGTTCATCGGCACACCGTTCACCATCACGGCAATGTTTTCGTTGCCGAACCCGCGCATGTAGATTTCCGAGTCGCCATAACCTCCGCCTTCCTTGTTGGCATGCACGCCCGGAGTAGATTTCAAGATTTCAGGGAATTCCTGCGTACCGAGTTTTTCTTCAATGAAGTCCATGCTTACGCTGGACACGGCTACCGGCGTTTTGCGGGCGATAGCGATAGAAGAAGTGACTACCACATCTTGCAGCATCTGTGCATCGTGCTCCAGTGTGACAGTGCCTAGGTCGATTGTCCCTTGTCCGGTAACTTCCACTTGTTTCTCTTTATATCCAATATAGGTGAACACAATGGTCACTCCCGAGTTTGGAACCTTTAGTGTAAACCCTCCGTTTACATCGGTTATCGCACCTAAGGTTGAGCCTTGCATGGCAACCGTCGCCCCTATCAGAGGTTCGTTGGTACCCGCATCCACAACCGTACCTTTCAAGGTAGCCTGAGCTACCGCCGTGGCTGTACAGCAAATTGTAAGCACGGCAAACAGCAAGAAATGTTTCAACTGATCTTTCATACGTTTCTTCTTTATGTTTTTGTGTTATTAAAGATTTAGAAACAAATGTAACAATTTTCCTTAAAACTCAAAGCTTTTACAGTGGTTTTTATCCCACATTTAACCGCTTTATGTTAACGAATTTAGCAGTTAACAAACTATGGTAGTATCAATTTGTTACAAGAGATTCCTTAATAGGGTAGGATGCGGTGGTAGAAGACCGCGCTATGGGGGCTGTGATGTGGAATTGGATTGAACATACTTTCAATTTAACACTTGAAACAAGAATGTAAAACGGAAGGCCTGATGAAGGGGATGAGGCGAGTGTCATAAATAAGGAAGTAAAAAAAGCCGGAGAGCTTTTTGTCGCTCTCCGGCTTGCAGTATGTATCTCGTGACGAGACGAGATTCAGCAGCTTATCTGAAGTTGTTCGGCTGGTGCCACTTGCCGTCTTCACCCATGGTGTCGGCTACGTCCCACCAAACTCTTGTGCCTTGGTTGACTTCAGCCAAAGTTGGTTTCAACGGGTTACGTGCTTCGCTATTCGGATATTGAACACGCTTAATCAACTTCGTATTCGGTACTTCACCGTTCGAACCGTTACCGCCTTGCACAACCAAAGCATAACGCGGATAGTCGGTGCGGCGCAGTTCAGCCCAACCTTCGTTTCCGTTCGGGAACACGGCAATCCATTTCTGGGTAATGATTTGCTCCAATTGTTCTTCACGCGAACCGCCGTCGAAAGCAGCCAAGCCTTGCAGGTTGTTGATGTAATCTCTGTAGTCGGCTTCTGCAATACCGTAATATTCCATGGAAGCACGGATACCATCCAAATAATAATCTTTAGCGGATTGGGTCAAAGAAGTGCCGTTCCAACCACGCAATGCAGCTTCGGCCTTCAAGAACAAGCTTTCCGAATAACCGAACCAAACGATTTCACGAGCCAAATTCCACCAAACCTTCGGATTCATAGCATCCGATTGCGTATTACAACGGTTCGGTGAATAGTTAACCGTTTGAGAACCTCCTAAAACGGTTTCACCGTTACGTATGCCACAGAAATCTTTATCAGATTCTTCAGGTACAGCTTGGTTTAATTTTGCAAATTCAGTAGGACGATACCACAGGATGTTGCAACGCGGGTCAAGGTAGCAGTTGTCTTCACTGGCATTGAACAGGGTTTCGTCTACACCACCTGCTGTATATAAGTTAGCTGGTGCTTTCTGTTCGAATCCCGGAGTGGCTGTGGTTACACCCGGTTTCAACGCTTGGTTCTTGTAAGCCCATTCCATTTCTTTGGGAAGTACTACATTAGCACTCCAAGAGAAGAGCAAACCGTAAATGTTTTCGTTACCGCCGGTGATGTACTGACGCTTCGGAATCAACTTCATGTTGTCGTCCTGACTTTGCATCAAGCCCGACAGGTCGTTCAGCGCGGCTTCGCCTTGTTGTTGAGCCAATGTCTTGTCTACATTGGATACACGCAATGCCAAACGCAAACGCAAGGTATTAGCGAAACGAATCCACTTTTCCACATCACCACCATAGCACAAATCATCTTCTCCTAAATCAAATTGTTGCACAGCCGGGATGTTATGCAAATTGGTAATAGCTTGATCCAAAATGTTAAAAATCATCCTGTATACCTCTTCCTGCGAAGAGTATTCTACGTTTTCTTCCGGCGGAAGCATACCCTTTACGTAATACTTGATAGGAATATCGCCGTAGGTATCCGTTTGTGCCGACATCAGGAAAGCATAATAAATACGGGTGATGTAGAATGCTGTATGATAACGTTCTCTATCACAGAACCAGAATGTCTTAATCAATTGGCTATACTCGCTTACCGTACGGTCATCGTAGAAGTGTCTCCAGCGTGCGCCCGACCATCCGTCGTTATACGAATAGGTAGGAGCGCTGGGAGGTGCGAACGAGTTGTTTCCCCAATAACCGGAATATACGTCGTGAGTCAAGTTCGTCGTAATCTGGTAGTCGTTATACATCCCTTCATAAACAAGGTTGGAGAACGTTGCCCCTGCCGAACCTTCGGTAACACGCAAAGTTTGCAGCGCATTTTCCGACACTTCGTAATCAATATCAATTCCTTCCCCTGTACCTCCAATAACACTCGGGTCGTAGGCTGGCTGGTAGGGGTTGGTATTCATTTCTTCAAAGTCATGACATCCGGCCAAGAGTGCCAACAGGGAGCACATAGCCACTGACTTATATGTATTGAATTTCATAAGTTACTATTTTTATTTAAGATTAAAAACCTAAACTAACTGACAAACCGAAAGTACGAGAGTACGGCAGAGCCGCATAGTCGATTGCCTGCGAGAACATACTAGTATCGTAACCGCCTTCGGGGCTGGTGCCCGGTGTATGTTTCATCAGGTAGCACAAATTACGAGCCACGAACGATACGTTCAGCGAAGTTAACGGAGTTTTCTTCAGCAACTTCGAGGGGAATGAATAACCGATAGACAATTCTTTCAGTTTGATGAACGAAGCGTCATACAAGAAGTCTTCCGGAAGCAATGCACCGTAGTACGAAGAAGCTGTGATTTCTTTGGTATTGACCGCACCGTCTTCCGTTACACCCGGGAACACCATCATGTAGTTGTTGTCTTCTCCACGGTTCTCCGTACGTTTTGCCAAACCGTTACCGGTAGCCATCATTTCAGAGTAAGAGAAGATGTCGCCGCCAAATTTCATGTCGAACATGGCTGAGAGCGTAATGCCCTTGTAAGTAAAGGTAGGAGATACAGACATTGTCAGTTTCGGCTGGATGTTGCCAATCGGTTTGGCTACATATTCAGCTTCATCAGTAATAGTCATCGGCAGACCGTTTTCGCCTACGATGATGTTGCCGTTTTCGTCACGTTGGTAAAGTGTGGTGGCGTAAATATCACCTAATTTGCCGCCTTCGGTTGCACCTACTTTTACCGGGAAGTTGTTATCTCCGTTGAAGAACATATATTTCACGCCTTGATCAGGAGCCAATTCTTCAACTGTAGATACGTTGTGAGCCATATTCAAGTTTAAGTCGAACGTAAAGTCTTTGGTGTCTACGATGGTAGAGTAAATCATGACTTCCACACCTTGGTTCGAAATCAAACCGGCGTTTACCCATTGACCGCCTGACCATGGAGCCGCTGCGGGCACTTTCATAATCTGGTTCTTTGTCTTCATATAATAATAGGTGAAGTCAAAGCCCAACCGATTGTCGAAGAACTTCATGTCCAAACCGGCTTCGTAAGAAGTGGCGATTTCCGGCTTCAACTGGTCGTTCATCTTCACATTGTCACGGGTCGGGGTCAGGATACCCTTATCGAATGAATAGCTGTATGTATTATACAACTGATAAGGACTTGTATCCTTACCTACCTGAGCCGCAGACAGACGCAACTTGGCGAAAGTCAGCCAGCTCGGCAATTCCTTGTTCAGTGAGCGTACGAAATCGGAAATCACAAAGCTCAAGTTGGCAGACGGATAGAAGAACGAATTGTTTTGCTTAGGCAGGGTGGACGACCAGTCGTTACGGGCGGTCAAATCTAATGCCAAGTATTCTTTCCATGCCAACTGTGCCGAACCGAATACAGAGTTCGTTGCACGTTCGTAACCGCTTTCGCCTGCCGTACGGAGCAAGTTGGCTGCATTGAACATCCAGTTGCCTTTAACCAGCATATTACCTACACCGGCGTTCAAGGTTTCGTATTTCTGGTACATGAAGTTGGCACCCACGTTCACGCCCAAACGGAAGTTGTCGGTAATTTGTTTATCACTCATCAACATAAATTCGGCGTTTGATTCGAAGAAGTTTTCTTCCCGACGGTCCATCGCGTCATCTTCTATCATGGATAATGAACTTTCGGTAAAACCATCACCAGCATTGGTTTCTTCGATACGGGTACGATAGTAGTCGAACGCGTATTTTGCCGAGAAATGCAACCAGTCGGTGAAGTTGATTTTCGCGTTGTAGTAACCGAATGCACGCCAACGTTCGTCTTCGTTACGGCGTTGGTTCAATACATAATACGGGTTACGGATACCAGCCGACGGACCGTACCAGTTAACATGTACATGGTTCTCATTGGAATATTGGCGCAAGTCATCCAGCCGCACGTTGTTCGGAATGCCCATCAATTGGTTAATGGCGCCGTATGTACCATACATCGGACGATTTTCCGCTTTGGTGCGCGACAACGAAATCTTACCGTCCATCGAGAAGTATTCATTGAGTTGCGTACCTGCATTCAAATCCACATTGATACGTTGCAGTTTTTCATCGGGGAACATGCCGTCGTTGTCTGAAGCACCGAACGATGCCCGGTAGTGAGAGGTTTCCGTACCGTTCTGGATAGAAACGTTGTGTGTCTGTGAGAAGCCGGTTTCGAAATAATCTTTCAGCTTGTTGCCATAATTAGAATAAGCGTAAGTTTCGCCGTTCCATGCTTCTTTCATCGAACCGTCTAATACGGGTCCCCAGCTGCCAGACACATCCGTAGAATATTCAGCACCACCGTTGGCGCCTATCTGGCCTTGTCCGTAACGTCTTTGCATATCCAAGGTTTCAGCTACTTTTGTCCATGTGAAGTTACCACTATAGCGTACACCGAAACCGTCTTTCTTCGAACCTTTCTTCGTGGTAACCAAGATGACACCGTTACCGGCACGGCTACCGTAAAGGGCTGCGGCGTTCGGACCTTTCAATACGGAGATGCTTTCGATATCGTCCGGATTGATATCCAAAGAGGCACTACCGCGGTCATACCCATCGTAGAATGAGGCTCCAGAGTCGCCGTTATCACTGAACGGCACACCGTCTACAATCCACAACGGCTGGTTGTTGTCGCTTAATGAAGAGTTACCACGGATGGTGATTTTTGTAGAACCGCCCAGACCGGTAGAAGAGGTGTTCATCGACAGACCGGCTACCTTGCCTTGGAGGGCACTGGTTACCGACGGGTCGCCCGTACGGTTCAGTTCATCGCTTTTCAATTCCTGAACAGCGTAACCCAACATCTTCTTTTCACGCTTGATACCCAAAGCGGTTACAACCACTTCATCCAACATTTCAGAGTCTTCTTCCATGGTCAGGTTGATGGTTGTCTTTCCGGCTTCTACCGGCATTTCCACCGTTTTGTAACCGATGTAAGAGAACTGCAGCGTAGACCCTACGGGGACTTTTACCGTAAAGTTACCGTCCCAGTCAGTAATGCTTCCGTTTGTAGTTCCTTTTTCGACTACAGATACACCAATCAGTGCTTCACCGGTAGCGTCAATCACACGTCCGGTGATTTCTTGCAACTGGTCTTGCTGTGCGGCATTGGCCGATGAAGGAGCGGCGGTAGTGGAGGTAGACTCTTTCGACAGATAAATGACGTTGTCGTCTACTACATAGCTGATGCCTTTCCCTGCCAATGCTTGGTCCAAAACTTCTTCTACAGTAGAGCCGTTGGCTTTCACCGAACTGATAGGGGTGTCTGCCAATTCATCATCGTAAAAGAATTGATACTGGGACTGAGCCTGAATCTGCTGAATCATAGTCCCTAATTGAGTATTGGTTAATGCAATGTTTAATTGTGCCGACACTAACTGTGTAGGTACAGTAAACAGCGTTGAAACCAATAGTGCCCGAACGAGTTTCTTCGAGCTCATGCACGAGTTTTTGCTTCTCATACTTGCTTTTCTAAGGTTAAACATACTTATTAATATATTTCTCTCTCTTGTTTTCTTATTCCTTTTGGGTAAAACTATAATAATAACAACCATATTTTGCAAAACACTTATCCGGAAAATGAATTTTTTTAGTTTTTATTGGCGGATTTAGTTCTATCTTCTTTTTAACGCTTTGTCTTTCAGTGAATATTCTCTTTCATCGGATACGTTTTTTTATTTTGGACACAGAGGCCTTTATTGGGTTTTAAATGCTTTGTGCTATAAGGGATTTGGTTTGGTGAAGTAAGTGCACAAAATTAGATTGTGCCGGAGCGGCCGGTGGGTAAAGCGATTGGGGAGAAGGCATGACTTTGTGATTTTCCTCTGCAAATTCTTCTGCGCTTGCTGTTTTTTCCGTAATTTTGCACAGAATTTGAGAATTCATATATTACAACTTTAACTTAATATAGAAGAAAATGGGTGGTTTTTTCGGAACAGTCTCGAAGGCTGAATGTGTGACCGATTTGTTCTATGGTACGGATTATAATTCGCACTTGGGAACCAAACGCGCGGGAATGGCTACGTATGACGAGTCGGCAGGTTTCGCGCGCTCGATTCATAGCATAGACAATTCGTATTTCCGCACAAAATTCGAATCAGAGTTATCAAAGTTCAAGGGCAAGTCGGGTATCGGCGTAATCAGCGATACGGATCCGCAACCTATCATGATTAATTCGCACTTGGGGCGTTTTGCGATTGTTACGGTCGCTAAAATCAACAATATCCCCGAACTGGAAAAGGAACTGCTTGACGCGAACATGCATTTTGCCGAGATGAGTATGGGAAAGACCAATCCCACGGAATTGGTAGCGCTGCTGATTGTGCAGGGAAAGAATTTCGTGGACGGCATTGAGAACGTATATAATAAGGTGAAAGGCTCGTGCTCGATGTTGCTGCTCACTGAAGACGGCATCATTGCCGCGCGCGACAGGTTAGGGCGTACTCCCATCATCGTAGGCAAGAAAGAAGGGGCGTATGCAGTGACCAGCGAGTCGTGCAGCTTGCCCAATTTGGATTATGAGATAGACAGCTACATCGGTCCGGGCGAGATTGTCCGGGTGCGTGCCAACGGGGTGGAACAGCTTCGGAAGCCTAATGAGGAGATGCAGATTTGTTCGTTCTTATGGGTGTATTACGGTTTTCCCGTTTCGTGCTACGAAGGAAGAAACGTGGAGGAAGTCCGTTTTAAGAGCGGTTACGAGATGGGGCGGACCGATGAGTCGGAAGTGGATTGTGCGTGTGGTATCCCCGATTCGGGCGTAGGCATGGCGTTGGGATACGCCGAAGGGAAAGGGGTGCCTTATCATCGGGGCATAGCCAAATATACGCCGACATGGCCGCGCAGCTTTACGCCCAGCAACCAGGAGATGCGTTCGTTGGTGGCGAAGATGAAGCTGATACCCAACCGTGCGATGTTGGAGGGAAAGCGTGTATTGTTTTGCGATGATTCCATCGTGCGCGGCACGCAGTTGCGCGACAATGTGAAGATTTTGTTCGATTACGGCGCAAAGGAAATCCATATGCGCATCGCTTGCCCGCCGCTGATTTACGGTTGCCCGTTCATCGGCTTCACCTCTTCGAAAAGTGACATGGAACTGATAACCCGCCGTATCATAAAGGAGATAGAAGGAGACGGAAACGCAAAGCTCGACAAGTATGCCACGACCGATTCGCCGGAATACAAGGAACTGGTAGAGCGCATCCGTGCGCTTTTTGGGCTTACTTCGCTTAAATTCAATACTGTAGAGACGTTAGTCAAGGCGATAGGTTTGCCCAAGTGCAAAGTCTGCACACATTGCTTCGACGGGTCGAGCCACTTTTGATAGTCAACAGTTAACAATGAATAGCTAATAGTTTGATACTTATTAGCTATTCATTGTTAACTGTTGACTATGAACTATTAAAACGCTTCCGTCATGTTGAAATAGAACAGGTTCTGCTTGTTGATGAAATTCCGTCCGAAATCCAAGCGGACATTCATGCGGGGCTGCACCTCAATGCGCAAGCCTAAGCCCGCATTGGGAAGCACACCTTCTATCTTTCCCGGATTCGGTCCCATGAATCCTACGCCTCCCCATGCCACGAAGCCCAAGTGGTGGATGACCCGTTTCAGCCAACTGCTTCGGTCTGTATTGAACATCTGCCGGTATTCTGCCAATGCCACGTGCGAGCTTTTGTCGCGATATTGTCCCATATAGTAGCCGCGCAGGTCGAACGGTGTGCCGCTTAGTGCATATTTGTTCAAAGGAATCTTGTCGCCGAACACGTTTTTGGTCTGTACCGTCCAAGCGATGACTTTTCGTTCGCCCACCGACTTGTATTGGCGGTAGTCTAACTCGAAGCGGTAGAAATTATCGTCGCTTCCCAGCCATTTCTGGTACAGTAGGCCGCGGATGTCGAAATAGAGTCCTTTGTAGGGGTTAGCGGGGATGTCGCGCGTGTCGTATGTCACCAGAAAACCGAGTCCCGAACTGAAATTCTTATATCCTTTTTCCGTTCCTCCCGCTTTCTTGTAGTCTTCTTGTTCAGCCAAGTGCTTGGCGGGGCTGGTTATTTTGTCGTAATTCAGGTCGATTTGCGGGCCGACGAACCAGTCCGTCTCTTTGATGCGGAACAAGAACCACGGATTAATCTGGACGCCGCTGTACCGGTATTGGCTGGTCGTATCGCTTCGCACGTAATTTTTGTTGGTGGAATAGCCTACGCCATAGAAATTCTCTTGTGTGTTCTTATAAGAGAATTGTCCGAAGATACGGAACTTGTCGTTCTTGAAGAACAACTGAGGCTTGACCATGATGTTCAGTCCGCCTTTGAAGATGAACGCCATGGCGAAAGGAAGCACCGAGCGGCGCATGGTGGTGTCTTTGGGGTTCATACGAAAAGTCATCAATGCGCTTCCGCCTACTAAGAAACCGAAGTCGGGGCTGAAGCTGGGACCTCCTAATATATTATAGTGGAAGTTCCGCTTGGCTACTTTTTGGCGGCGCAGTTCTTTTTTACTCAGAGGTGCCGATGAAAGCGTGTCGTCGGGCAGCCGCAAGGTATCGGCTTCTTGGGCAAGCCCGGCCGCCACCGTCAGGCATAGGATGCAGAGTACAATCAGTTTTTTCATATTCATTCGTTATCAGAGTGCAAATGTATAAAAACTTATGCACTTCAAGGCTTAAAAATGCAAGAACTTAATTAAGTTTGTAGTCCGGTATAGCTTTTTAACGCCGTAGGTTTGGTCGTGTGCAAGCTATTTCTTATTTTTACATCACTAAAATTTTAACTTAAAAGATTATGACAGTAATAGAACGCTTTTTGAAGTATGTTTCTTTTGATACCCAGTCTGACGAGAATACAGGTGTAACGCCAAGCACGCCCAAGCAGATGGTGTTTGCCCGCTATTTGCAGTCGGAATTGGAAGATTTAGGCTTGGAGGACATTTCGCTCGACGAGAATGGCTATCTCTTCGCCACGCTTCCTGCCAATGTAGACCGTGAAATCCCTACCATAGGGTTTATCGCCCATATGGATACCAGCCCGGATATGTCGGGGGCTGATGTGCGTCCGCGCATTGTTTCCGGTTATCAGGGGCAGGACATCCCGTTATGCGAGGAAGAGGGCATTGTGCTTTCTCCCAAGCAATTTCCAGAACTGCTCGACCATGTCGGCGAGGATTTGATTGTGACCGATGGGCATACGTTGCTCGGTGCCGACGATAAGGCAGGCATTGCCGAGATAATAGGGGCGATGGCTTACCTGAAGGAACATCCCGAAATCAAGCACGGAAAAATCCGCGTCGGCTTCAATCCCGACGAGGAAATCGGATTGGGCGCGCACAAGTTTGATGTGGAGAAGTTCGGGTGTAAGTGGGCCTATACGATGGACGGAGGTGAAGTGGGCGAATTAGAGTTCGAGAACTTCAATGCCGCCGCCGCAAAAATCCATGTGAAAGGACTGAACGTGCACCCCGGTTATGCGAAGAACAAGATGCTCAATTCGATGTTGGTGGCAAACGCTTTCGTCAGCATGCTTCCCGCAGACGAGACTCCCGCCACGACCGAAGGCTACGAAGGGTTCTTCCACCTGATTGGCATGGAAGGCAGCGTGGAGCATACCACGCTATCTTATATCATCCGTGACCACGATCGTGGAAAGTTTGAAGCACGCAAGGCGTTATTGGTGATGTGTGCCGAGAAGCTGAACGAGATATACGGAGAGGATACGGTGACGGTCGAAGTGAAAGACCAATATCATAACATGCGCCAGCAGGTGGAACCGCTGATGCATATCATTGACATCGCTTTTGCCGCTATGCAGGAAGCTGGCGTAGATCCGAAAGTGAAGGCGATTCGCGGCGGGACGGACGGTGCGCAGCTTTCGTTTAAAGGATTGCCGTGTCCCAACATCTTTGCCGGCGGGCTGAACTTCCACGGCAGATACGAGTTTGTGCCTGTACAGTCTGTCGAGAAAGCCATGAAGGTGGTGGTCAAGATAGCCGAACTTACAGCCAAACGATACTGATTATGAGTTAATAATTAACAGTTAATAGTTGACAGCCACGGCTCTTTCATTTAAAACGCTAAATGGATTGTCCGCATTTGCCAAATAACTGTAGGGGCAGGGTTTGCCTGCCCGAATGCGACCACAAATAGAGCAGTTGATGTTTTCGGGCGGGCAGACCCCGCCCCTACAAGTAAATGAAAGAGCCGTGGTTGACAGCGGTGGATTTCCCCGTTTGTCGTTGTTAACTATTAATTGTTAATCGATTTACGTAACCTTAAAACACAGAACTGATGAAAACAACTCCATTTACCGGGAAGCACATCGCTCTCGGTGCCAAGATGCATGAATTTGCAGGATACAACATGCCTATTGAGTATTCCGGTATTATCGACGAACACCTGACCGTATGCCACGGCGTAGGTGTATTCGACGTTTCACACATGGGCGAATTTTGGGTGAAAGGCTCTCATGCACTTGATTTTATCCAGCGGGTCACGTCGAACAATGCGGCCGTCCTTACGCCGGGCAAGGTGCAGTACACTTGTTTTCCGAACGAGACAGGAGGCATTGTAGACGATTTGCTGGTATACGATTACGGTCAGGGAAAATATTTGTTGGTGGTTAATGCTGCCAATATTGAGAAGGATTGGAATTGGTGTGTCTCTCACAATACGGTGGGCGCTGAACTGGAAAACGCTTCCGACCGTATGGGGCAGCTTGCCGTGCAAGGGCCGAAGGCGTTGCTTACGCTTCAAAAACTGACTTCGCTGGACTTGTCGGAGATACCTTATTATCATTTTCGTATGGGCGATTTGGCCGGAGTGCCGCAAGTCATCATTTCCAATACCGGCTATACGGGTGCAGGAGGTTTTGAACTTTATTTTTATCCTGAAGACGCCGACCGTATTTGGAATGCGGTCTTCGAGGCAGGTGCCGAGTTCGGCATCAAACCTGTAGGGTTGGGTGCGCGCGACACTTTGCGGTTGGAGATGGGCTTCTGCCTGTATGGCAATGACATTGATGACACCACTTCGCCCATCGAAGCCGGATTGGGCTGGATTACAAAATTTGTGGATGGAAAGAATTTCACCAATCGTGCTGCCTTGGAAAAGCAGAAAACCGAAGGGGTCAGCCGCAAATTGGTAGGTTTCGAAATGATAGACCGAGGCATTCCGCGCCAAGGCTATAAGCTGACCGATGCCCAAGGTAATGAAATCGGTCATGTCACATCGGGCACCATGTCGCCCACCCGTAAGATAGGAATCGGGTTAGGCTATGTGCAGACCGCCTTTTCGAAACCAGGTACCGAAATTTATTTGGACAATCGGGGACGGAAACTGAAAGCGCAGGTGGTAAAGCCGCCTTTCCGTAAGTAGTGCGTAGGTTTCAAGTCTCAAAATGCAAGTTAATAAGAGATGCAGATTCACGCGGATGATGACGTATCAAAATGAGAATTGAGTATCAAAAAGTAATGTCATCCTATTTCTATTTTGAGACAGCCTCTTCTGCGGAAATCTGCGTTTCAAGAGGATTGTAAAGCGAAGTCTAATCCTTCGAATACCGGTCAATTTTGTACACATCCTTATATGAATTCATTAGGATTGGCTACATATCCGTAATTCAGGTAACTTTGGTATGCTATTTTGCAGTATCTTTGCACCGGAATAAACTGTATCCTATGAATTTTGGAAAAAACGACTTGCTTGTATTGATACGTGAAGGGCGTGCGATGACCTTCCGTCAGCAGCTTTTGCTTACCGTTCAGTTGAGTATACCGGCGATGGTAGCACAATTGTCTTCCATTGTGATGCAATACATTGATGCCGCTATGGTGGGCAGTTTGGGCGCCAACGCTTCGGCGTCCATCGGTTTGGTATCTACTACCACGTGGCTGTTCAGCGGTCTGTGTAGTGCGGCTTCTACGGGTTTTGCCGTTCAGGTGGCTCATTGTATCGGCGGCGGAAAGTTTCGTGAGGCTCGGGCGGTGTTGCGCCAGTCTTTGGTGGCGGTCGTGTTTTTCAGCCTCATGCTTGCAGGTATCGGTATGGGCATCAGCGGCGCGTTGCCTCGCTGGTTGGGTGGGGCAGAGGTCATCAATCACGAAGCTTCGGTTTATTTCCTGATTTATGCGGCTTTCCTGCCGATGATGCAACTGTGTTTCTTGGCTGGAGGCATGCTTCGCTGTAGCGGGAATATGCGTGTGCCCAGTCTGCTGAACGTCTTGATGTGTCTGCTGGATGTGGTTTTCAATTATTTCCTTATCTTTCCTTCCCGTCAGGTTTCGTTGCTTGGGTTGGACGTGTTTATGCCCGGTGCCGGATGGGGTGTTGCCGGAGCTGCCGTAGGTACCGGATTGGCCGAATTAGTGGTGGCGGGACTGATGCTTTGGTATTTGGCTGCCCGTTCCAAGGAATTGGGCTTGACGCATGAAAAAGGACGTTTCCGACCCACTTCGGTTGTCTTGCGGAAGGCGGTTCATATTGGCGGCCCGATGGGGATAGAACATGCCGTGATTTGCGGAGCACAGATTCTGACGACGGTCATCGTGGCTCCGTTGGGGGTATTCGCTATTGCTGCCAATTCGTTTGCCATTACAGCCGAAAGCCTCTGCTATATGCCCGGATACGGTATCGCCGATGCCGCTACGACGTTGGTCGGTCAGAGCATGGGGGCAGGCAGGAAGGATTTGACCCGGCGTTTTGCCCGCATTACGGTAGGCATGGGCATGGCGGTGATGGGCATTATGGGTGTCATTATGTATGTAGCCGCTCCGTTGATTATCGGCACGATGACCCCCGATGCCGAGGTATTGGAATTGGGCGTTCAGGCGTTACGCATCGAAGCCTTTGCCGAGCCGATGTTTGCAGCAGCGATTGTGGCATACGGTGTTTTCGTAGGTGCGGGAAATACGATAATCCCTTGCTTGATGAATTTCTTCAGCATTTGGGCGGTACGTCTGACGTTGGCTGCCTGGCTGGCTCCTACGATGGGGTTGAACGGTGTATGGCTTGCCATGTGCATCGAACTCTGTTTCCGGGGCATCATCTTCCTGATTCGGCTGGAACGTGGAAAATGGATGAAAATTTAAACAGGCTCTTAAAACCGGTATCCCAATCCTAACATCAGGTTGTTCGGGTCGTTGAAATTGCTCAGTTGGTAGCCCGTATGCAGAAACAGGTGAGAGGTGACGAATGTTTTCAGCGCCAATATCTGGTAAAACCCTTTTGTATCTTCTCCTTTATAGATAAGGTTGCGCCCGATGCCGAAGTTGATGCTGAAGATAGGCATGGTCAGTTCGGCACGGACGGAAAGCCCTACGGCAAACTGTTCGCGGAACGGAGGACGGTAAAATTTCTTGCTCCCGTCTTGAAGCGTATAGTCGTCTCCGGCATAATGGTTTTTCAGGTTGGCGCTTTCATCATATTGCGCGTCCAGCGAAATGCCTGCACGGAAATAGCGGTTTATCCGGTAGAGCGGGTTGAAGTTCAGCCCCACAACTCCGAAAGAGCCGGGTACCAAGTATTTTTCGTCGGGCCAGATGATGCCTCTGCGCCTTGTGGCTCCATACACAATCAGGTCGTAACTGAAGGGAGAGCCTTTCAGGGTGGCTTTCTCGCGTATGGATGATTGGGCTTTGTCTTCTTTCGAATCAAACGTTCGGATTATCCCGATGCGTCCCCCGATGGTGTTTACGCCCGCATTGGGGTAATTGCTGTTCCCGTTGGAGTAATGCGAGGCTTCTATGCCTGCGGTCAGCCTCCATTCTGAAGCCAGTCTCCAGTTCAGGTAGATGCCTACATTGAGGTAAGCGTTGATTTTCGAACCGACTACATCGTTGTAAGGATTGGTGGCATAGTTATGTTTTTTCCAGCCAAATGCCGCGCCGAAATTCCATTCGTAGTCTAAACTGAGCCGGGGAGCAAGCCGCGCTATCCGCGACCCTTGGAATACGTAGACACTCATCGGATTCCCTATTTCCGACGTATTGGAAAAAGAAGTGTACGCCACGCCGATACCTTGATAGGCATACGGGTAAAGCCTGCCTAAGTAAGAGCCTTTGTGGAAGCGGAAAGCCCATTTCAGGTGGGCGGAAACGGCGTTGTGTATCGGTTTCCCTTGCGCGTTGTCTTTTTCGAAAAAGCTTTTGGTTGGCAATAGGTAGCCCGGCCGGATGTCGAATCCTATCTGATGGTGTATCGGATTGCGGGTGAGTGTGTCTTGCTTGGCATGGCTTTCGGTAAAGAAAGCCAGAAAGAGGCAAAGCAGCAAAGCGTATTTCGGATGCATGCTTGAAATAGCGTTCGGTAGCGGTTTCATTGCGTATGGGCCTTATTTCTCATAAATGTGTCCCAAAGGTAAGTCAATCCGGTTAAATACGCAAATATTTCCCGGAATGAATGCGGTAGCAATCACGGCTTCATTCAGCAATCAAAGTCGCTTTATCGTATGCAGGCGGCACGGATGAAACGGATTTTCAATGAAGGTATCTTCATCTGCCATCGAAGGTGTCTTCATCGCTTAACGAAGGCGTCTTCATCGCCCTACGAAGGTATCTTCGTAAAAACAGGGGGGCGGATGGCTGGCTTCGCATATTATTTTGTACCTTTGCACCCGTAAAACTAAACAAAAGGATATGTGGTTATTATTAGCGTTTTGCTCGGCGGCGTTGCTGGGCTTTTATGATGTATTCAAGAAAAAATCGCTTAACGGAAATGCTGTGCTTCCCGTCCTGGCTCTGAACACGTTGTTTTCCAGCCTTATTTTCATTCCGTTTATTTTGGTTTCGCGCTTTTGGCCTTCGGCTTTGCAGGACTCTGTTTTCTTTGTGCCCGATGCGGGCGGGTGGGAAACCCATAAGTATATCCTGCTGAAATCGGCCATTGTGCTTTCATCGTGGGCCTTCGGCTATTTTGGCATGAAACATCTGCCGTTGACTATCGTGGGTCCGATTAATGCCACCCGTCCTGTGATGACTTTGGTAGGCGCGATGCTTATCTTCGGCGAGCGGTTGAATCTGTATCAATGGATTGGTGTCATGCTGGCGATAGTTTCGTTTTTCATGCTGAGCCGGTCGGGCAAGAAGGAGGGGATTAATTTCGAGCACAACCGCTGGGTGTGGTTTGTCGTGTTGGCGGCGTTATTGGGAGCGGTAAGCGGACTGTATGATAAATACCTGATGGGGATGTTCAATAACATGGTAGTACAGGCATGGTATAACATTTACCAGCTTTTCATGATGGGAGGCGTGTTGCTTTTCCTGTGGCTTCCGAAGCGTAAATCAAGCACACCCTTCCATTGGGATTGGTGCATCCCGCTGATTTCCATCTTCTTGTCGGCTGCCGACTTCGTTTATTTCTATGCGTTAGGCATGGACGGCTCGATGATTTCCATTGTGTCGATGGTGCGCAGGGGCAGTGTAGTCGTGTCTTTCCTTTTCGGGGCGATGATGTTCCGCGAGAAGAACCTGCGGAGCAAGGCTGTCGATCTCGCCTTGGTGCTGATAGGTATGTTCTTCCTGTATTTGGGAAGCCGGTAGGAATTTTTGCCTCTGACAGGCGGTGAGGAATAAACCAAAATAAATGATAATATGACAAACAGACAATTGAACTTTGAGAACTTAGATAAGGTAGAGTGCCTCAATTATACTCCGTTGGAAAAGAAATACCTTAAAGTTCAGATAGTGAAAACAATGCTGGTTTATATCATTTTTATGGGGTTCGCACTTCTGCTCCTTTTGGCAGAGAACTTCAGCTATCGTCTGGCAACGACAGCCGGCATTGAGTGTATGTTTCTGATTGCAATGATTGTGAATCTTTTCTTACTTCCCAAGGCTTTTGCCTACAAAGGATTTGCCATCCGCGAGCATGACATCACATACCGTTCGGGAATCATTTTCCCGTCAGTAATCACTATACCTTTCTGCAAGATACAGCAGGTCAGCGTACGTCAGACCCCGATAACACGTATCTTCGGGCTTTATGCTATCGATGTCGTAAACGGTGCACAGACGCTTGCAGTAACCAGTATTCCGGGACTGGCTGAAGAGAAAGCAAACGAGATTAAAGTACTTATAATGGGAAGCATAAGAAATGAAAATAAATGATTTCTCCGTACCGCGCCGGATGAGCAAAAGTGCTTTCGTGATTTTTTTCGTTAAGGCCCTGCGAAGTTATGCAAGTGTTTTCCTTCTGCTTGGCATTGCCAAGATATTCGATTTGTCCAATGAGGGGTCTATTATGGAGTACATCATGATGATTCTGTCTTTTATGGCAGGGTTTCTGGCAATATCGTTGGTCACGGCGTTTCTCAACTTCTATTTCAAGAAATATTACGTTGAGGACGGAAACCTGATTTTTATCCATGGTGTCGTGCAACATGAACGGACAAGTATCCCTCTGCATAAGATTCAGTCTTTACGTACCAAGAGCGGTTTCATTTATCGTATGCTTGATATGAAAGGCGTGTCGTTCGACACGCTTGCTTCCAAGACTGAAGAGATAGAACTCATCCTTGATGACGACGACTGGGATGCTCTGTTAAGCCGTGTGGAGACACAAGAAATGCACGAGGCAGAGGCTGCGGAACAGGAGGTTACAGCAAACGGTAAAGTTGTCAAGCTGGAAGTCAGCAACGTAAATCTGATTAGAGGCGCTCTATGTCAAAATCATCTGAAAGGCATGGCTGTATTGTTCGGTATACTTGCTACTCTCTACAATCAGATTACTTCGGTCAACGACAAAGCTGCAGAATATTTCATAGACTATGTAGATACACATACCGCTTCTTCTGCATTCTCTATTTCTGCCGTATTAACGGTCATAGTGATATTATACGTAGTGATACTGATTCTGTGGACGGGGAAAGTGTTCCTGCAATACTTCAATATGGATATACAGATGAGCGAAAAACAGCTTTTCTTCGAAAGCGGGCTGGTTTCGCGAAACAGTTGCCGGTTTTCGTTCGACAAAGTATGTACGCTTTACGTAAAGAGGAATATCATTGAAAACTGGTTGGGCTGTTGCACAATCATGGTCAGGCAGGCACTTAATGCAACAGACGAAAAGAGAGGTGCCGACGTAAAGATTTACGGCTCCTCGCATGACAGGGATTTCCTGAACTGGTGGCTGGGAAAAGACTATATTTCCTCGCCCACCGTCATTTCTGCCCGTTCCGGTTATGGCCTGTTTGCTTACGCCATAAGATTCGACATTCTGATATCGTTTTCTGCCATCATAACCTTGTGCTATTACGGACAGTATTTCTGGCTTTTTGTCCCCATCGTTTATATGTTGATTTCGCTGGTCAAGGGGCTTCTTGCTGTACGCAGAAGTCATATTACATTGAAGGAGGACTATATGGAAATAAGCAACGGAATGTTTACCGAGGTCTATAATTATGTGAAATACGGCAATGTAGAGGTGGTGCGCATGGTGTCCACTCCATTCACGCCATATTACCACAGGGTGAAACTGGTCATTTCCACCAATGGAACCTCATTCACCATAAGGAGCCTTAAAGAGCAGGAGGCAAAGAATATATACGAACTCTTGTTACTCAACAGCCAAAATAATTAAAGTAAAAGAGCCTGTTTAAATAGACCGCATAGTGGCGTGAAAGCCTATTATATATAGGTGTATGCCGGAAACAGACAGGAAATAGGTAATGAAAGAAGATATTTTTGCAAAAAAGTGCGGGCTTTTTTTGGCTATTAAAGAAAAAGCATTACCTTTGCAACCGCAAAACAAAAACAGCGCATTGCGGAAATAGCTCAGTTGGTAGAGCACAACCTTGCCAAGGTTGGGGTCGCGAGTTCGAGTCTCGTTTTCCGCTCGGTAGGAAGCCCAGGTGGCGGAATGGTAGACGCGCACGTTTCAGGTGCGTGTGTCGAGAGGCATGCAGGTTCGAGTCCTGTTCTGGGCACTATGAATGCGGAAATAGCTCAGTTGGTAGAGCACAACCTTGCCAAGGTTGGGGTCGCGAGTTCGAGTCTCGTTTTCCGCTCGCGTTAGTTATTTTTGGTTTCATTGCGGCAATAGCTCAGTTGGTAGAGCACGACCTTGCCAAGGTCGGGGTCGCGAGTTCGAGTCTCGTTTGCCGCTCACGAAGAGAGATCAGGTGTTCCGGTCTCTCTTTTTTTATGCTTGTTTCTTTGCTGGTTTCTGAGAAAAAAATCCCGTGTTTCTTGTTTGCTATTCATAGCCTGCATATATTTGCAACGCATAAAATATATCAAGGTGAAATGAAAACGTACGATATTTATTTTTCGGATCAGTATTCGAGCGACAATAAGGGCTTTTCCATTAAAGCCGAAGAGAAAGCCATACGTATGGCAGAAGACATTTTGGCAAAAGGAGGCAGCTACATCGAAGAGTATGCCGGAGGAACCATTTCGGTGGTGGACTCGGACGGCACGACAGTATGGAGTAAGCCGATTCCCAAAAAATAAGGAACAGCCTGAAAGGTTGTGTGAAGCAGCCTGCTCTTGTTTGGGCATATAACTGCTTTTCGGGCAGGATTAATAATCTTCAAGCCGTAAGATTGATAATCTTACAAAGTGATCAGTTGTATGAAGTGTTCAATGAGGGTAGAGATGATTCTTCCCTCCACTAAAGATATTTCTAAAAAATCAATAACTCAAAAACTCGAAATCTTATGTTCTCTGGAATAGTAGAAGAATGTGCAAAAGTAGTCAAGGTCGTAAAAGAGCAGGAAAACCTGCATCTCATTTTGACGTGTTCGTTTGTTAACGAATTGAAAGTGGATCAAAGCGTGTCGCATAATGGCGTATGCCTGACCGTAGTCCGTATTGATGGCGATACGTATACGGTGACTGCCATGAAAGAAACCATTGAGCGGTCGAACATCGGGCTGCTGAAAGAAGGCGATGAAGTAAACGTGGAGCGCAGCATGCCGATGAACGGCAGATTGGACGGGCATATCGTACAAGGGCATGTAGACCAGACCGCTACGTGTGTGGCTATAGAGGATGCGGAAGGAAGTTGGTATTTCACGTTTAAGTATGATTTCCATCCGGATATGGCGAAACGCGGCTATTTCACGGTAGATAAAGGCTCGGTAACGGTAAACGGTGTTAGTCTGACGGTATGCAATCCTACGCAAGACACGTTTCAGGTGGCGATAATCCCTTATACGTTCGAGCATACCAATTTCCATACATTCCGTGTGGGAAGTGTGGTAAACTTGGAATTTGACATTATCGGGAAATACTTGAGCCGGATGATGCAATTGACCAGTGATTGATTTTGTTTTTTACCTATAATTTCATTAACTTAAATTTAGAAGCATGAGAAAAGCATTTTTGTTGAGTCTTTTGGGCGGAGTCTTTCTTGCCGGTCATGCCCAGACCTTTCGCGAATGGCAAGATCCAGAAGTAAATGCAATCAACCGTGCTCCGATGCATGCAGCTTTTTTTGCATTCGAGAATGAAGAAGCGGCAGAGGGGGCAAAAGAACAATCCCAGAACTTTATGAGCCTGGACGGCACATGGAAATTCTTTTGGGTGGCAAATGCCGACCAGCGTCCTACCGATTTTTGGAAAGTTGGTTTCAATGATAAAGGTTGGGATGATATGCAGGTGCCCGGGGTATGGGAATTGAACGGATATGGCGACCCTATCTATGTGAATACCGGTTTCCCTTGGCGCAATCAGTATAAGAACAATCCTCCGTATGTGCCGACCGAAAAGAATCATGTCGGTTCTTACCGGAAGGAAATAACGGTGCCTGCTTCGTGGAGCGGAAAAGACATTATCGCTCATTTCGGTGCGGTCAGTTCGAATATGTATATATGGGTGAACGGGAAATTCGTAGGTTATAGCGAAGATAGCAAATTGGAAGCTGAATTCGACTTGACTCGTTATCTGAAGCCGGGACAGAAAAACCTTATCGCTTTCCAAGTGTTCCGTTGGTGTGACGGTTCTTATTTGGAAGACCAAGACTTTTTCCGTTATACAGGTGTAGCACGTCATTGCTATTTGTATGCCCGCAATAAGAAACGCATCGATGATATCCGCATCACGCCTGACTTGGATGCTAACTATCAGAACGGAACTTTGGCGGTAAACTTGAGCCTGAAAGGAAACGCTTCGGTGTCATTGGAATTGACCGATGCAGATAATCAGGTGGTAGCCAGCAAAGAAGTGCGCGGTTCGGGTAAAGTAAGTACTACAATCGAGGTGGAAAACCCGAATAAATGGACGGCAGAGACTCCTTATTTATATACGTTGCGTGCAAGCCTGAAAGAGGGAAGCAAAGTGACGGAAGTGGTGCCGGTCAAAGTCGGTTTCCGTAAAATTGAAATGAAGAATGCGCAAATCTTGGTGAACGGCAAGCCTGTCTTGTTTAAGGGCGCAAACCGTCACGAAATGGATCCGGATGGCGGTTATTATGTATCACGCGAACGGATGATTCAAGACGTATTGCGCATGAAGGAACTCAATATCAATGCGGTACGTACCTGCCATTATCCTGATGACGCTTTCTGGTATGACTTGTGCGACCGTTATGGAATTTATATGGTAGCAGAGGCGAATATTGAATCTCACGGTATGGGATACGGTGACGAGACGTTGGCGAAAAACAAATCGTATGCCAAGGCACACATGGAACGTAACCAACGCAATGTGCAACGTTCGTTCAATCATCCCAGCATTATTTTCTGGTCATTGGGTAATGAAGCCGGTTATGGACCGAACTTTGAAGCCGCATACGACTGGATAAAGGCAGAAGACCCCAGCCGTCCGGTACAATATGAACAAGCACGGCAAGACGGAAAGACCGATGTGTTCTGCCCGATGTATTATGATTACAAGGGCTGTATTGCTTATTGCGAAGACGATAGCAAGCAGAAACCGTTGATTCAGTGCGAGTATGCGCATGCCATGGGTAACTCGGAAGGCGGATTCAAAGAATATTGGGATTTGGTGCGCAAGTATCCGAAATACCAAGGTGGATTTATTTGGGACTTTGTTGACCAATCTTGCCGATGGACCGGAAAGAACGGTAAAATGATTTATGCATACGGAGGTGATTTCAACCGTTTCGATGCAAGTGATATCAACTTCTGCGATAACGGGTTAATCAGCCCAGACCGTGTTCCGAACCCGCATGCATACGAAGTGAAACATTTCTATCAGGACATTTGGACTTCATTGGCTGGCGAAGGTCAGGTGAAAGTATTCAATGAGTATTTCTTCCGCGATTTGTCGGCATACCGTATGCAATGGGAGTTGCTTCATGACGGTAAAGCAGTTCGTTCCGGAATTATTGAACAGGTTGAAGTTGCTCCTCAACAAACGAAGACAATCCAACTGGATTACGGAACTATCGGTACAGAAGGCGAATGGTTGCTGAATGTGAACTATGCATTGAAGAATCAGGAAGGCTTGCTTCCGGCAGGTCATGTGATTGCTTCTAACCAATTGGTTTTGAAGGAATATGAAGCTCCGGCTTTGGAAATTGCCAATGCAAAAGAAACGAATCTGGATGTGGTTGAGCCGGAAATCCGTACGGAAAACTACAATTATTTGGTAGTAGAAGGCGAGAACTTTACTATCGAGTTCAATAAACGTACCGGTTATTTGTCTATTTATCAAGTAAATGGAGTAGACTACATTAAAGAAGGCGAAGCACTTGTTCCTAACTTCTGGCGTGCTCCTACGGATAATGATTTCGGTGCAAACCTGCAACAGAAGTATGTCGTATGGAAGAATCCTGCAATCCGTTTGACCTCATTGGAAGGAACACAAGAGAACGGCATGGCTAAAATCAGTGCGGAATATGAGATGAAAGAAGTTTCGGCTACCCTCTCGCTTACTTATCTGATTAATAATGAAGGAGAAATAAAAGTCGTACAATCTATGAAATCGACTCCGGGCACTAAGGTTTCGGATATGTTCCGTTTCGGAATGAACCTGACCATGCCAAAGAGCTTCGAGACAATCGCTTATTACGGACGTGGACCGATTGAAAATTATTCCGACCGTAATCATTGCACTCCGTTGGGTATCTACCGCCAGCAAGTGAGCGACCAATATTATCCGTATATCCGTCCGCAAGAAAGTGGAACGAAGACGGACATCCGTTGGTGGACAATGGCAGATGCGGCTGGAAACGGACTGACGTTTATTTCGGAAGCTCCTTTCTCGGCTTCGGCTTTGCATTACCGCATAGCTGATTTGGATGAAGGTTGGGAGAAATGCCAACGTCATTCAGGCGAACTGGAAGAAGCAGACTTGACCAGCCTTTGCATTGATAAGGCTCAAATGGGCTTGGGATGTGTCAATAGCTGGGGAGCGCTTCCGTTGGAGAAATACCGTTTGCCATACGGTGATTATGAATTTACATTCATCATGAAGCCTTGCAAGAATCAGGTGGATATGGAGTAATTCGTTTCTTCATCAAAAAAACGTGCCGTCGGCTGTCGACAGGGCTTAAAATTTTCCGGAAGCCCTGTCGGCGGTTTTTCTCTTATAAATCTTTTATCAGTACCTGATTGTTTTGATAGAGGTAAGTCTCTTTGGCATCAATCAATGCCTGCCATGAAGCGCTGTATTGCGTTTTGTCTATCTTGAAATTCTCAGCTCCGGCTTCATCCAGCTTTTCTATTAATACGCCTACCGTCAGTTGGTTAATATCCATTCCGGGCAAGTAACGGACGCTTCCTTCTTTATCATCGCTGAATGTTTCGTACAATAACCGTATGTCGGTCAATTCGTATAAGATGTTTTTGGTGAGCCGGATGGGGATTTTATGTTCTTTGCTTAGTTCTTCGGCGGTATAAGGTGTTTGTTCGTTTTCAAATCGTTTGCAAATAGCGGAGAGAATGACGGTGCAGAAAAAATCATGGTATCTGCGGCTGATGCGAGCGGTCTCTTTGCCGAAACTGAATGAAGGAAGGTTTTGGCTGATATAACTCATTTGTGCTCCGAATAAGCAGATTGTCCATGAAATTTGAGTCCATAACAAGAACATCGGGATAGCTGCAAAGCTTCCGTAAATGGCATTGTAGTTTGAAATCCAGATTTGGCTATTGACGTAGAAGTATTGGAATGCCTGAAAAGCACTTCCAGCCAGAATTCCCGGAAACCAGGCATGTTTAAGTTTGACGCTGGTATTGGGCATGAATACATATAGCCCGATAAACATTCCCCAAGTCAAGGCATACGGGATAAGCCGTACCAGGAATTTCAGCATTGGCCCCAATAAAAGGAAAGTCTCTAAATCTTTCACATACGTGGTCATGAAGATAGTCAGACCGCTGGAGATAACAATCAACAAGGGGAGCAATAATAGCATCGAAAAATAATCGGTTATTTGCCGGAAGACCGTGCGCGGACGTTTTACTTGCCAAATGGCATTGAAGCTGCGCTCGATATTATCTATCAGCATCAGAATGGTGAACAGCAGCATAATCAGACCGATACCGATAAAGATGCCGCTCTGTGCGTGTTGTAAGTAGGAATTGACCCACGAAAAAATCAGTTCGCTTTGTTGGCTCATTACGCCGCTTTTGATTTGTTCTTCCATTAATGCGTCGAATCCGAAGCCGCGGGCTATCGCAAACAAAAGGGCAAGTATCGGGATGATAGATAATAGGGTGCTGTATGTCAGGGCGGAGGCACGCACCGGAATGCGGTCGTTCAAGAACTGGTCTACCGAAAGGTAAATGATTTTCACGCACGAATACAGCCGTTTCCTGACGGGTGTCACTTCGTCTTCGGTAATCCTCCAAATACCGTCTGTCAGAAATTGAAGCCAATATTGAAATCGCATAGCATTTAATTTAAGAAATGAAGAATTAAGAAAAAGCAGCCGGCCTATAAGCCGGGTTCTGTGCCTTTATTAGATAAAGGTGTCTGTCATTTATCTACGCCTTTTGTCACCAAAAAGCTCTAGCGGTCTACCCTCCGACGTTGGGCGAGCAACCCTCATGATGCCGGTTTACATGACCTGACAACTCCTAAGATGCACAGCCCGCATGTCGCCAGACGGCTGGTCGGCTCTTACCCTGCCTTCTCACCCTTACCTCTCCGGGTAGGAAAGGCGGTTGTTTTCTTCTGCATTACTCTACCCTTGCGGATAGCTTTCTGTTAGGAAGTAGGATGCTCTGTGTTGCCCGGACTTTCCTCTTGTATCAAAGATACCAGCGACAGACCGTCCGGCTGCTTTCAAATGCAAAGGTACATAAATAAACCATATCCCCTGCCTTTTTAGCAAGAAATATCTTTCGAGGCTGTAAAAGTGACTGATAATGAATGCAAATTTGTCAGTTATCCCCGTTAAGTGCGGTTAATCGGACAAGTAGCTTTGTTAAAAGAGAAAAAAAAGAATCGGATAGATGTACAACCGCATGATTTTTGTTCTACTTTAGCAGATGAAATGTTAAACGAGTGTTGAAATTAACAATTTAAATGATTTATAGTTATGAAAAAGACAACTAAATTTGCGTTGGGAGCTGTCGCATTGATAGCTGTAAGCGCAGGCGTGGCAGGAGTAACCTCGTATGCCATCCTTCAATCTAAAGATACAAAGAATGCTTCTTTTTATGAGGAATTCCAAACCGCGACTCCGGCAAGGTTTGCCGCACTTGATGCATCTAAAATGCAGCCGGTAGATTTGACTCAAGCCGCAGAGAGTTCACTCAATTCGGTGGTACACATTATGGCGGTGCAACGTAGTAAGACGAAGGTGATACAAACTCAGCCTGATATATTTGATTTTTTCTTCGGTGACGGACGAGGCCGCCAACAAGAAGTACGGACTCCCGAACAACGTGGATTCGGTTCTGGTGTCATTATCTCGAAAGACGGATATATCGTGACGAACAATCACGTAATCGATGACGCCGATGAGATTTCAGTTAAGCTGCACGATGGGCGCGAAATGAAAGGACGGGTCATCGGTACCGATGCTACTACCGACTTGGCCTTGGTCAAGATAGAAGGCGATGATTTTCCTGCCATTCCGGTAGGTGATTCGGATGCCTTGAAGGTAGGCGAATGGGTGCTTGCCGTAGGTAATCCGTTCAACTTAGGCTCTACCGTAACCGCCGGTGTGGTAAGTGCTAAAGCACGTGGCTTGGGTGCTAATCAAGTAGAATCATTTATTCAGACCGATGCTGCTATTAATCAAGGAAACAGTGGCGGTGCCTTGGTGAATGCTAAAGGTGAGTTGGTGGGCATCAATGCTATGTTGGTATCTCCTACAGGTGCTTATTCGGGTTATGGATTTGCCATCCCCACCAGCATTATGACCAAAGTCGTAACCGACTTGAAGCAATACGGAACGGTGCAACGCGCTCTGTTAGGGATTGCCGGAGTTGATATGGGTAAAGAAAATCTGCCTGAAGATATCCACAAGCAACAGAAAGAGTTAGGCATCGGATACGGTGTTCAGGTTATAGAAGTGCAAGATGAAGGTTCGGCTGCCGGTATCTTGAAGGAAAATGATGTCATCATCGGTGTAGACGGAGAGAAAGTAGAGACAATGGCAGCCCTGCAAGGCATTCTTGCCAAGAAACGTCCGGGTGATAAGGTGAAAGTGAAAGTTTTCCGTGACAAGAAAGACCAAGAATTTACTATCACGTTGAAGAATGCCCAAGGCAATACGAAGGTGGTGAAGAAAGCCGATATGGAACTGTTGGGCGCAGCCTTCCGCGAAGTGCCTGCTGAACTGAAACGTCAGTTGAACTTGGGTTATGGTGTGCAGGTAACAGGTGTGAGCGACGGACGTATGGCAGATAGTGGCATCCGCAAGGGATTCATCATCTTGAAAGCGAACGGCAAGCAACTTCGTACCGTAGACGATTTGGAAGAGGTGATGAAAGCCGCTTCGCAATCTCCCGATCAGGTTTTGTTCATGACGGGTGTTTATCCGTCGGGCAAACGTGCCAACTATGCAGTAGACTTAGCACAAAATTAATGATAAAGTAGTTTTCATAGGAATAAGGTAAAGAAAGATTGTAATTCTCACAGAAAAGGCGGTTCCGCGTGATGCAGAGCCGCCTTTTCCCAATGCTTTAAAAATAATGTCCCTACCAATCAAGCGAATGACAGACAAATGAAAGCCAATATTATTATATCTTCTTACTACGGACAATTGTATTTTTAATACCCGGGGACACTTCTCTTTCCGCCTTGACCGCAGTGAACTTGGTAAAAAAAGCGTTCGCACGGGTCTGCCGATGCCGTTATGGCTCTTATTTGCTTCCTTTCAGCTTTTTCACGATAAAAGGGCCTGCAATTACTGCTATGCTGAGCAATACATAGTACAGAAAGAAACGATATGTGTCGATTACGGTCAGAAGATATTTTCTTCCCCATTCCAATGGTATCGCATCCATGCCCATAGCCGCTCGTTCTTCTATTTCGTATTTCAGGCTGACGGTCATGTTCACGACACTAAAGGCCAAAAGCAAAACCAACAGCAAAGAAATGACCACGTATATGATTTTGACTATTTTCATACCCATCTTATGAACGTTATTGCTTCCGTCCGTTGCTTAACACATCCGGTCGCGGTAATCCTCATAGCGGAAAGTGCGGTAAATCTCCACCTCTCCGTTGCTGTGGCATAAGGCGATGGAAGGATGACGGATGCCGTTGAACATGGTAGTCTTGACCATCGTATAGTGAATCATGTCTTCGAACACGATGCGTTCGCCCACTTGCAATTCATGGTCGAATTTCCAGCTTCCCATATAGTCGCCGCTCAGGCAACTGTTCCCTCCTAAGCGGTATACATGGTCTTCCATGCGCACTGTTTTCACCGCATCGGCAGGAAGCGTCTCCGCTCCACGTACCGTAGGCTGGTAAGGCATTTCTAAGCAATCGGGCATATGGCAGGTAAAGCTGACATCGAGAATCGCCGTGCGGATGCTACGGCTTTCCACCACATCGACTACTGAAGCTACCAATGGCCCCGTCTGCCAAGCGAAAGCCGACCCCGGCTCTAAGATAATCTGTAAGTGTGGATAGCGTGACTGCAATCCTTGCAGTAGCCCGACGAGGTGTTCCGTGTCGTAATCTTTGCGGGTCATCAGATGCCCTCCACCCAAGTTGAGCCATTTCAGTTGCGGGAACCAGCGGGCGAATTTTTTCTCGATATGCTTTAGCGTCCGTTCCAATTCGTACGAACTCGACTCGCAATGGCAATGGCAGTGGAAACCTTCTATGCCTTCGGGCAAGCGGTCGGAGAGCAAATCGGCGGTCACACCGAAACGTGTGCCCGGAGCACAAGGGTTATATAGTTCCACTTCTACCTCAGAATATTCGGGATTCACACGGAGGCCGCACGATACAGGTTCGGCAGAGGCTTTTACCGCCGGATAGAACCGCTCGTATTGCGACAGCGAATTGAACGTGATGTGACTGCTGTATTTTAAGTACTCCGGGAAGTCTGTTTCGGTATAGGCAGGCGAATAGGTATGCGCCCGGCTTCCGAATTCCTCAAAAGCGAGACGTGCCTCGTAGACTGAACTTGCCGTAGTATGGCTGATGTATTTGCGGAATATCGGGAACGACTTCCACATCGCAAATGCCTTGAAAGCAAGGATGACCTCAATTCCTGCCCGGTCGGCTACCGACTTTATCAAGCTCAGGTTTTTCCTGAGCAAATCTTCCTCCATCACATAGCATGGGGAAGGGATTTTCGTTACATCTAACATAATCTTTGTTTTTTTTTCATCACACAGGTCACAGGATACACAGAAGAATATAAAGACTCTCTGTGTGTCTCCGTATCCTATGTGGTAAAAAGCATTATTCTATTACTTTGAACCTGGCGAACTTCAACAGAAGCTGCTTGGTGCCGGCATTCTGAAACTTGACTGTTGCCTTGCAGTTTTCGCCTGTGCCTTCCACGTTCACCACTTTCCCGATGCCGAAACGTTGGTGTTCTATCAGTTGTCCTATTGCGATACTGGCATCTGTAGAGGCAGTGCCGCCTTTCGCGTCGGAAGAAACGGAAGAGACCTTGCGCAGGTTGCGGGGGCTTGCCGCCGATATAACCTGAGGTCGCTCTGTTGGAGATTTCAGGCGGAATGCCGACGGGGTTTCTACGGTAAGACGGTTAGTCCGTTCCTGCATATCGGAGCGTGAGAAAGCCGCCTCACCTTCGGGTAATTTCAGGTAATGTGAGTCTATATCACGCAAAAATCGGCTGGGACTGCTGAACTCCATCTTCCCATACTTAAAGCGGGACTTGGCGTATGACAGGAAGCAGTGTTCCTCGGCACGGGTGATTGCCACATAAAACAGGCGGCGTTCTTCTTCCAGCTGACGGGGATGTTCGGATACCATCGGGCCGGGAAACAAGTTCTCTTCCAAGCCTACGACAAACACGTTCTTAAATTCCAGCCCTTTTGCCGAATGGATGGTCATCAGCGTAATCTTTGCGCCTTCCCCTTCCTCGCTGTCCAGGTCGGTCAGTAATGAAATCTCCTGCAGGTAGTCGGAAAGCGAGACGCGTTCGTTGCCTTCTTCTTCACGCCCGGCACAAAAATCGTGCATACCGTTGATAAGCTCTTCGATATTTTCTTGGCGGCTCAGATTCTCGGGTGAACGGTCGCGGTACACATCGGCTATGATGCCCGACTGACGCACGATGGTTTGCCCTAGTTCGTATGCGTTCTTGCGTGTTACGTCTTCGGCAAATCCAGCTATCAGCGTGCGGAATCCTTGTAGCTTGGCTACTGTGTTCTTCGCTATCTGCAAGCCGTACGCCAACGGGTCGTTCAATACCTTCCACAGACTGACATTGGCACGAGTGGCTGCATTGGTTATCTTATTTAACGTTGTGTCGCCGATACCTCTTGTAGGGTAGTTGATGATGCGCTTGAATGCCTCTTCATCGTTGGGGTTTACCGCTAAACGGAAATAAGCCACAATGTCTTTTATTTCTTTCCGCTGGTAGAAAGACAAGCCGCCGTAGATGCGGTACGGCAATCCCCGCTTGCGTAACGCCTCCTCGAAGATGCGGCTCTGCGCATTGGTGCGATACAGGATAGCAAAGTCGTCATAGCCGTATTGTCCGCCCGCCGCCATCCGAGCCAGCCGGTTTGCCACGATTTCGCCCTCTTCTACATCGCTGTATGCGCTGAACACCGGAATCGGCTCACCCTTTTCCTTTTCTGAGAACACCTCTTTTTGTATTCGGTCGCGGTTCTTGGCTATCAGGCTGTTCGCCGCATTCACGATAGTTTGCGTTGAACGGTAATTCTGTTCCAGTTTAAAGAGGCGTGCCTCTTGGTATGTTTGCGTAAACTTCAGGATATTGTCAATGTCGGCTCCCCGGAACGAATAGATGCTCTGCGCGTCATCGCCCACTACACATACCCGGCGGTATTTTTCGGTAAGTTGCCACACGATGCGGTGCTGGGCGTAATTGGTGTCCTGATACTCGTCCACCAATACAAAGCGGAAACGTGAAGCATATTTCTCGCGCACATCGGGATGCCGTTCGAATAGCAGATAGGTATAAAGCAACAAGTCATCGAAATCCATCGCACCGCTTTGTCTGCACCGTTCCCAATAACGGCGGTATATATCGCGTAAAGCGGGCACTTTCGCATCCGTGTCGTGCTGATAGAATTCGGCGCTTGCCGCATACGCTTCGGGCAGCACTAACTGATTCTTCGCATTGCTGATGCGGCTCTGCACCATTCCCGGACGGTAAGTTTTGTCGTCTAATCCCATTTCTTTGATGATGGCCTTCAGTAGGCTTTTTGAATCGGCTGCATCATAAACCGTAAAATCGGACGAAAAGCCCAACCGTTCCGATTCGGTACGCAAAATACGTGAGAATATAGAATGAAACGTCCCCATCCACAAATGGCGCGCACGGTCGATGCCGACTTGCTTCGCAATGCGTTCTTTCATCTCTCGTGCCGCCTTGTTGGTAAAGGTCAACGCCAGAATAGACCAAGGCTCGTAACCCTGTTCCATCAGGTAAGCTATCTTATACGTCAGCACACGGGTCTTTCCCGAACCTGCCCCTGCTATTACGAGCGAAGGCCCATCGATGTAAAGCACCGCTTCACGCTGGCTTTCGTTCAGTTCATTCAAATAAACCGCCATATTTCCGTCAATTCTTAAAGCTATGTATCGGGGCTGGGATACGTCCGCCGCGGTTCACGAAGGCTTCACAATTGAAGCGGTTGACAGGCATGATGGGCGCATAACCCAACAACCCTCCGAACTCTACCGTTTCGCCCACTTGCTTTCCTTCTACCGGAATGATGCGCACTGCCGTGGTCTTTTGGTTTACCATACCGATAGCCGATTCGTCGGCGATAATGCCAGCTATCGTAGCTGTAGACGTATCGCCCGGAATGGCAATCATATCCAGTCCTACCGAGCATACACAGGTCATCGCTTCCAGCTTCTCGATGGTCAGCGCACCGGCTTCCACCGCGTCTATCATGCCTTGGTCTTCGCTTACGGGGATAAAAGCACCGCTCAGTCCGCCCACATACGACGAAGCCATCACACCGCCCTTCTTCACTTGGTCATTAAGTAAAGCTAAAGCAGCGGTAGTGCCCGGCGCACCCGGATGCTCTAAGCCGATTTCCTTCAGGATGTCCGCCACACTGTCACCGATAGCCGGCGTGGGAGCCAATGACAGGTCGATAATGCCGAACGGAACTCCCAAACGACGAGAAGCTTCCTGAGCCACAAGCTGGCCTACACGGGTAATCTTGAACGCTGTACGCTTGATGGTTTCGCACAACACCTCGAAGTTGGCGTCACGAATCTGTTCGAGTACATATTTCACTACTCCCGGGCCGCTTACGCCTACATTGATAATGGCATCGTCTTCCGACACTCCGTGGAAAGCGCCAGCCATAAACGGATTGTCATCGGGTGCATTGCACAACACCACCAACTTGGCGCATCCCAACGAATCGCGGTCGGCGGTCAAGCGTGCCGTATCCTTGATGATGTCTCCCATCAGACGCACCGCATCCATGTTGATACCGGTTTTGGTGGAGCCTACATTGACCGAACTGCAAATCCGCTCCGTACAAGCCAACGCCTCGGGAATGGAACGGATCAGCAGTTCGTCGCTGCGGGTCATTCCTTTTGACACGATAGCCGAATAACCGCCGATGAAGTTCACGCCCAATTCTGCGGCGGCACAGTCCAGCGTGCGGGCTACTTTCACATAGTCGGCAACCGTATGGCAAGCCGCGCCGCCTACTAACGATATGGGCGTAATCGAAATGCGTTTGTTCACGATAGGGATGCCGTATTCTTTCGATATGTCTTCTCCCGTCTTCACCAAGTCTTTGGCAAGGCGTGTAACCTTCTCGTAAATTTTCTTGCAAAGTACATCCACGTCACTGTCCGCACATTCCAGCAGGTTGATACCCATTGTGATGGTGCGCACATCGAGATTTTCCTTCTCAATCATCTTGTTGGTTTCAAGAACCTCTGATATGTTAATCATAAGTCTGTCTCTTTTATTTAAATCCGGTGCATCTTGTCGAAAATTTCTTCACGTTGGCATTTTACTTGCACGCCCAATGCCTGTCCTACTTCTGTCAGTTCGTTTACCACTTGTTCGAATGGCTTTTCGATATGCGACATATCTACAATCATCATCATATTAAAGAATTCCTGCACAATGGTTTGCGATATATCCAATATGTTGATATTGTTCTCTGCCAAATACGAGCATACCTTGGCGATAATGCCTACCGAGTCTTTTCCTACAACTGTAATAATAGCTTTATTCATAGTTTCATCTCTATTAGTTGATTAATGGGGGCAAAGATAGGTAAATCTTGGCAAAACTTCTCTTTTCTCACACTTTTTTTATCCAAACGCTTGTGTATTCAAAAATAATCCGTACCTTTGCATCGATTCTGAAAAATCAGAAGAACTTCTACAACGAGTTTGGGAGAGGTGGCAGAGTGGTCGATTGCGGCGGTCTTGAAAACCGTTGTACCGCGAGGTACCCGGGGTTCGAATCCCTGTCTCTCCGCTGACAGACACTTACTAATCAAAAGTTATAGGAATTAAGCGTGAAAACTTAATTCCTATTTTTGTTTAGATATGGTTTTAAAGCGTTGCTTTAATGAAGAACTGTCGAAAAAGACAGTTTCTTGGAGTTTTAATTATGGACTAATGTGCCGATGGTTTCGCCTGCAATCACTTTTTTCAAGTTGCCTACGGTGTCCATGTCGAATACGATGATGGGCAGGTTGTTTTCCTTGCACATACAGGTGGCTGTCAAGTCCATCACTTTCAAGCCACGTGCCAACACTTCATCGTAAGTAATGTCATCAAACTTCGTGGCTGTCGGGTCTTTCTCCGGGTCGGCGGTATAAATCCCGTCTACGCGTGTGCCTTTTAGCATAACGTCAGCTTCGATTTCGATGCCGCGCAAAGATGAGCCGGTATCGGTGGTGAAGAAAGGATTGCCTGTGCCTGCAGACATGATGACCACTTCGCCGTTTTCCATCGCTTCGATGGCTTTCCATTTCGTATAAAATTCGCCGATAGGTTCCATGCGGATAGCTGTCAGCACACGGGCTTTCACACCGTTGGCAACCAATGCTGAGCTTAATCCCAAGCTATTGATGACCGTAGCGAGCATGCCCATTTGGTCGCCTTTCACCCGGTCGAACCCTTTTCCTGCACCGCTCAGTCCGCGGAAGATGTTCCCTCCTCCGATGACGATGCCGATTTGCACGCCCATGTCGTGTATCTCCTTAATTTGCAGGGCGTATTCTCCTAACCGTTTTTCATCGATACCGTATTTCTTTTCTCCCATCAGGCTTTCGCCGCTTAACTTTAACAGAATGCGTTTAAACTTTGCCATATTCAGAATCTTTTTGGTTGTTGTTTGAGGCAAAGGTAAGAAATAAATTGATAGATACGAAAAAAACGCCGCGCATTTTCGATATGCGGCGGCGTCCGTGAGAGAGAGAATCCGTTTTGTTATTTGTCAGTGCTTATTGGTTGATGCTTTTCCCCTTTTTGGGCACTGCAAAAATAGCTGCGGATTGTTACGTTAATGTTTCCGTTTTATGACAATCTTGTTTGTCTTCATTTATTTAACCAATTTTTTCGCTTCTAACGGATGGTCGGTCGTAATAAAGTCCACTTTCATGCCGATGAGTTTTTTCATGTCTTCTTCTTTGTTTACAGTCCATGCATTGACGGTTAGTCCGAGTTCATGGGCTTCCTTCACCCATTCGGGGTGTTGGTAGAGTGCATTGTAAGGGTAGTCGATTCCGGTCAGCCCTTTGGCTTTGATGTCTTTCGGGGCGACATCGCCTTCCAGGTATGCTACCTTTGCGTCAGGGTTCAGTTTGACGAGTTGTTCGCACACGTTCATGCTGAATGAAATGTATTCCACTTGTTTTTCCAGTCCGTATTCTCTTACCATATTGACGCATGCTTTTGAAATCCGTTCTTCTTGTTCTTTGGTTTTGTGAGGCTTGATTTCGAGGATGAACCGGATGCCGGGGAGTTTTTGTCCGGCTCTCAGGTAGCTGTCTAATGTAGGAAGTGTTTCGCCGTTTTTCAGTTTCAGGTCTTTCAGTTGGTCGAATTTCGCATCCGCGATGGTCAGTCCGCCGATGGTGGCATCGTGGTTTACTACAACCGCTCCGTCGGCGGTAAGCTGTACGTCGAATTCAGACCCATACACTTTAGCTTCTGCTGCTTTTAGCAGGGCTGCAATGGAATTTTGGGCGGAGCCTTCGGTTTTCCAGAATCCGCGGTGTGCGATGACTTGAGTCTGTGCTTGTGCTGCCAAGGTGAAGAGCGTGCAGACGCAAGCGAAGAAAAATGTGTTAGTTTTCATTGTTGTTTTTATGTTTGAAAATAAATAATCAATCATTTGTTACAAAAGCTGTGAAAGCCTGTGTAATAATTCGGGCGTAAAAATACATCAAATCATTGGAATTTACAAAGCCTTTGTTTAAGAGCTTGTTTAAATTTTCCGATAAAGTTGTATTATCAGGTCTCTTTTGAGTTTGTTTCCGGTCTGTTTTCCCGATTTTATGCGTCAGATAGCCCGCTATCCTCCTTATAAAATCAGAAGAACATCCTCGAAAACAATCCTCAAAATAAACCTGAGCAAAATTTAAACAGGCTCTAAGAAACTGTTTTGAATTTCTACAAAAAGTTTTTCTTGGCTTGATTGTTTCTATACGGGCGCAATTATCTGGCAAGGTTTGGGATATAGGGGTGATAAAGGAAAGGAAGGGTGCTATGAATGCAGCACGTATGGCTGATTATTTTGCAAGATTATTAATCTTACGGCGTGAAGGTTATTAATCTTGTAGCGTGAAGATTAATAATCTTGCAAAAAGGGCAGTTATATGTCGGAATGTTGTCGTTTAAATAGGGGCGGTGGCTTAGCCTGCCGGTTGGATGACGAAGGTGAAATGATAATTACTGTAAGGCATTTGGTATTTTTCCAGCGGTTTGGCTCCCCAGGTGTTTACGCAACCCAGTCCGGCTTGGCGCAAAGCTACCTTGACTACGCTGAAGTCGCGTGGGGTCAGTTCGCCGGAATGCGACCGGTGGTCAAATTTGTCTATGCCGTCATCTAAGTCTTTGTCTAAGAAGTTCAACGCGCTGCATTCCATCGGCGTTGTCGCGTACAGGCGCAGGCCTTTTCCGTTTTCATCCAGCATTTCCCAATATCGTACTTCCGTCTTGTTTCCGCTTTCTTGCGGACGGATGTATCCCCAGTACTGTTCGGTTACACGCTGGGTGTATACGCCTAAACGGTCACCGGAGTTGCGGTCGATGTAGTTCTCGCCCGGCCCTTTTCCGTAGAAACGGATGGTTTCGAATGCTTTGGGCATAACTATCTGCATGCCGAAACGTCTTAATTGCGGCTTGTTTTCGGCTTCGGGAGAGACGGTCATCGCTTCGTCTATAATCAGTTTTCCTTCCGAGGTGAGGGTATAAGTCATTCTCAAGTTGGCTTCTGCTTCGGGCAGCTTATATTCGGCTGTGATTTCCGCTCCGTTTTCATTTTCCCGGTAATTGAACTGTTGCAGTTCCATGACCGGATTGCGCCATACGCGTGAGGTTTTCGGATAACCGGCGCCGTAATCTTTGTCGGTAGGCGCTCTCCAGAAATCAGGACGGATGGCATATCCTTCTTCAAGCATCGGTTTTCCGTCGATGTCGAGGTAGTCAATCCAGCCGGTGTGTTTGTTGAAGGTGACCGATGTGTTGTCTGCCTTTACTTTCAGATAAACGAATGAACTGTCGCAGGTGACCTTCATTTCTTGTGTAAGGTTTCCGGCTTCCGGGTATTCATATTCGTTTATCACGAATTGTTGGCGGGCGACGGCGAAACCAGCGTTCAGCAGAGGCTCTGCCCGTTTCAGCACGAAGTCGAGGTTCAGCACGTATTCTTTACGTTTGTCTTGCGGCATTTTGAATCCTTTCAGTCGTATGAGTTTTCTTTCTTGAGGCCGGATGTCCGGTTCTTCCCATCCCGATGCGATGACTGTCCCTTCCTGTTCCAAGGTCCATGCCAGCCCGATGTTTTCTAATGTCCGGAAGAAATATTCGTTGAAGACTTCTATCTCTCCTTTTTGCAGGTTTGCGGGTGATGCCCAAATGTCTTGGTAAAAGTAACGCACTTCGTTGGCGTCCGGATTGGGTTTGCGGTCGGGGTTTACGATACCGTCACTATTGCTGTTGTGGCTGCTGGGGGTATAACGCCCGAAATCGCCTCCGTAAGCATAGATTTCTTTTCCGTCGCGGTTCTTTATCCGGAGTGCCTGGTCGACGAAATCCCAAATGAATCCTCCTTGGTAATTGGGGTATTTCCGTACCAGTTCCCAATATTCTTTGAATCCTCCCATTGAATTGCCGTTGGCGTGGGCATATTCGCATTGTATCAAGGGGCGTGGATTGCCGCTTTTCACGTATTCTTCGCATCCTTTATAGTCATAATACATCGGGCAGAATATGTCGGTTTTCCCTTGTTGGCGTGCGGGTTCGTACTGGCAGGGGCGTGCAGGGTCGTATGTCTTCACGAATTCGTATGCTTTTTCTGTGCTGATTCCGTCTCCTGCCTCATTGCCTATGCTCCAGATGATGATAGACGGATGGTTCTTATAGGTCATCACGTTATTTTTATTCCGTTCGATATGCGCTTTCGTGTAAGCGGGGTCTTTAGCCAAGTTCCCTCCTTGCAACACGATGCCGTGGCTTTCAACATTCGCTTCTGCCACTACGTACAGTCCGTATTTGTCGCATAGTTCGTACCAGTACGGGTCATTAGGATAATGGCTGGTACGCACGGCGTTGATGTTCAGTTCTTTCATCAGCCGGATGTCTTGCAGCATCCTTTCCTTGGTGATGACGTATCCGTTCAGCGGATCCATTTCGTGCCGGTTCACTCCTTTTATTAAGATAGGCTTTCCGTTGACTAACAGTTGGGCGTTTTTTATTTCCACTTTTCGGAATCCTACATATTGGTCGATAGATTCTATGGTTTGTGTTCCGTCGTTCAGGTTTACGTTCAAACGGTAAAGGTTGGGTGTCTCTGCCGTCCATTTCAACGGGTTAGAAATCGTGAAGGCGGTTTCCGTCTTGTTGTCTTTTCCTATGGTGAGGGCTTTTTCTGCGATTGTAGCCCCGTTTGCATCCGTTAGTGTGAGGATGGCTTCTTTTCCTTTACTTCCCGTCAGGTTTAAGCTGACTTTCAGAAGTCCGTCCCGGTATCCGTTCGTGAGGTCTTGATTGATGCGGATGTCTTCTATGTGCGATTGCGGGCGTGCGTACAAGTACACTTCGCGCGCGATTCCGGTGAAACGCCAGAAGTCTTGGTCTTCCAAGTAAGAGCCGTCGCACCATCTCATTACCTGCATGGCTATCAGGTTGCTTTTGCCCGGGACGAGATAGGGTGTAAGGTCGAATTCTCCCGGCAGTTTGCTGTCTTCGGTATATCCGACAAACTTCCCGTTCACCCAAACGCTCAGGTTTGAAGTAGCCGACCCTACGTGAAGCAATACTTTCATGCCTTTCCAGCCGGATGGGATAGTGACGTGTTTTCGGTACGACCCGGTATAGTTGTTTTTTTCTTCGATGTAAGGAGGATTGTTCTTGAATTGGTTTTTCCAGGCGTATCCGTCGCTTACGTAGACGGCATCGCCGTATCCGTTCAGTTCAAACAGTCCGGGTACGGGGAACTCATCCCATGCGGAATCGTCGTAAGTTGGCTTGTAGAAGTCTTGAGGAGCTTCGTTGTGATTGGTTACAAAGTTGAATTTCCATTTTCCTTCCAACGACAGGTAGCGTTCCGACTTTTCTTTCATTCCGGCGTGCGCCAAGTCTGCCGTTTCGTATGCGAAGAATGCGCTTCGGGGTTCTTCGCAGTTTACTCTGTTTGTTTCGGGGTCGAGCCAGTACGGCCTTTTTTCTTGTGTATAGGATGGCAGGGCAACCGCCAGTCCTATACTAAGCAATAGTGCAGATTTCATCATATCGTTAAAGTTTT
This sequence comes from uncultured Bacteroides sp., assembly GCA_949296855.1. Lineage (GTDB taxonomy): Bacteria > Bacteroidota > Bacteroidia > Bacteroidales > Bacteroidaceae > Phocaeicola. The sequence continues at coordinate 7,899 of CASFRN010000072.1, read as the reverse complement.
ATGAAAAGAGCCTGGAACGAATCTTAAAGGAATTTCTACTCCAGGCTCTTTTACGGTTTATGCATTACGTGTTTCCGGGGCGGTTCTTACCTTTGGCCTTTTATTCGTTGGCAACAGCTTCTTCTAAGGTTGCGTAAGGCGGTTCGTTGTATTCGTAACCGCTATAGCCATAGTTTTGGTTGATGCGTCCCGTACGGTTGGCGTCGATAGCCGATTGGGGGATAGGCCAGAAGATATGGTACGGGCTGATTTTAAATTCGTTTCCATAGTTGGTGACCACGCCTTTATTATAGAAATCGTTGTATCTGTTTACCCGTTCATACCAATAGCTGTCTTGCGGCAGGCGGTCGCGCGTGTAGGTTTTCCCGAATTCATCGGTCTGGCCGGTTTCGGCAAAGATATAGGAAATCCGTACAAGCTCTACGTGGCGAAGTTCTTCGTAGGTCAGTTCTCTGGCTCTTTCGTCCAAGATAGTGCCCATTGTTATTTCGTTTGCGCTGTACATCTTTGTGCAATGCGCTCTTTTTCTCACTTCGTTCACGTCATCTGCCGCTTTCTGCTTATCTCCTTTCCAGAAGTAGGCTTCTGCACGCAACAGGTAAGTTTCCGCCAGGCGGAAGATGTACCAGTTGGCTGCGCCTCCGTTGTAATTGTTCTGCAATTCCTGACGTTTGTCTTCAATCCATAGTTTGTAGTGCGGCCAGTCGAACCAGTTGGCGATGGTGTCCGGGCAGAGAATGTTTCCTTCGTCATCGTATAATTGCAGGTGCTTGCCGTACCATTGGCTTTTGCCTTCCAGTGACGGTTCGTTGTAGACCAAGTCTTCCATCCGCATCCAGTTGCCCGTTTCCGAACTGTGGCGCAGGTCATTCGGGTCATCCCATATCGAGTGGGTAGAATACCATGTCCCTCCGAAGAAAGCTACTCCTCGTCCGTAAGTCTTACGCAGATCCAGCTTGTCGTGCGTGTCTACATAGCTGCAACTCATTCCCACTTCTCCATCGGGGGTCAGGATGGCTTGGTTGTTGGTGGCAGACCACCAAGGTACAGCCGTACGCATGGTTTGTCCAGCCAGGCGGCTGTTGTCCAAGTCATCGTCTTGTGTCATCACCCAAATGACTTCTGTATTTGCAGGAATCGCTTTGTTTTCCGGGCGATGAAGGTCCCAAATGACGTTTCGTGTGATGGGATGGATATTGGGCATCGGGTTGACGAATGTTCCGAAGTTGTCTTGCATCAATGCATATCCCGATTGGTCAATCAGGATGTCGGCTTGCTCGATGGCTTTATCAAATTCTCCGGCTGCCAAATAGAATTTTACCAACAAGTGGCGGCAGGCGCCTCGGGTGATGTTTCCGTAATCGGCTGTAACCGGAGCGTGTTCTACGGCATATTCCAAGTCGGTTATCATTTTGCCGATAATCACGTCCATTTTTGTGGAGTGGTAATCGAACTTGGGTCCTACGGCTTCTTTGGTCAGGAAAGGAACATCCCCGAACTGGAAAATCAGGTTATAGTAACGCCAGGCGCGGTGGAAATAGGCAACCGATAACATCTGGTCGTGTGTCTCGGCATTCAATCCTTCCACATCGTCGATATTGGAAATAACCGTATTGGCGAAGCGGATGGCTCTATACCAGTCTTCCCAAAACCATCCGGTCTTGTTATAATCCACATGATTGTTGTTCGAAGTCGGTGTTAGCGAAATGTCCATGTTTTGCGCAGGAGTAGACTTGTCTGTCTTCCGGCTGACCACCACTTCCGAGAAAGAAAGGTCGGTATAGATGGGGGCGCCTTCTCCCATGAATACATAGACGGCTTGCCGGTCGCAACTGGTCAAGGCGGCCTGCAGGCCTTCACGGGTGGTAAAGGTGCTGGTCGGTTCGAAGAAGGAAAGTGCTTTCGGCTCTAAAAAATCGTCCGAACATGAGCATAATAAAGGCAGTCCTATGCAGGCTGCGTATTTAATAAGGTGTATATAATTACGTTTCATGGCAATTCTTTTTTATAAAGTTAAACTTACTCCTAATGTGAATGTGCGAGGCGAAGGGCCGTTTGAGATTTCCGGATCCCAGTAATCCCATTCTTTTGTCCAGCAAGCCACGTTACGGATGCTTCCGTAGACTCTTAACGAAGAAACCGTGAGCGGCTTTAAGAACTTTTTCGGTACATTCCATGACAGCGAGATGTTGTCTAATCGGATAAAGGATTTGTCCAATACCAATGGCGGAGTCACATTCTGCGGATTCGTCGAGTTCAACCGGCAATAGGTGTCTGACGGGTTTTCGGGAGTCCAGTATTCGGTGACGTAGGCATTGGTGCGGTCTGCAGACCAACCGTTCACTTTCGAGTTGTTCATATAGTCGGTTGTAGTTCCTTTATGTCCCCAATAGGAATAGATGCTTACCGACAGGCTCAAGTCTTTGAACAAGGTGAAGTCATTACGGAATGTCCATCTGAATTTCGGTGTTGTCTGGCCTAAGAACTCTTTGTCTTCGTTGGTGTACCGATGGGATTCTATATCGTAATTGTCTTTGATTTTCGCGTCGCCCGGAACCAGGCCGTACTTGGCTGCTTCTTCACGCTCGTTTTCTTGATAGACCCCTATTACGTTATAGTCCCATATCACGCCTACCGGTTGTCCGATGAACCAGTTGTTGGTGATGTCGTCTTTTTCTTTGCTTCCTACCACGTGCCCGTCTGCATCCAATACGTCTTCGTATTCATAATAAAGATGCTTGATTTCGTTGCGGTTCAGTGAAAAGCTGAACATCGAACTCCACTCGAAGTTCTTACGGCTGATGTTCAGTGTGTTTACAGACAGTTCAAAGCCTTTGTTGACCACTTCACCCAAGTTGGTGGTAACATTTGTGTAGCCCGATACGGAAGGTAGGCTTTGGCTCATGATTAAATCGGTGGTCGGCATGTAATAGTATTCCATGCTGCCGTTGATGCGGTTGTTGAAGAAACCGAAGTCAAGTCCTACGTTCCACGATGTGGTTGTCTCCCATTTCAGTCCGTGGTTTGCCATGCGGCTGGCATAAAGCTGACTCAGCTCTAAGATAGAACCGCTTGAGGTAATGTAAGGGTATTTACCTTGTCCGGTTGTCATGTTGGCGAGTGCTTCGTATTTTCCGATGTCGCGGTTACCGTTCTTGCCCCATGACAATCTCAGCTTACCGTAATCCATAGGTTTCCATTTGAAGAACTTTTCATCAGCGAAGTTCCATGCCAAGGCTACGGCAGGGAAAGTGGCCCGCGGATTTGATTTTCCGAAAGCCGAGTACCCGTCGCGTCGGACGGATGCTGTAATCATGTAGCGGTTGGCGTATGAGTAGAACACACGTGCCATCAGCGCGTCGGCGGTCACTTGTTCGTCGTTGGTTTCCATTTTCGAGCGTGTCATGTCTGCACCGTTGATGTAATGGAAGCCTAATGCGTCGGTCGGAAGCAGGTTCAAGCCGGTCATGCGGTCTTGCCAGGATAATTGCTTTTCCGCATTTTGCAGCAAGGTCACGTTGACTGTATGTTTGTCTGCAAACGTGTAATCCCATTTAATCATGTTGTCCAACTGCCAGCTGAAGTATTGAGTCTGTTCGCGTATCACTTCACCGTTATGTGTATAGTTGGGATTCTGCGAAGATTCATGATAGCGGTCGTGGTACCAGCGCGAACGGGGCGAGAAGTTCATCTGATAGCTGATGTTGAACGGGAGTTTTACTTTAGCGTAAATGGTTTCGTTGAATACGGTCGAGCCTTTGTCTAATGATTTGTATTGGCGGTCGAACGCATCATTCCATCCGGGGTTCATGCCTGATTCTCCCATCGGGTGACGGACGGGGCTTCCGGTTTCATCGTAAGCCAAAGCATACGGGGTGTTTCGGATAATCTGTTCGCGCCAAGATACTGTAAAGTCACCGTCAGAGCGGTTCTGGAAGTTCATGTTCAGCCCCATTTCCAGAAAGTCGGTCACTTTAGCGTCCAGTTTCAGGTTCGAACGCAAGGTTTCGTATTCATTCCCTTCGATGACACCGGTGCTGTTCATGTATCCGAGCGACCAGTAGTAACTGAAGTTTTCGCTGGATCCGGAAAGGCTTGCGTTGTAGTCTTGGCGGATGCCTGTACGGAAAGAGGTGTCGTACCAGTCGTTTGTTTTTCCGGCAAAGTAGTTCTCACGTTCAGTGTCGGTCAGGCCGATGCGCTGCAGCCATATGTCTTCATCACTGCCTTGCAGGTTGTCCATGGCTCTCCATTCTTCTATGCTCATGCCGTATTTCTTCAGATTTTCGGCTGTAGGGCGCATGAATTTGGCGGGAGTCTGGAAGTTGTTCGAACTGTTAAAGTAATCCGAACGGTATTGCAGGTAGCCTTCCGGGTCGTATACTTCCCGGTTTGCTCCCATGGTAGCGAAGCCTACGCTGGCATCGAAGCGGACTACCGGCTTGCCTGTCTGTCCTTTCTTGGTCGTAATCAAAATAACGCCGTTGGCCGATTTGGCACCGTAGATAGCAGCTGAGGCGGCATCTTTCAGTACATCGATTCGGTCGATATCCGACGGATTGATTTCCGAAAGCTCACCGAGGAAAATGATTCCGTCCAATACTATCAACGGCCCATTTCCCGCCTTGAGTGAACGTTGTCCGCGTATCTGTACCGAACTGTTCAAGTCTACATCGCCTTTTGCCGTGTTCGACAGGCCGATGTTCAGTCCGGGAACACCAGTCCTCAACAAGTCTTCCACGCTGCGCGGAGCGTCTTTCTCGAACTTTTTGCTGTCGATGGAGCTTACCGCGCCTGTCAGGTCTCTTTTCCGCATACTGCCATAACCTACCACTACGACTTCATCCAGCATTTCGGAATCTTCTTCCAACATCACATTGAATGTGTTCTTTCCTTTTGTATGGATGTCTTGTGCTACGTATCCGATATAAGATATTTGCAACACGGCATCTTCGGGGGCATCGAGTGCGAACTGCCCGTCTATATCTGTGATTGTACCTATTGATTGACCTTTTATGGTGATGTTGGCTCCGATAATTGGTTCGCCGTTAGTGTCTTTTACTACGCCTGTAATCTTGTTTGTCTTTCCTGCCGTGTCTTTTTGTTGCGGTGAAGGCAAAATGATGATGAGGTTGTCTTGCACACGGTACGACAAGCCTTGTTTGGCAAGTTCGCGCGTCAGCACTTCTTTCAGGCTTTCGTCTTGCGAGGAAACCGTCACATGCTGTTTGCCTTTGAGGTCTGCGTCGCGGTAAGAAAAGCGGTAGGTGCTTTGTTTTTCTATTGCGTTGAGCAACTTTTTTACAGGTGCGTTTTCCAGTTTCAGGGTCACTTTGCCTGTCTGTGCGGATGCTCCAATAAAAGTTAACATACATAAAGATAGCGCAAGATAGCGGGATATACCATGTTTTTCGCTACCTTTGTCATCTGAAAAGCTTTGATTTGTTTTCTTTTTCATGATATTGTGGATAATTAGTTCGTAAATGTAAACTATGCTGCAACATAGTTTGTGGACTGATTCCTTCCTCCGGGCGATTTGCCGATTGTCCGGAGGTTCTTTTTCCCTGTTTTTTTATGTCTTCATAAGCATATGTGTGTTAAGTTAATATTCAGTGGTTTATCTCATGTCGATGTGGATGGAGTCACCCGTATGGATATAGGTGAATCCGTAGTGTTGTTTCAACACATTTAAGATGTCTTCAACACTTGCTTCCTTAAATGTTCCTGTATATGTGTCGTTGAATAAAGTCGTGTCTGATATGCTGACCGATACGTTGAATTTGCGCTCTAATGTGTGGAACACTTCATGCAAAGGGGCATGCCGGAAGTGTAAGGTATTGTTTATCCATGCCGTTTCCACTCGGTTTGATGTCGTTTCCAATGTCAGTTCTCCGGTGTGTTTATTGTATGTGATTTTTTCGTTCGGGCGTGCATGCAGCGTCTTGTAAGGAGGTTGTACGGTGTTTACGCGTACGCTCCCTTCCACTAATGCCATTTCCAGGAAATCTTTGTCTTCATAGGCATAGACGTTGAAAGAGGTTCCTAATACTGTAATGTCGATGAAACCCGTCTGCACTGTGAATTGTTTTGCCTCGTCGCGTTTTACATCGAAATAGCCTTCGCCTGAAAGTGATACGCGGCGGTCTTCACGTCCGAAATCTTGCTGGTAGGTAAGTGAGGAATGAGTGTTCAGCTTAACTTTCGTCCCGTCGGGCAAGGTGACCGAGGAAGGCGATTCTCCGGAACGGATAACTACGTTGCGCGAAGTGAGTTGTTGCAATTCTTGATGTTGGGAGTAGAATAATACGGATAACCCTACACAGAGTATGAGCAAAAGGCTGGCGGCAATCTGTGCCCAATGCGTCCGCAGGCGGATGTGCATCGGAACACGTATCTTCCGTTCCAAAGCTTGGTAAATCCGGGCTTTCTTCGCTTCGGGCAAAAGGGATTCATCGGCATAGGAATCCCAATGTTGCCCGATGAAAAACTTCAGTTCTTCATCTTCCAAACGGTTGACGGTTTCTTTCAGCCGGTCAAACTCTTCTTTCGAAATGTGTCCGGCGTGGTATTTCCGCAATAATTCTTCTATGTCGTGATTCGGTATGTTCATATTCCTGGTTTTCCTTTGTTTGTAAGTATTATCCGTAAGCAAAGGATTTATAACATGCCAATTTGTATGTTATAAAGCAGAAATTGCCATTTTCCTTATAAATTCAGCAAGAAAATGCTTAACAGGAAGGCATGGTTTTGGAGTTCGGTACGGATGGTTTTAAGTGCAGCCGAAAGCTGGTTGCGCACCACTTGTTCGTTGATGGAAAGCCGTGCGGCGATGTCTGCTACGGGTATGTCTTGCTCCTTATTCAGTTCGAAAATCTCGCGTTGGCGGGGAGATAGCTTTTGCTTGGCTTGCGTCAGGGCGGCGCGGAAATGTTCGAAGTCGATGTTGCTTTCGATGTATTCTCCCGATATTGCCGGCCCGTTTTGGTACGCTAAGTATTCTTCCATGGACGGATGGTTCAGTTGCCTGCGCAGTTCTTTCAGGAGCAGGTGCCAGGAGATGGTGAACAGATACGACTTGAATGAGCTTTCGGGATTCAGCCCGCTACGGTTGCTCCAGATACGCAGAAAGGTTTCTTGCACGATGTCATCGGTCACCGCTTCCGACTTGACATAGCGGTAGACGAACCCATACAGGCGGGAAACCCATAGCTCATACAGTTCTTTGTAAGCGGAAGCCGAGCCGGATTTAAGTTTTCGTATCAGGTCTTTTTCATCCATAGTATTCATTCCCTGTATCCGAAAGTTGGTCAATGAAACGTTGGATACTATTTAATAAAGGAGATAGTTCGTGGTGAATCACTTCGAATATTTCTTCAGCGTCTATATCGAAATAGTGATGGGCGATTATGTCTCCCGGATTGCCTAAAGCGACTTTTTGCTTATGAGAAAACGAATACGCCATCTTTTTCTATTTGTCTCTTTAATAATTCATTCATGTTATGATGAATGCGAACGACATCGACAGGGCAACCTAATTGTTCTTCCAAATAATGTTTTAATTCGATACGTAGGAACAAATTCGGCTTCATTTCTACACAAACGTCCACATCACTTCTTTCTTTTTGTTCGTCTCGTGCCACGGAACCGAATAAGCGTAGAGAACTTACGCCAAAACGGGAGCGTAGTATGGTTCCGCAATTCTTTAGAATTTCGATGTATTCACTTTTTGTTCTCATGTTGATACGGCTTTTTTCATCAAAACAAATTTAGATAAAATCCCCCAGATTTTACACCGGCAGGATAAAAAAACAAGGCCGGCGCCTTGTTTTCTGTCCCCTCCTTCGTGCTCTTAGTCACAATTTTATTAACTTGGAGGAAAATTTCTAAATCTGATACATA
>CASFRN010000071.1 GCA_949296855.1 uncultured Bacteroides sp. | reverse complement strand
GTGTTCATTGTTCCGACAATAATCGGAACTGGACCGTCATGCAGTATTGCAAGGGGAAAAGGATATAGAGAGGGATAGACACTCGTTTCCACACACAAAGATAGTCGCGGTCTTGCTTTTCATAGAGGAAATATACGAAAAAAACCGAACGGCACATGTGGATTTTCTGTGCTTAAACGTGGAATAATTAATCACATAACAAAGATTATCGTGCACGATAACGGTAAAAATCGTTTTAATTTGACCAAAGTTTGCAATTTCTTGCAGAATCAATTGCAAATTAGAAGAAAAGACCGTACATTTGGCACAATTTCATTCATCATTAACCTTAGTAACTACATTTTAGAGAAATAACGTATGGAACAAGTATTCAGCTACATTATTAGTTTAGGGGCATCGGTCATGATGCCTATCATCTTTACAATCATCGGTTTATGCATCGGCATGAAGTTTGGCAAGGCATTGAAGTCCGGACTTTGTGTAGGTGTCGGCTTCGTGGGCTTGGGCGTAGTCACCGCCTTGCTGACCACCAACTTCGACAATCCCTTAAAAGCTATCTCCGACCTTTACCACCTGCAACTGAACGTATTCGACATGGGCTGGCCCGCAGCGGCAGCCGTGGCATACAACACGGCCGTAGGTGCCTTGATTATTCCGATTTGTTTAGGCATAAACGTGCTGATGCTCATCACGAAGACCACCCGTACGGTGAACATCGACCTTTGGAACTACTGGCACTTCGCCTTCATCGGTGCCGTAGCGTATTTCGTTATGGGAGAAAGCCTGGCATGGGGCTATTTCGCAGCCATCATTTGCTACATCATCACACTTGTATGCGCCGACCTGACAGCAGACAAGTTCCAGAAATACTATGACTTGGACGGTATCTCCATCCCCCAGCCTTTCTGCCAAAGCTTCACGCCTTTCGCTATCCTTATAAATAAGGCATTGGACAAGATTCCCGGCTTCTCCAAGCTGGACATTGACGCCGACGGAATGAAAAAGAAGTTCGGCGTATTGGGCGAACCGCTGGTACTGGGTGTCATCGTAGGTATACTTATCGGTGCCGCCGCACAGCTCGACATCAAGAAAGTGCTCTTCCTGGGTATCACCATGGGTGCGGTCATGGAACTTATCCCCCGCATTACCTCGCTCTTCATTGAAGGACTGAAACCCATTTCCGAAAAGACCTCGGAACTGGTGAAGACCAAATTCAACGGCAAGAAAGTGCATATCGGCATGAGCCCCGCCCTGGTCATCGGCCATCCTGCCACACTGGTAGCATCGGTCATCCTGATTCCCGTCATTCTGGCGCTTGCCGTATTCCTTCCGGGCAACCAGTTCCTGCCCTTGGCATCCCTGGCAGGCATGTTCTACCTGTTCCCCATGGTATTGCCCTATACAAAAGGAAATGTATTGAAAACCTTGATTATCGGTCTGGTTACGCTTATCATCGGACTTTATTTCGTGACCGACATGGCTCCCGACTTCACATTGGCAGCCAACACGGTATATGAAGCTACACACGACCCCACAGCACACATTCCGGAAGGCTTCTCGGGCGGCGCACTCGACTTTGCTTCCTCTCTCTTCGGATGGCTTATCTACAGAGGTGTCAAACTCTCGTAT
>CASFRN010000070.1 GCA_949296855.1 uncultured Bacteroides sp. | reverse complement strand
GAACTCTACACCTTCTTCCCGCATCTTGCGGATTCCCGAAAGGGAAAACACTTGAAACCCTCCGCTGTCTGTTAGTATCGGGCGGTCGAAGCCGTTGAATTTATGCAATCCTCCGGCAGTTTCCAGCACGTCCAGTCCCGGGCGAAGATAGAGGTGATAAGTGTTCCCTAAAATAATTTGCGCTTTGATGTCTTCTTTCAATTCGCGCTGGTGGACGGCTTTCACGCTGCCCACAGTGCCTACAGGCATGAAAATCGGCGTTTCTATCTGCCCGTGGCCGGTTGTAATCAGTCCTGCACGGGCGTTTGATTTCGGGTCAGTATGTTGTAGTTCGAATTTCATTAGTTTTATTCTGTAGAAATTTTATGTCTCGAAGAAACGGCTGCAAGCGTTTAGGCTTGTGCGGGCAGCCGTTGTCCTCCGATTATTTTTTCTCTGCCGCTTCGGCTTCTTTGTCCTTCTTCATAATGGCTTCGAAGTCGATGGCGTCCGCCACCTTTTCCTCGGTCAGTGCCAGTTGGAGCACTTCTTTTATGTCTTTGACATAGTGGAAAGTCAACCCTTTCAGGTAAAGCGGTTGTATTTCTTCGATATTTTTGCGGTTTTCTTCACTCAGGATCAAGTTGGTTATTCCCGCACGTTTTGCCGCTAATATTTTTTCGCGGATGCCTCCTACAGGCAACACTTTGCCTCGCAGGGTGATTTCTCCTGTCATGGCAAGGTTTGCTCTCACTTTCCGTTGCGTAAGCGCGGAGGCGAGCGACGTAACCATTGTGATGCCTGCCGACGGCCCGTCTTTGGGTATGGCGCCTTCGGGCACATGGATGTGGATATTCCAGTTGTCGAAGATGCCGTCGGGTAAATCGAGCAGGGATGAGTGCGCTTTCAGGTACTCCAATGCTAACATTGCCGATTCCTTCATTACGTCGCCCAAGTTTCCCGTCAGCGTAAGGCGTCCGCCTTTGCCTTTGCTCAGGCTGGTTTCCACGAAGAGGATTTCGCCGCCCGCGGCAGTCCATGCCAAGCCTGTCACGACGCCTGCGTATCCGTTTCCTTGGTATTTGTCCCGTGAATATTCGGGAACGCCTAAATATTGCTTGATGTCATCGGGCTTTAATTCGTGCAGCCCGGCAAACTTGCCGCTGGCTATTTCAAGGGCTATCCGGCGCATGACTTTGCCTATTTTCTTTTCCAGCTCGCGCACGCCGCTTTCGCGGGTATAATTCTCGATGATGTATTCAATGGCAGGCTTGGCGAATTTTATATGTTCTTTTGTCAAGCCGTTTGCCAGCATTTCTTTCGGTATCAGGTGTCTCCGTGCGATTTCTATCTTTTCTTCGGTGATGTAGCCGCTTACTTCTATTAACTCCATACGGTCGAGCAACGGGGTGGGAATCGTGTCCAGGTTGTTCGCCGTGGCGATGAACATCACTTTCGAAAGGTCATAGTCCAAATCCACATAGTTGTCATGGAAAGCGTTGTTTTGTTCCGGGTCGAGCACTTCCAGCATGGCCGAGGCCGGGTCTCCCTGGCGGTCGTTCCCCATCTTGTCTATTTCGTCGAGGATAATGACCGGATTCGACGATTCGGCTTTCATCAGGCTTTTAATGATGCGTCCGGGCATTGCGCCGATGTATGTACGGCGGTGTCCGCGTATTTCCGCTTCGTCGTGCACCCCTCCCAGCGACATACGTACGTATTTCCGCTTCAAAGCCGAGGCGATGGAGCGTCCCAGTGAAGTCTTTCCCACTCCCGGAGGCCCGTAAAGGCAGAGGATAGGCGATTTCATGTCGCCTTTCAGTTGCAGCACCGCCAGGTGCTCTAAAATCCGTTCTTTTACCTTTTCCAGTCCGTAATGGTCTTTGTTGAGCACTTTTTCGGCGTTGGAAATGCTGAGGTTGTCGGTTGTGAATATGTTCCAAGGAAGCGAAAGCAATGTTTGCAGATAACTCAGCTGCACGTTGTAATCGGGCGATTGCGGATTGATGCGTTCCAGCTTTTGCACTTCCCGCTCGAAAGCGGCGGCTATCTCTTTGTCCCACTTTTTGTTTTTCCCTTTGGCGCGTAGTTCGTCTATCTCGTCTTCTTGGCTATTCCCTAATTCGTCTTGGATGTTCTTGATTTGTTGTTGCAAGAAGTATTCCCGTTGTTGGCGGTCTAAGTCTTCGCGGGTCCGCATCTGGATGTCGTGCTTCAGTTCCGCCAGTTTCGTTTCGCGGTTCAGTACTTGGATTAAAGCGTACAGCCTCTCTTTCAGAGTCGGCTTGCAAATCAATTCATATTTTTCGTCTAAGCTGAACGGGAAGTTGGTGCAGATGTAGTTCACCAGCACGTGTTCTTTCGGCAGGTTCTTCAATGCGAAAGTGACGTCCGGACTTAACCTGTCGCTGGCGTCTACATACTGGTTTGCCAAGTCGAGGCAGGTCTCCATCAATGCGTTTAATTCATCATTGTCTTCCATTTCCATGAATTCGGGCAATACGGATACTTTGCCTTTAAGAAAAGGTTCTACCGATGTCAGTTCTTCCAATTTCACCTTGACGTTGCTTGCTTGCAGGATGACGGTGGTGGTCCCTCCGGGCAATTCGAATATCCGAAGTACACGCCCGATAACCGCTACCGGATAGAGGTCTCTTAAAATGGGGTCTTCTGTTTCCGATGACCTTTGGGTCGCTATGATGATGTGTTGCTTGTTCTTTGATGCGGAACGAACCAGTTTCAGCGTAGCCTGTCTGCCTACTGTTACCGGCATGACGATGCTGGTAAACATAATCATGTTGCGTAAGGTCATGACAGGTATTTCACCTTTTATTTCATCCGCGGAAAGTTGTTCGAACTCGGGAGTGATTTCGGCTACCATTGACACTTCTTCGGTAGCAACTCCAGATTCCATGTCGTTCTTTATTTTTTTTCTTCGTGCCATAATTAGTGGTTTGTCTCTGCTCTTTGTATCTATAATTCCAAAACGGGTACAAAGGTAAACAATCTGCTCCGAATACGGAAACAGAAAAGTTGCAAATCCATGAAATAAATTGGAGATTTACGCTTAAATCAAATATGTTTTATTTATTTTTGGCGAAAATTTGAGAAGTCAGCTTATGAGGAATCCTTTTTTCAGGTTTAAACAGTTTGAAGTGTGGCATGACCGTTGTGCGATGAAAGTGGGGACAGACGGCGTATTGTTGGGGGCATGGGCCGATGTCGCCCGTTCGAAGCAGGTGCTTGATGTCGGTACAGGAAGCGGTTTGATTGCCTTGATGATAGCGCAGCGTTGCAGTGCTCGGATAACAGGGATTGATATTGATGCGGATGCGGTAGGGCAAGCGTGCGGAAATGTGGCGGCTTCGCCGTGGAGCGGGCGGATTCGTATCTGCAGGGCAGATGTAGCCGTATTTAATGAAGGGAAGTATGATACTATTGTTTCGAATCCGCCTTTCTTTTGCGAACGGGTACATTGTCCGGACGGGCAACGTAATGCTGCCAGGCATACGGAGTCGTTGAGTTTTGACTGTTTGCTGGATGCGGTGGGGCGCTTATTGACAGATGACGGTTCTTTTTCGGTGATATTGCCGGCCGGTTTGATGGGGAGTTTTACGACATCGGCAGCCGGACGTCATTTGTATGCGTCGCGCCGTACCGATGTCTTGACTAAACCCGGTGTGCTTCCTAAACGTGTCTTGCTGACTTTTGTTAGAAGTGTCCGGCCTTGTGAAACAGATAGTTTGGTTATAGAGTCATCGCCTCGTGTGTATAGCCCTGAATTTGTCCGTTTGGTAAAAGACTTTTATTTGTATGTGTGAAAGAAGTCACCGCTTGGCTAACCGGCGCAATAAGTTTTGGTTTAGTTGCAGCAGTTTGCGGTGTTTCTCGGCGATGGTCGCTGTAAGCGGGCGTGTGCCGAAAAAGTCGGTGAAATGCTGAAGGACGCTGAATGGCTCGGCCATATTGTGCTCTTTTTCAGGCGCAATGACTTTTAAGCCGCGGTGAATCACTTCTACTTCCAGGTCCTTTCCTCCCATCATCGGGTCGCCGTCGAAGTGAAATACCCCTTCGCTGTGCCGGTGGATGGTGATTTTTTTCTCCTTCAACGTTTTAATCCGGCTGTTTTGGTCAATGGTTTTGTTAAACAGTTGGAAAGCAAGGGTAGGCACGTCGAGCATCGTAAACGGTTCCAATATGGTGATGTCCATCATGCCGTCGGTAAGGGACGCTTGCGGAGCGATGTAAGCGTTGTTGCCATATTGCGATGCATTGGCACAGGCGATGAGAAACGCTTTGTAACGCACCGTCCCCAATTCGTTTTCTATTTCGTATGTCTCGGGGCGGTAAGTCAAGCTTTCGTGCAAGGTGTTTTCTAAATAGGTGGTCAGCCCTCGCTTCCCGGAATCGGCAAACTTTAGGCTGACAAAAGCGTCAAACCCGACTCCGCAAGTGCAAAAGAACGGATGCCGGTCGATTATGCCATAATCTATTTCCTTTATAAATCCTTTGTTTATGGTCTCGATGGCGCCGCGCGGCCCCATGGGGATATGCAAGTGGCGTGCCAGCCCATTGCCCGACCCGCACGGGATGATGCCTAAGGCTGTGTCGGTATGTACCAATGAACGGCCTATTTCATTGATGGTCCCGTCGCCTCCGATGGCTACTACAATGTCGGTCTTCTCTTCTGCCGCCTGACGCGCCAGCTGGCAAGCGTGTCCCGCATATTCGGTTTTGCGGACGGTATAGTCGTATCGTGTGCGGTCTATGTATTTGTCTGTCAGGTGCAGCACGAACTCTTTCCCGTGTGTCCCCGATATGGGGTTGACTATAAACAGGATACGTTTCTTTGAATTCATATGGTTTTGAGTAGGTTTCTTATTTGGAAAACAAAAATAAGACTATTTTGTTTATAAATCCTACATTTTATTCCAGAATTACTGCGCATGATAATTTTTTTGCCTCAATGACCTGTTGATTTTGACAAAATTATTATCTTTGCACGTTCTTTTATATATAATCTGCCGGAAGGATAAGCCGGGTTATTATTTAACAATGTAAATCTAAGCTCGAAAGAGATTTACCAAACAGTAGAATATGGGACTATTACAAGACAAATTGAGTAAATTCAGAGTGCCTCAAATGTATATGGAACGAGGCGTTTATCCCTATTTCCGTGAAATAGACAGTGCCCAGGACACCGAAGTGATGATGGACGGAAAGAAAGTGTTGATGTTCGGGTCGAACTCGTATATGGGACTGACTCATGATGAGCGTATCATTCATGCTGCTATCGAGGCTACCCGTAAATACGGGACAGGATGTGCCGGCTCCCGTTTGTTGAACGGTACGCTTGATATTCATGTGAGATTAGAGAAAGAATTGGCTGAATTTATCGGAAAAGACGAAGCTCTGTGCTTTTCTACAGGCTTTACGGTAAACGAAGGGGTCATTCCGCAGTTGGTGGGGCGTGGCGATTACATCATTTGTGATGACCGCGACCATGCTTCTATCGTTGACGGGCGCCGTCTTTCTTTCGCTACTCAACTGAAGTACAAACATAACGATATGGAAGCTTTGGAACGTGAGCTTCAAAAATGCGAACCGGATGCCATTAAGTTAATTGTGGTCGATAGTGTATTCTCTATGGAAGGTGACTTGGCGAACTTGCCGGAGATTGTCCGTTTGAAAAAGAAATACAACGCTACCATTTATGTGGATGAAGCTCACGGGTTGGGTGTATTCGGACGTAACGGGCGTGGCGTATGCGATCATTTCGGACTGACACAAGACATCGACTTGATTATGGGGACATTCAGCAAGTCGCTTGCTTCTATCGGCGGATTCGTTGCGGCCGATAAGGATACGATTAACTGGCTGCGCCATAACGCACGTTCGTATATCTTTCAGGCAAGCAGCACCCCCGCCGCTACGGCTGCCGCTATCGAGGCGCTTCATATATTGCAAACCGAACCGCAGCGTCAGGAGAATCTGTGGAAAATCACCAATTACGCATTGAAACGTTTCCGTGAATCCGGATTCGAAATCGGCGATACGGAAAGCCCCATTATCCCGCTTTACGTACGCGATACGGATAAGACATTCGAGGTGACCAAGTTGGCATTCGATGAAGGCGTTTTCATCAACCCTGTCATTCCTCCCGCTTGCGCGCCGCAAGACACATTGGTGCGTTTCGCTTTGATGGCTACTCATACGAAAGAACAGATTGACTTTGCCATCGAGAAGTTGGTGAAATGTTTCAAGCAGTTAGACATTATAAAATAAACTTGTTTGCGATTTGCCATTACACTCGTTATTGCGTGTGCCGGATGGCAAATCGTAAATTGTAAAAACGTAAACAAGGTGATTCTTAACGAAAGAGAAAATCGGCATGAAGAGGTGTTGCGTATCGCCCAAGAAATGATGGTGGCTGCACGCACGGCACCCAAAGGGAAAGGGGTGGACATTATCGAGATAGCAATGGTGACCGAAAGCAATCTCCGCATCCTTTCCGACACGATGAAACAGATGTATGAAGAAAACGGCTTTAAGTTTTTCCTGCGCGATGCCGATAACATCCTTCAGGCGGAGTGTGTTATATTAATAGGAACGCGCGCGCAACCGCAAGGCTTGGATTGCGGGCATTGCGGTTACGAAACGTGTGCATCACGTAAAGAAGGCGTGCCTTGTGCGATTAATAGTGTGGATGTAGGCATTGCTGTCGGTTCGGCTTGTTCGGTGGCTGCCGACCATCGGGTAGATACCCGCGTAATGTTTTCCGCAGGTTTGGCAGCCCAGCGGCTCGATTGGTTAGACGGTTGCCGACAGGTTTATGCTATCCCTGTCAGCGCATCGTCAAAAAATCCGTTCTTTGACCGTAAGCCTAAAACAGAATAAACTTTTCTACGGCGTATGCTACACCGTCTTCATCGTTCGATAGTGTGATGAAGTCGGCGTTCTCACGTACTATTTGCTGTGCGTTCGCCATTGCTATGCCCAAGCCCGCAAATTGAATCATCGATAAGTCGTTGAATCCGTCTCCCATCGCAATCATTTCTTCTTTAGCCAGCCCGGTTTCTTCCAGTAAGACAGACAATGATTGCGCTTTATCAATCCCTTTCGGCACCAACTCTAAGAAATACGGTTCCGAGCGGAATACGCCCATCTTGTCTTTCAACTGTCCGTACATTTCCTTTTCCAATTCAGCCAAACGGGTTGGTTCGCCTACTATCAGGCATTTGGTGATGGGGCGGGGGATTGATTCTAAAAAGTTGTCTGTCTTCTTTATTTTCATGACGTTCAGCAGAGCTTCTTTTAGTACATATTCATCGTCGGGCGATTCGGTCAGTACATATTCATGGTCGTAGGTTACGATGGCGAAACCGTTGTCTTTGGCACATTGGTACAGGTAAGGCAACACATCGTTATCTAACCATTTTTTGTACATCAGTTGCTTTGTCTTCCAGTCGATGATTTCCCCTCCGTTATACGACAGGATATATCCTTCGTAACGGTCCAGTTCTAAAGCGTCGGCAATGGGGGCTACACCGTAAGTGGGCCGTCCTGATGCCAGCACGATTTTTATGCCTTTTTTTTGTGCTTCTATCAGTGTGTCGTGCGTGCGTGCGGTTATTTTCTTTTTCGAATCGGTCAGTGTCCCGTCTAAGTCGAGTACAAGTAATTTATAATCCATAATATAATGTTAAATTAAGAGGTTTTGTGTCTTTGGCGGGAAAGGATTATTGCCTGGTTCCGCCTTTCTTTTGCGGGCGTTTGTTGTTGAACGGACGTTTTTTCCAGCCTCCTTTGCCCCTTCCTCCTTTGTTGCGGTTGCTGGCGTGCGGAGCGTAAACCGGCGCTTCGCCTACTTCGGGCGGGAGAGGGAGTTTGTAGATTTCTTTCCCTAAGAAGTCTTCTATTTGTTTGAAGCGGGTTTGTTCGGTTTCGCTTACAAACGTGATGGCACATCCGTCGTTATTGGCACGGGCGGTACGCCCGATGCGGTGCACGTAGTCTTCGTTATCATGCGGCACGTCGTAATTGATGACCAAGCGGATGTCGTCAATGTCGATGCCTCTCGAAACGATGTCGGTAGCCACCAGCATGCTGATGCGTCCGTTGCGGAATTCGTGCATGATTTCATCGCGCTGGCTCTGTTCTAAGTCGGAGTGCATTTCGCCTACGTTCAGGTTGAGCCGTTTCAAGGCTTTCGCCACCTCTTTCACTTTCAGTTTCGATGCAGCGAAGATGATGACCCGTTCGGGCTTTTGTTCTTTAAACAGGCTTTGAATAATGCTTAGTTTTTGCCCTTCGTGGCACACGTATGCTGCCTGGATGATTTTGTCGGCCGGTTTCGATACGGCAATCTTCACTTCAGCCGGGTTATTCAGGATGGTCTTTGCCAGTTGCTGTATCTTTGCCGGCATGGTAGCAGAGAACATGATGGTCTGGCGTTCCTTAGGCAGGTATTTCACGATTTGCATAATGTCATCCGAAAATCCCATGTCCAGCATCCGGTCGGCTTCGTCGAGAATAAAGAAAGACACTTTTGATAAATCGACATACCCCAGGCTTAAGTGGCTGATGAGGCGGCCTGGTGTAGCTATCACTACATCGGCACCCAGCGTCAAGCCCTTTTTCTCTTGTTCGAAACGTATGCCGTCGTTTCCTCCGTAAATGGCTACACTCGATACGGGCATGAAGTAGGAGAACCCTTCCATTTGCTGGTCTATCTGCTGCGCCAGTTCGCGGGTCGGTGCCATGATGACACAATTGATGGCGTCAGTGGGGTAGCCTCCTTTGCTCAGTTGGTTGATGACTGGAAGCAGGTAAGCGGCGGTTTTTCCTGTACCGGTTTGTGCTACGCCTATCAGGTCTCTTCCTTCTAAGATGACGGGGATGGTTTGCTCTTGCACCGGTGTGCATTCTGTAAAGTTCATCGCGTCGAGTGCTTCCAAGACGCTGTCTTCCAAATTCAGTTCTGTAAACTTCATATATATAGTTTTGTTGTTATCAACGGTTTGCTCGTTCGTCAAGATACGAATCTTTGAATCCTAAGAAATACAGCACGCCGTCTAGCCCGATGGTGTTGATGGACTGGCGCGCGTTGGCTTTTACCTTCGGCTTGGCATGGAAAGCGATGCCAAGTCCGGCTGCCGATAGCATCGGCAAGTCGTTGGCTCCGTCGCCTACGGCAATGGTTTGCGCAATGTCTACGTTCTCTACCTGGGCAATCAGTTGCAGTAATTCGGCTTTCCGTTTTCCGTCTACGATGTCGCCCAAATACCGTCCCGTCAGTTTGCCGTCTACGATTTCCAGGTTGTTGGCGTACACATAGTCGATGCCGAATTTCTCTTTCAGGTAATTGCCGAAGTACGTAAATCCGCCCGACAGGATGGCAATCTTGTACCCGTATTTCTTCAATACATACATCATCCGTTCCACGCCTTCGGTGATGGGCAAGTGCTCGGCGATGTCTTTCATCACGCTTTCATCCAGCCCCTTGAGCAATGCCACCCGCTCGGTAAAGCTTTCGCGGAAATCTATTTCGCCGCGCATCGCCCGCTCGGTAATGGCACGTACTTGCCCGCCTACGCCTGCACGTTCCGCCAGTTCGTCTATCACTTCGGTTTTGATAAGCGTAGAGTCCATATCGAAACAAATCAAGCGGCGCATCCGCCGGTACATGGTGTCTTTTTGGAACGAGAAATCCATTTCCAGCCGGTTGCTTAGCTTCATCAGGTCGCGCTGCAACTCTTCCGTATCGCGGGGAGTGCCTCTTACCGAAAACTCAATACACGCACGCACTCGGGCCTTCCGTTCATCCAAGGGGATACGTCCGGTCAAGCGCCGGATGGCATCGATGTTCAAGCCTTGGTCAGCAAGCAACTGTGTAGCTCCCGCTATCTGCTGGGCGGTGAGTTTGCGTCCTAACAAAGTCAGGATGTAACGGTTTTTTCCTTGCATATTCACCCATTCCTCGTATTCTTCTGCCGAGATGGGGTAAAAACGGATGTTAATGCCCAGTTCCGAAGCCTTGAACAGTAAGTCCTTCATAACATTGCCCGAGTCTTTCTCATTACATTTAAAGAGGATGCCCAACGAAAGTGTGCTGTGGATATCCGCCTGTCCGATGTCCATGATGTCCACTTCGTATTGCGACAATATTTCGGTAATGGAAGCGGTCAGTCCCGGACGGTCCAGTCCGCTGATGCGTATTAAGATAAGTTCGGTATTCGTTGTTTCCATGCTTTCTTTGTTCATGCTGTTATTCTTGCCTACAAATTTAGATAAAATTCCCCAGATTTTACACCGGCAGGATAAAAAAACAAGGCCGGCGCCTTGTTTTCTGTCCCCTCCTTCGTGCTCTTAGTCACAATTTTATTAACTTGGAGGAAAATTTCTAAATCTGATACATATG
>CASFRN010000069.1 GCA_949296855.1 uncultured Bacteroides sp. | reverse complement strand
CCCGAAGATTTGGAGAAAATCATTTTCGACTTCGTGAATTACGATTACGATGTATTGCTTGCCACTACGATTATAGAAAGCGGCATTGATATTCCCAATGCCAATACCATCATCATCAATCAGGCGCAGAATTTCGGATTGAGCGACTTGCATCAGATGCGCGGACGGGTAGGGCGAAGCAATAAGAAAGCATTCTGCTATCTGTTAGCGCCTCCCTTATCGACTTTGACTCCCGAAGCCAAACGCCGCTTGCAAGCGATAGAGAACTTCAGTGATTTGGGGAGCGGCATCCATATCGCCATGCAAGACCTCGACATCCGTGGAGCAGGAAATATGTTGGGAGCCGAACAGAGCGGATTTATCGCCGATTTGGGATACGAGACTTACCAAAAGATTCTATCCGAAGCGGTGACCGAATTGAAGAACGATGAGTTTGCCGACCTTTATGCCGATGAAATCAAAGCGGGTGAAGAGAAATTGAGCGGAGAAGGATTCGTAGACGAATGTTCCGTAGAGAGCGACCTCGAATTGCTTTTCCCCAACGAATATATCCCAAGCAGCAGCGAGCGCATGTTGCTCTATCGCGAGTTGGATAAGTTAGAATTGGACAAGGACGTAGAAGCCTTCCGTGCCCGTTTGCTCGACCGTTTCGGGAAGATACCGCCCGAAGGCGAAGAACTGATACGCATCGTGCCCTTGCGCCGTATGGCGAAACGGATGGGCATCGAGAAAGTGTTCCTCAAAGCAGGGCGTATGACGCTTTATTTTGTAAGCAACTTGGAGAGTCCGTATTATCAAAGCGAGGCGTTCGGAAAAGTCATTGGCTATATGGCACAGAATTCGCGTGAATGTAACTTGCGTGAGCAGAACGGTAAGCGGAGCATGGTTATCAAGAACGTGACGGATGTACAAACCGCCGTGCGCATTATGCAGGAGATAGTAAGCATGCCGGCGCAATAAGTGTGACGAACGTGTTGCATTCCTGTTTCATTTTAAAACCGGAATTATCTTTTCAAGCAACAGGCGGATGTAAATGCAGGAAGAATCCCTACTTTTACATCCGTTTTTAAATCATCAACCAATGAAAAGATTGTTTATATTTGTCCAGTTGTTCTGCGCTGCACTTTCAGTATCGGCACAGAGTGCGGAAGAGGAAATCCGCCAGAATCCCGCCTTAGCGGCAGGCAAGTATTATGCCTATCAGGCTCCGGATGTGCAACTGACTCCGGCTCCCGAAGGTTATGAACCTTTTTATATCTCGATGTTTGCCCGTCACGGCTCGCGTTACCTCACTAAGCAAAAGAAGTACGATAAGCCTTTGGCTATTTTGCGCAATGCCGAAAAGCAGAGTATTCTTACCGATGATGGGAAACGGGCATTGAAGGTGGTGGAAAGTTTGGCAAAGGAAGCAGAAGGACGTTATGGCGAACTTACGCCGAAAGGAGCCGAGCAACATCGTGAATTGGTGCGCCGTATGTTTGCCCGTTATCCGCAAGTGTTTGCCGATGGGATACACGTGGATGCCCGTTCTACTTACAAGACGCGTGCTTTCCTCTCAATGACTGCTGGATGCGTGGAACTGAAGGGATTGAATCCGAAACTGAACATCACGAACGATGCCAGCAATCACGACTTATATTATATAAAGTATAAGAATGAACCTTACGAGGCTGTTCATTTGGCGAATATGGATTCGGTGTACCGTGCCGCCGATAGTGTCTATGTGCATCCTGCACGCTTAATGAAGCAGCTCTTCACCCGTCCTGAAACGGTGGAAGACCCTACGGGACTGATGATGGACCTCTTTGAACTGGACGGCATTAGCCAAAGCAGCTACAGTCAGCCCGATTTGGCTTTCTTGTTTAACGAAAACGAACGTTACGACTTGTGGCAGCGCAATAATTTCGAATGGTATTACGAGAAAGGCGCGTCTCCCCTGAGCGGCACGTGTATGTATAAGGTAGAGCGTAACTTACTCCGCAATTTTGTGGAAACCGCCGATACAGTCATTGCATCAAAACGGAACTGCGTAACCTTGCGTTACGGTCACGATACCAACTTGGCACCGTTGGCAACCCTGATGGGATGCAACCGTCTTTCTGCTTCCACTGCCGATTGGCAAAAGATAGACGATACTTACCGTACGTACCGTGTTATCCCGATGTGCGGCAATGTGCAACTTATCTTCTTTCGCAAGCCGGGTAATGAGGATATTTTGGTGAAACTTCTTTTAAACGAACGTGAAGTGACCCTTCCCGTCAAGACCGATTGCGCTCCTTTCTATCATTGGAAAGACCTGCGTACTTATTGGATGCGGATAGTAGAAAGCATCGGCTTGCCTGAAGTGGAAGTGACGCAAGAAGACTGACGGCTGTAAGTGTATATGCAGTTATGTTGTGTTGCGGAATAATGTTGTTGTAACAAGAAGAATCCGCTATTCTTTTTCGGATTCTTTCCCTTCCGCAGTGCGTAAGATGAGGGTAGTGGCACCTAACGTAAAGATGTCGCCTTCATCTAGGCGGATGCGGTCTTTCGGACCTAACAGGTCGTTCATTACGAATGTGCCGGTAATGCTTTCGTTGTCGCGTAAGGTATAAATGATTTTACCTTGTTTGTTCCGTTTTACATTCAGGATACAATGGCGGCGGTCCATGCTTGGGTCGTTTGTCTCGATAGGAATGTCTACTTCCGTTCCTTTCGAGCGTCTGCCAATCAGGTTGTCGCCTTCGTGTAAGGGTAATACTTGTTTGTAGCCGAATACGTTTTCTATCGCCACTACGTTTCCCCAGTCTTTTGTCCCTTCTTTTTCATCGATGATTTCCTCGCGGCGGGTGCCGGCGTTCAGCTTGGTTTTGCCGATGCGGATGGAGAACTGTTTCTTGCATTGGTCGCATACGAATACCAACGACTGGCCTTCTTTGTATTTCGTTTCGTCGAACTGGATATAATTGTCACATTTCGGACATCTTACTCTTTTCATGATAAAACTGTTTAATCTGCTTTGCCCGGTATGCGGAATACCGGATAAAGGCACTTGTACATATTTGCAGAACCGGGATGTGGTTATTTTGAAGTGAACACCCATGCCGAAGCGAAATCAGGCTGTTTCTTCAGTTCTTGGATTTTCTGATAAGCATCGGCTTTCTTAGCATAGTTGAACAATGAGATTCGGTAATGGCCTTGCGACACGATAACTTGTGCGTCGGCATATCCTTTTTGTCTCAAGGTTTCTACTACTTTGCCGGCATCGGCTGTATTAGTCAGGCTGGCTACGATAATGTGATTATTTCCCTTTTGCGGTTTGGCGGGAACCGACGCTTTAGAGGTTGTCGGTTGCGTTTTGGCTGTCGCTTTGGCTTCCTTCTTTTGCGCTGTCGCCACCATATCTTTCGGTGTCTTTTTATTATTTGTACGGGCTTCTACTTTTTCTGTTTTTACAGTTATGGGTTTCAATGTGTTGACGTTGTTCTTAATCTGTTTCTTTTGCTCAGTCTTTGTGGCTTGCACTTTTTCTTGTCCGCTTTTTTGCGAGGCGGGCACGATGACACTTGAAGCAGCCGATTGGCTTCGAATCATTTCGAACAAGCCTTCTGAACCTAATGATGCGTAATTCGTTTCATCGACATACGTGTTTTTTACTGGCACCGAGAACAGAAAGAACAAAATGAGGGAAGCTGCTACGGCGGCAACATTCCGCATCCACCGTTTATGCGGAATCCTTTTACGTGAGGAAGCTACTTGCGGCATCCATTCTTTTTGCCGGACAGGTTTCAGGACTGGATTGAATGTCTGTCTTGGCAACGTGAATGTACTTAACCCGTATAGCGCCGGAGTGAAGAATCCGTTTTCAATCGGTTCGAATTCGTAAACGCCGTTGATGTTATAATATAATGTACCCACTTGATTCAGCCGGACGTGCCCTTCTTGGTAAAGTTCTTCTTTTAAGGTTTCCACCACTTGCCCGATTTTCCGCGTGGCATCGGGGAAATCGGTATTGTATGCTTGCATATATGATTGCACCAGTAATCCGTCGTTCATCACTAGTTTCGGGTTGAATCCAATCGTGCGCGACGGAGGGCAGAATTCCCTTGTCTCCTTATTGTAATAAGAAGAACGGTAATGGGCGATAAATCCTCCTAATCCTGGAACAATGACACAATCGTTCTCTAAAAGCAATACTTCGATATGTTTGGCTAATTCTTTCATACTGCAAATATAGGATTTTTTTCTGTTATATGGTATAAGTTGGGGATTTTGTTATACTTTTGTAGCAAGAAAATGAAACGAAGACCAAGAAACATTGTATACAGGTATGAAAATGGTATTATCGGCAATGCTTTGCGCGTGTTTATTTGCCGCTTGTGCGGGAAACGCCGGAAAGGAAGGAGAGAAGGCACAAAAAGAACGTGACTTGGCTGCGCGGCGGCAGTTGCAAGGTGTCTGGATTGATGACAATACGGGGTTGCCAATGCTCAGGATAAAGGATGATAGTATTTTTTTCGTAAGCCAGTCTGGTGCCCCAGTTTGTTTTAAGATTTCAGGGGATACCCTTGTCGCACAGGGGGCTGAAGTCGTAACTTACCGTATCAGCAGGATGGAGGACGGCGTTTTTCAGTTTTATACTTCGTTGGGTGATTTGGTCAGTCTTCATAAGTCGGATGCCGATACGGCTCTCCTTGGTTACCGATCCGTGCCTGAACCTGAAAAAGAAGTCATCGAAAAGGATTCGGTGTTTATGTATCAAGGGAAACGTTACAGAGGATATGCTTATATTAATCCTTCCACTAAAAAAGTATTTCATCCTGTAATGACGGAGGAGGGCATGATTATCGATAACGTTTATTACGATAACGTCATTCATATTTGCGTATATCAGGGCAAACGGCGTTTGTATGCAAAAGACATCCGTAAAGAAATGTTCGAAGGGACTGTTCCTGCCGATTTCTTGCATATGGCTATTTTGTCGGACATGAGTTTTATGGGAGTGGATGCCGACGGGTTTCATTATCAGGCGACGGTCAGTATGCCTGACGATTTGTCATGCTATTATGTAAACTTGTTGATAGATAAAGACAACAATCTGTCGCTTGAATTAAAAGAATAAGGGAGGCTGACGGAGGATTAAGAGGGGCGGTGTAAAATGAAAAAACCTCCTGCGAAAGAGGAGGTTTTCAGTGTGACCGCGACAGGATTCAAACCTGTAACCGGCTGATCCGTAGTCAGCTACTCTATTCAGTTGAGCTACGCGGCCAACGCATTAATCAAATAGTGATCGCGACAGGATTCAAACCTGTAACCGGCTGATCCGTAGTCAGCTACTCTATTCAGTTGAGCTACGCGACCCTATTTTG
>CASFRN010000068.1 GCA_949296855.1 uncultured Bacteroides sp. | reverse complement strand
TTGTTTGATTTTTATTGCAACACTAAGTTAAGTGAATCTTCTGACATGGCAAAATACTGGGTAATATATTATTACTCAGTATTTTAAATTTATTTCTAACAATATGTGTTGCGGAATTAAGGTTAATTTCAAACCGTAGCGAAGATTGTAATTCCGCAATCAACATTCAGAAATGTTTCAAACGTAAACGCTAAAATATATGAGTACGAAAGAAACATTAAAGAATGAAAATCCGTTTGTCCGAGTAGGCACAACACTCTACAAGATAGTTAGCCAGCCCCGACTGAACGGAGGACACGTCAAGAAACGCATTGTCTGGAACAACGAGACGCTCCGCCAAGATTACGGCAAGGACTATCTGGCTGGTGTTCCCAAGTATGACGGCTTCTGCACAGTTCCCGACCATGTGAATTACTGTCAGGTAATAGACAACTTCCTGAACCTGTACGAGCCGATAGGACATGAGCCAAAAGAAGGAGATTTCTCCCACATTCAAGCTTTGGTACGCCACATCTTCGGTGAACAGTACGAGTTGGCTATGGATTACCTGCAACTCCTTTATTTGCAGCCTGTGCAGAAACTTCCTATTCTATTGTTGGTATCGGAAGAGCGCAACACCGGAAAAAGTACGTTCCTGAATTTTCTGAAAGCCGTGTTCCGCAATAATGTGACCTTTAATACTAACGAGGATTTCCGCAGCCAATTCAATGCAGACTGGGCAGGAAAGCTCGTTATCGTGGTGGACGAGGTATTGCTGAACCGCAGGGAGGATTCTGAGCGTTTGAAGAATCTAAGTACCACACTTTCCTACAAAGTGGAAGCCAAAGGCAAAGACCGTGACGAGATTGCTTTCTTCGCCAAGTTCGTGCTTTGTTCCAATAACGAAAGCCTGCCCGTCATCATTGACCCGGGCGAGACACGTTACTGGGTACGGAAAATTCATCGCCTTGAAAGTGACGATACAAACTTTCTGCAAAAACTGACAGCGGAAATACCGGCTTTCCTCTATTTCCTCCAGCACAGGCAACTGACCACCCGGCAGGAAAGCCGCATGTGGTTTTCTCCAAAGCTGACGGAAACTCCGGCTTTGCTGAGAATCATCCGATGTAACCGTGGTAAGCATGAGGTGGAAGTGATGGAGCTGATAAGGGAGATAATGGACAATGTAGGGATTGACAGTCTTTCCTTCTGCTTGAACGACCTGCTTAACCTGCTGAATCTTTCGGGTATTAAAATCGAAAAGCACCACCTGCGCAGAATCGTTACGGAAAGCTGGAAACTGACACCTGCCCCCAACGGATTGACCTATACAACTTACCAGTTCGACTATAATAGGGATTGCAGGTTTGCACCTATCAGGAGGGTTGGACGCTTTTACACCATCAGCAGGTCATTGCTGGACGAACTCTGATTATTTTGTTGAATTGTTGAAATAAGCAAGTAATTTATTGATACTTAGTTTGAAATTTTCTCAACAAACGCTCAACACTCAAAATGTGCTGTTGAAAAGAGAAATAATAGTTTCTTTTTTCGCAGGCATTTGTTGAACCGTTGTTGAGTGGATACCGCTTTGTCTTTCAACTTGATACAAGATATTCTCAACAATTCAACGCTTTTTACTCACAATCAAATCCGTATAGATAATGACTATCGAAGAAGCAAAAAACATAAGGCTGGTAGATTATCTACATAGTTTGGGTTATACCCCTGTCAGGCAGCAGGGAGCAAACCTCTGGTATAAATCACCATTTCGGGAGGAGACCGAAGCGTCTTTCAAGGTGAATACTGAAATCAATAAATGGTATGACTTCGGGTTGGGACAGGGTGGCAATATTATCGCACTGGCTTCGGAACTTTACAGTTCCGTCCACGTGCCGTATCTGCTGCAACGGATTGCGGAGCAGACACCGCACATTAGCCCCGTGTCCTTTTCTTTTCGGAAGCAGTCCTCCACAGAACCAAATTTTCAGCGTATGGAAGTAAGGAAACTTGATTCTCCCGTCCTGCTTTCTTATCTGCAAGGCAGGGGAATAAACTTGGAACTGGCGAAAAGAGAATGTAATGAGGTACACTTCGAGAACAACGGCAAGCGTTATTTTGCCATCGGTTTTCGGAACATGGCTGGCGGTTATGAGATACGCAACCGATACTTCAAGGGCTGCATCGCGCCGAAAGACATCACCCATATCCGGCATGAAGGCAGAAGGAATGACACCTGTTTCGTGTTCGAGGGATTTATGGACTATCTCTCATTTCTGACCATACGGACAAAGAAGTGCCCCCAAATGCCGTGTCTGGACTGGCAGGACTATATCATATTGAACTCGGTTTCCAATCTCCACAAGGCGATTGATGGATTGGCAGTCTATGAGCGCATCCATTGTTTTTTCGACAATGACCGTGCTGGAACGGAAGCTTTCCAAAGACTTGCAAACGAGTATTCCTACCGTGTCCGTGACGCATCGCACACTTACAAGGACTGTAAGGACTTGAACGAGTATCTCGTCCGACAACGCTCTGTGCAGGAGCAGAAAACCGAACAGATTGTACCACACAAAAAGTCGAAAGGGCGGAGCCTGTAACATCAATCATGTATCACCGCTGTACTGGCGGAAGCCGTATTGTCTGAGGAAGCAAGGTTATGGAAATGTATACATTTCCGACCTTGCTTTGCCGGAAGGCAAAGACAGTCCGCTCCCGTTGGTCACAGCTAAAAAGGAATTTCAGAATGGAAAAAGATAAACAACAATTACGACAGACCAAGCGTAAAAAGGTGCGTGTGGTCAGCGCAAGATTTACAGATATTGAATACCAAGCGGTGGAGAAACGCAGGAAAGATGCAGGCGTTTCCCTCAGCAGGTTTGTACATTCCGTACTGCTTACGGGAAAAGTAGTACAGCGCATCAGCAAGGCGGATGCGGACGTGCTCCGTAAATTGGCAGGGGAAGCCAACAACATCAACCAGCTTGCCCATAAAGCCAATGCCGGAGGTTTCGCTGGAGTGGCAGCCGAATTGATGATGTTGAAGAAAAAGATAGTCCAAATCATAAAACACCTGTCCGATGATTGGAAAAATAAGTAAGGGAACTGGATTCAAAGGCTGTGTTAATTATGTATTGGGCAAGCCCGATGCAAGACTGCTGACAGCGGAAGGAGTATTGACGGATAGTATTCAGACCATTACGGACTGTTTTCAAACCCAGCGGATGATGAAGCCGAATATTCGTCAGCCTGTGGGACATATCTCACTCAGCTATGCACCCGAAGATGCTCCGAGAATGACGGATGAGACGCTAGTAAGTCTGGCAAAAGAGTATATGCAGAAAATGGGAATCAGAGATACCCAGTATATCATTGCCCGGCACAACGACCAGAAGCATCCGCACGTTCACATCGTTTTCAACCGTGTGGATAACAACGGACGCACTATCAGCGACAGGAACGACTGTTATCGGAATATCAAGGTTTGCAAGGAACTGAAAGAAAAGTACGGACTTTATTTTGGTAAAGGCAAGGACAGGGTAAGAACACATCGTCTGAAAGGAAACGATAGGACGAAGTACGAGATTTACCATGCCGTCAAGAACTCGTTAGGCAAATCCAATAGCTGGAAACAATTCATTTCCGAATTATCCAAGCAGGGAATAAAAACGGAGTTCAAGTATAGGGGCAGGAGCAATGTCATACAAGGCTTATCCTTCACCAAAAACGGCATTACGTTCAAGGCTTCGGACATTAACAGGAGTTTCAGCTATTTCAAGTTGGACAGACAGTTTGGAGAAACCAACAACCAATACCAACAGGGTATCGGAATGGCGACCAACGGCAGCCAACCTGCAATGCAGCATGAGAATACCTATAGTTCAGGTAATGATGTAGTGGAAAGCATTGTCGGAGCGTTTAGCGGACTGTTCAATCCTGCACCCAACTATGGTGACGAGAATGCGGAAGCAGCTTTTCAACGGAAGTTGAAAAAGAAGAAAAAGAGAAGAATCAACTGGTAATCACTCAAAAACAGACACGAAAATGAAAGAAATGGAGAACAACGATTTTATCCACACGCTGGATGCAGTATATAACCTCTGTTCCGAAATTAAGGAACGGATAGTTTCGGTTGAAATAACTGATGAAGAAGAAAGCAACGATGGAATTATCTTACTTTCCGATAATCTGCAACAGCTTCAATCTGAAATAGCGGAAATGAAAGCCGGACTGTCTTCCGACAAGGATGGACGGGATAAACTTCGTGCTGCCATAAATTTGCGGTTGAAAGAAATTCACGAAGTGTATTCGGCATTGAGTACAACCAACGAGAGAATCTTTGCCGGACAGGAACGAATCAGCGAGGAACTGCAACGGATTCAAAGTCTGAAGGTTCAGAATGACCATACACACGTTATTGACTTCAAGACTTCCCGACCGTTTCTATGGCAGGTTGTCATGGCTGTGATAATTTTGCTTCTTTTGGTCGGTAATGTCTATCAGTTCAAGCGGAACATGGATTTGTCTGACAATGATTTGAAGTACCGTCTTATAAAAATGTACGGTGGTGTTTCTGGTAATGAATTGGATACGTTGGAAGTAGTGTTCCACCGTGACAGGGACAAAACCGTCATCAGAAACATTCGTAATGAAGTAGAGGACTTTGAGTACCGCACACGGGTAAGAGCTGAGAAACTTGAACGGGCAAGGTTGTTACAGCAAGAAGCAGAGAAGTTAATCTTTGCAAAATAACAAAGGAATGATTGATATAAATATCACTTGTTAAGTTAATGCGTATCTTTGTGCTAGAGAAAGATAGCAATGTTGCTATCTTTAAATAATTTTTTTATGATAAAAAATAGAAAAAGACTTGCATAGCTCTTTTCCCATTGCAGGGCTATAGTCAAGTCTCTAATAAAAGCAATGGTTTGGTATATAGAACATAAAGAAACTATTGATTCTTTAGTACAATAGTTACGTGACATCTTTATGAATATCTATCAGTAAAAATCTAGGGTATGGGAAACCATACCCTTTTAAGTTAATTTATTCATTCCATGGGTAGCCACAAATATCACAAACGCCGTCATCTTCAAAATACCAGTTTCCACACCGCGGACACTTTACACGTTCTAAACTACCAAAATCATATTCTTCTTCAGTATTCACATTACTGTAAAGAGACTTTTCTCGATTTACGAATTCCTTATAAGTCATTTCTTTGATTATACTATGTAGAAATTTGGGGAGCATTTTTACCAATTTATCTTTATTACCCGGTGTAGTTGCAATTAGATTCATAGAATCATACTCACGCCATGTTCTTCTTCCAGTTCTATGTACGGTAATCCATTGACAATCGTTAAAAGCTTTAAAACCAATATACTTGACGGAATCTGGAATATATACAGCCTTTAAGTTCCTACAAAACTGAAAAGCGGATTTACCTATATATTCTACAGTTTTGGGTATAATAAATTCTTTTATACCAAAGCATCCATAAAAAGCAAACTTGCTGATTTTGGTGATTGAATTTGAAATGTTTACATTTTCTAAAGTGTTGCAACGACTAAACATACCCCCCTTTATATACTTGATACAATCTGGAATATCTATATTTTTCAAGGATGTACAACCTTTAAAGAGCGCTTCACCATAGTAATCTAAATACTTTGGGAGATTAACCTTTTCTAAGGACGAACAATTTAAGAAAACCGTATTTCCCAAATAAATTACAGAATTTGGAAGTTTTACTTTTTCTATTGTGCTAGATTCAAAAGCATGATCCTTTATGCTCTTAACGGAGTATGGTAATTTAACTTCTGTAATTTTACTATTGCAGAACGCACTACGTTCAATACTTTTAATTCCATCAGGAATACATATTGTTTTATTATCCGAATAGCATCCAATTATAGCGTTTCTTTTAATATCTATAAGTAACCCTTTTTTTAAAGAAATTTCCTTAGACTGATTACTTATAACTAAGTTACAGTAAGCAAAAGGATTAATTCCAATATATTTTACAGAAGGAGGAATAACAATACTTTCAAGATTTGTACTATACCAAAAAGCATAACTACTAATTCGAGTTACAGAATTAGGTATGGTGTATGATAAAATGGACGATTGAAATGATATTAATTCATGCTTGTTTGAAGTAAAAAGTATATCATCTTCAACAATAAAATGTGGAGATTTACTTTTTATTCTAATATTCTTATACGCTATAGGATTACCTGTAATTTGGGAACAAAATTGTGGTATTGTTAACTCTTTTAACCCTGTATAGGAAAAAGCCATAGCTTCAATTGTCTCTATATTCTTAGGTAAAGAAAGTTCTTCCAGATCACTACAGCATCTAAAAGCAAATGTTTTTATTATTTTAACCCCTTTCCCAATATCAACATATTTTAGACTTGTGCATTCATTAAAAGCTCTTTCG
Organism: uncultured Bacteroides sp.; assembly: GCA_949296855.1. Lineage (GTDB taxonomy): Bacteria > Bacteroidota > Bacteroidia > Bacteroidales > Bacteroidaceae > Phocaeicola. The sequence goes on along the minus strand of CASFRN010000068.1, from coordinate 25,794 downwards.
CCTATTACAATTACGGAATCAGGAATTACTATGTTTCGTATTGAAGAACAACTAAAAGCATGGTCACATATCACCTCTGTTCCTTCTTTTATTACATATTTATAGGCAGAGAAGTCTTTACGTTCTATTCCGAGCAAACGCTTACCATCAGTACTATATAATACACCATCTCTGTCTTTATCTGCAATCGCCAGATCATGGTCTGTTACTTTTGTTGAATATGAATCTTTAATATTGTTGTTCATTGTTTTTATTGATGATTGAAGTTTAATTATGATTCTTTTAATAAAGAATAAGAACAATATAATTCTCGCAGCATTATTTATTACTGTTTAATCAGAAAAATAATACTACAAATATAAACAACTAAAAGCAATTTACATTATTATAGACTTTATGTTTGATAGCATTTATTCTCCACCACAACCGTCAGTAATCCGTCAGTATATAAAAGTAAAAAGGAGCTAAGCCAACCGCTTAACTCCTTCATTTTCACCAGTCGGGGTGACTGGATTCGAACCAGCGACCACACGCCCCCCAGACGCGTACTCTAACCGGGCTGAGCTACACCCCGTTCCTGTTTTCCGAGTGCAAAGGTATGCAATTAAGATGAACTAACAAAATTTTAGTGCATTTTTTTTCAACTAAAATATTCGGTTCCACTATATACACTTATTACTTTCCTAATTACCAACAAAATACAAATCCGAATCGCTTCGCGTGAGACGAACAAAAAGAAATTTCCGTACGATACCGTCTCTTTGAAAGAAAAAAAGTATATTTGTCCAATCATTTAAAACCAAGTTCGGCCCAACATGAAACACGAGACAATTTAATAAACCATATAGAACATGAAACTTTTACCAATCACTCTACTTTCTCTTTTAACCACGACCGCTATTTTCGGACAAAATGGAGAGAGCAATCCGGATTTCACTAATGCCGACTGCGTGACGCTACTGGATAGCACGAATGTACAAGTCGCAGAAACAGGCACGGGAACATTTACCATCCACAAAAAATTCACGATTCAAACAGAAGCAGGTGCCATAGCCAACCATGTCGTGAAATACGATTACGACCCGCTTACCGCATTCGCTGAATTCCGTTATGCGACCATCCATCGAGCTAATGGCACTACAGTCTGTGTTGACGTGACTAAGGCTTATGACTACGCAGCCCCTGCCCGCGCCATTTATTGGGGAGCACGTCAAATCATGCTCGACTTAGGGCGTTTAGCCCCAGGCGATACTATCGAATATGAAATCAGTAAAAAAGGATTCACTTACGCCCTGCTTGCCAGCGATGACGAATCACGATTCATCCCTCCTATGCGCGGGCAGTTTTATGACATTGTACCTTTCTGGGTTTCCGAACCTACAGTCCGCAAGGTATATCGTGTATCCATCCCCCTGACGAAAGATATGCAATTTCAATTTTATCAAGGCGAATGTACATCTTCCATGCGATACGGAGACGGATGCAAGACCTACACTTTTTCGACGGACAACATTACCCCTTTCAAACAGGAACCCAATATGGTAGACTTATACGATGCCGCCCCGAAATTGATGATGTCATCTACCCCACGCTGGCAAGACAAGTCGTTATGGTTTAACAAAGTAAACGAAGACTACGGAAGTTTCGCCCCACTGCCTGAAGCCCAGAAAAAGGTTGACCGACTGATTAAGGGAAAAAAGAGCGAAATGGAAAAAATCGCCGCCTTGACCCATTGGGTAGCTGATAACATCCGCTATGCTGGCATTACCATGGGAAAAGGCGAAGGTTACACTTTGCATAATACGCAAATGAATTACACTGACCGCTGCGGCGTCTGTAAAGACATTGCCGGAACATTGATTTCCTTTCTCCGTATGGCTGGATTCGAAGCTTATCCGGCTATGACAATGGCTGGAAGCCGGGTTGAATCGATTCCCGCAGACCATTTCAACCATTGTGTAGCAGTGGTTAAACTGTCCAATGGCACTTATATGCCTCTCGACCCGACATGGGTTCCCTTCTGCCGTGAACTGTGGAGCAGTGCCGAACAGCAACAGAATTACCTGCCGGGCATCCCCGAAGGTTCTGACTTATGCCTTACTCCGGTTTCCGCTCCCGAAAACCATTATACACGCATCAAAGCCGACAATAAGCTCTCGGCAGACGGAATGCTTACCGGTTCTTTCACAATAACCGCCGAAGGCCAATCAGACAGCAACATACGCCGCATCTTCACCACCGGCTGGCAAACCGATTGGAAACGGACAATGGAACGCCAGCTTCTTGCCGTTTCACCCAATGCACGGCTAATTAGCGTAGACTGGGGCAAAAAGCCGAAAGATTACCAAGCCGCACCCATCCGGATTACCTTCCGGTACGAAATACCCAACTATGCGCTTAAAGGCAATGATGAACTTTTGTTCAAACCGATGGTCATGAATAACCTCTATAATCAGATAAAAACCTACCTGCGCATCAATACAGACTTAGAAAACCGTGAATACGGTTTCAAAGATGCATGCTCGCGCTTGATAGAACTTGACGAAACCATCCGACTGCCAAACAACTATGTAATGGAAAACGCGGCAAAATCGGACTACATTACCAACCGTGCAGCCGATTTTGAAGGTTCACTCTCAGCAGAAAACGGAAAAGTAACGCTACACCAAAAATTAGCATTGAAAAAACGGGTTTATGAAGCAAACGACTGGACTGGATTCCGCCAAGCTGTCAACGCCCACAAATCATACGGAGAATACATTATCTTAAAACACAAATGATTGAATTAGCCATGAAATATTTTATTACACCTATCGTATTCGTACTATGCCTACTATTAGCAATATCCACTCCGGCATCCGCCGCTTCTGAAGCCGAATACAAGAAACTATCAAAAAGCTGGACGCTGAACGCCGATGGCAGCCAGGAGTTTCATTACAGCATGGAACTGACTCTTTTTACCCATACCGCCATGAACAGTACGTACGGAGAAAGTTTCATTGTCTATAACCCGGCATACCAGACACTGAAAATCAACGCTTCCTACACCAAGCAAAAAGACGGGACTATCATCCAGACTCCAGCCAACGCCTTTGTGGAAGTCTTGCCTCAACACGCAGCTAATGCTCCTGCTTATAACAACTTAAAAGAAATGGTCATCGTACATACCGGACTCGAATTAGGAGCCACTATCTATTTAGACTATACCATTACCAGCAAAGCCGGATACTTGCCCGAACTGGACATTTACGAACCTATCCGGCTATCTTCGCCTGTAAAAGAGTGCAAGTTGTCCGTCTCTGTTCCAAATTCAAAAGACTTACACTATCGCTTGGCGGAAATGCAAGAAAAACCGCACGTCAGCAACGTTAACGGACAGAGAACATATATATGGGCATTGCACGACCTCAAAGCAATGTCCCGTTTAAGCGACATATACCATTTCGATATTCCATTTTTCGCTGCCACTACCTATTCCAACCAAACAATGACTCAAGTCCTATCCAAACAAGCGGATGCCGCTAAGAGATTTTCATCGCTAAAAGCTTTAACTCAGTCCATTATCCCAAAAGATTCGAATGACACCGACAAGTTGAAAGCCATCTACAATTATATCCAAAACAGCTTCGCTCATATCCCACTCGATTTAAGCACTTGCGGCTATCGTATCCGTCCGTTTGAAGATATTGTCCAATCTGCCTACGGCACCGATTCCGAACTAATCTATGTGTTTCAACAGCTTCTTAAAGAAGCAGGGCTTAAAGCCGATATATGCGCTGTCTTTCCGGATACAGACGCCACGGGAATAGGGCTTAAACCGACTACTTTATATATCAGTACAAAAGTGAACGGAAAAAAACGGCTTTTAGCACCTACAGCCAAAGCCACTCAAACAATCTGTTTCCTGCGCCAATATTGCCCGGCATTGAACTTATCTACAGGTATCATGGAAGAAGCTCGATTCCAACCCTCTCCTATAACTTATAAAGCCGACCTGACTCTTACCGACATGGGGGCTTCTGTCAAGGCGGAAGCTGCCATTGCTCCTTTCTTCTTAGACATAGAAGGAAAAACGGAGCATAGCATGACCCGTGGAGACGCAAAAGCACAAACAAAAACAACAGACACTTCCACCCTATTCACTTATGCACACGAAGTCCGTTCCGAAAAAACGGGGAACTACCGGATTCTTTCCTTACCCGACTGCCCTTTCAGCACAATCCATACGACGGGCATGTTAGAGAGCGAACGGGACTGTCTGCTCACTCTACCTGTCGCTTCTGATGAGACATATACCTATCAAATACACTTAAACGGCAAAACCTTTTGCACTCCCGCCACCAATTTAAAGCTTAACAACAGCATAGGGAGTGTTGAAATTGTCATTCAACCAAAAGAAAACGAAGTTTACATTAAACGCTGTTTAAAGTTGGCAAAAACCCGGATTTCTCCGAAAGAATACCCTGCCTATGTAGAATTAATAAATATATGGAGAGACCACAACTATACACAGGTCTTAATAAAATAACCCAGAATGCGATAACATATCCTAATTGAAAAATTAAACCCGGAAACACAAAGGTACAGAAAAAAATGTCCAGCAATTCCACGGCATAAAAGTTCTGTCCCCCTGTGTTTCCATTCTAATCCACTTTGAAGCCCCTTTTCTTGTCACCCCATCGTCTCCGAATAAAAATCAAGCATATCGTATACATCGTCTTGGCTAGCAGTCTGATTGATATGAATGTCGCCCACCTCACTGATTAACGTGAAGTTAACCAGCCCTTCCGCACTGTTTTTCTTATCATGACACATAAAGGCATACAAACGTCCGTAATCTTCACACGTAAAGGCGACACGCCCGTAATTCTCTTTTATAAACCGGACAGTCTGGCGCAGTTTGTCTTTCGGGAAATCCATGCGGAGATGGGAATAATACAGTTCACAAACCATGCCAGCCGCCACAGCATATCCGTGCAGGATAGGATTCCCGCTCTCCATGGCGAAACTCTCGAATGCGTGACCTACCGTATGCCCGAAATTCAACGCCTTGCGGATGCCTTTCTCAAACGGGTCTTGCGCCACAATACGTTCTTTCACTGCTATCGATTCGCCCACCAACTTCTGCAAGCGGGCATAATCAATGGTATCCATGTTGAAACCCACCAACTCGCTCCAATGCCGGATATTACTAATCAGACCGTGCTTCAACATTTCGGCATAACCGGACAACAGGTTTTCATGATCAAGCGACTTCAAGAATCCACAATCAATCAATACACTCTCCGCCGGAGCGAACGCCCCGATTTCATTCTTCAATCCGTTGAAATTAATGCCTGTCTTTCCGCCTACCGATGCGTCGACCATACCCAACAGGGTAGTAGGAATGTTGACCGCCGCAATGCCCCGCTTGAAAGTGGCTGCGGCGAATCCTCCTAAATCGGTCACCATCCCACCACCTAAATTAACCAGCAACGAACGGCGTGTGGCTCCTTTCGTGCCCAGTTGCGTCCACACGTATGCCAAAGTCTCCAAATTCTTATGAACATCCTCCACACCAATACAGATTTCCACTGCGTCTTTCAAGAAAGGAAACTTCTTGATGACCGGAAAACAGAACAAGTGCGTATGCTCGTCTGTCAAGATAAATACCTTATCATGTTCACTTTTTGTTACGGCTTTCCGCAAATCGTTTTCCAACTGACTACATATCACAACCTCTTGCGTATTCATAATTTTCGTTTATTTTTCGGCAAAAATAGAAAAAAGTCAGCTGCGGAGCGAAAACGTTAACATATATTCAGGATGGAAGATTAAACCTTACCGCGATTGTCCTGTCAAAAGAACGACAAACATTTAGATACAAATAAACAAATCAGAAAATGAGAAAATGGGTAATGGGGTTACTGCTGGTGCTCGCCGGAGCATCCGCCTTTGCACAAGGCAGCAGCAGATTAGGTAAGATTTCAGGAACAGTGGTTGACGGAGATGACAAATCGCCGATTATAGCAGCTACCATACAGGTATTGTCGCTTCCGGACAGCACAATGGTCACAGGACAGTCGACAGACTTAAACGGACGATTTTCCATCAATGTACGTCCGGGTAATTACGCTCTGAAAACTTCGTTCATCGGCTATACCTCCGAAATAAAAAGCATATCAACGACAAAAGCCAAACCGAACCTTAACGTCGGAACGGTAGAATTATATATGGACGCTTTCATGCTGGAAGCCGCTACAGTTGTAGCCGAAGCGCCTGAAGTGACAGCTAAAGACGACACCTTAGTATACAACAGTTCGGCATACCGTGTGCCCGAAGGCTCCGCATTGGAAGAATTAGTGAAGAAGTTGCCTGGTGCCGAAGTGGACGAAAACGGCAAAATCACCATTAACGGAAAAGAAATCACGAAAATCATGATTGACGGAAAAGAGTTTTTCGCCGATGACCCCAACATCGCCATGAAAAACCTGCCCGTCAATATCATTGACAAAATACAAGCCTACGAAAAGCAATCGGATATGGCACGTGTTACGGGTATTGCAGACGGTGAAGAAGAGACCGTACTCGACCTGACTGTAAAACCGGGCATGAACCATGGCTGGTTCGGTAACGTAGACGGAGCATACGGCACCGAAGAACGGTACAGCGGGAAACTGCTTGCCAACTATTTTAACGGGAAAAACCAATTCACCGTTATCGGATCGGCAAACAACGTAAACGACAACAGTTTCCCTGGTGGAGGCGGAGGATTCCGCCGGCAAGAGAACGGGCTGACTGCCATTAAAATGGGAGGAGCGAACTTTGCCACCGAAAACGAAAAATTCAAGTCGGAAGGAAGCGTGAACTTCAATTATAAGGATGCCGACATGATAAGCAAACAATCCGCCGAGACGTTCGTGTCTACCGAAACCAGTTCGTTCAAGAACGCCATGGACCACAGCCGGAACAAGACCACCAATTTCACCGCCGATGCCTTCATGGAATGGAAACCCGACACCATGACCACTTTCATCTTCCGTCCACGCATCCGCTACGGAAAAACCGACAACAGCAATTCGCAAAATTCATATACGTTCAACCAAGACCCGGCATATTCCACAGACGAACTGTTTAATGCAGACGACCTCACGTCGTTAGTGCCCGAAGACCAAATTGTCAACACTGTCATGCGGAACAGCCTGAAGAGAGGCGATGACCTGACGCTGAACGGCATGATGATTTTTAACCGCCGCCTGAACAACGAAGGACGAAACATCACCTTCCACGGGCGATACAACTATACCAACAGCAGCAGTGAACAGTTCTCCCTGTCCGAAACCAAATATTTCCAGCAGTCTCCCGAAGAACGGATGGAAATATTGAACCGTTACATCACCACCCCTACCAAACGGAGTGAATACAATGCACGCCTGACGTACAGCGAACCGATTTTCAAAGGCGGTTTCCTGCAGTTCAGCTACAACTTCCAATACAGCCGCTCCACCACGGACAATACCACATTTGACATGCCCAACGACTGGACCATTGACGGAAGCACTACAGGCGGAACACTTAACGCAGACCTGAGCAAAAACGCCGTGTACAATTACTACAACCATCAGGCCGAACTCTCTTTCCGCTGGATACGTGAAAAGATGCGCTTCAACGTCGGCGTATCCTTCCAGCCTCAACGCTCCACCTTATCTTATACACAAGGTGACTATCAAGTAGACACCGTGCGCAATGTATTCAACTTCACTCCGACACTCGACTTCCGCTACAGGTTCTCGAAAACCAGCCAGCTGCGCATCCGTTACCGCGGACGCACTTCGCAGCCCGATATGCTCGACCTGCTCCCGATTACAGACAATACCGACCCGCTGAACATCACGGTAGGTAACCCAGGACTGAAACCCACGTTCACCAATAACCTGCGTATGGAATACAATATGTTCAAGCCCGAAACACAACGAGGTGTATTCTCGTTCTTCAACTTCCAAAACACCATGAACAGCATCAGCAACCGCCGTATCTATAACGAAGAGACCGGAGGGTACACCACCACACCCGAAAACATCAACGGGAACTGGAGCCTTTTCGGAGTGGTAGGAGGAAACATCGCCCTGAAAAACAAAAAGTACACCATCAACACCTTCACACGGGCGAATTACCAGAACATGGTGAGCTACATCAGCAACAATGCCGTGACCACCGATGCCGATAAGAACACCACCAAACGTCTGTCTATGGGCGAACGCTTGCGAGGTACTTACCGCAATGACTGGTGGGAACTGTCGCTGAACGGATCGTTGGACTATACACACTCACGAAACAACTACCAGGAATCGGGCAATATGGACACATACCAATTCTCGTATGGAGCCAGCACCAATATACGTCTGCCGTGGAACATGAACATCTCCACCGACATCTCGCAAAATTCCCGCCGAGGCTATTCCGATGCCAGCATGAACCGTGACGAATTGATATGGAATGCGCAAATCTCGCAAGATTTCCTGAAAGGGAATGCCGCTACGGTCAGCATCCAGTTCTACGACATTCTGAAAAACCAAAGCAACATCAGCCGTACCATCAGTGCCGCCATGCGTCAGGATACGGAGTATAACGCCATCTACAGCTACTGCATGGTACACTTCATCTACCGCCTGAACCTCTTCGGAGGGAAACAAGGACGAAGCGGAGGTCCAAGCTTCGGAGGTCCCGGCCCGCGCGGCCCGCGCCGGTTCTGACACACTTCTAAAAATCAGACTTTAGTAAATAATTGTAGTTTTTAATGGCAGGAGCGGTTGCGTGAGCAAACCGCCCCTGCCGCTTTTATGCCTTCCTGACACCCCCAAGCAGCATCACAGACAACAAACCCACATTCCTCTCTTTCCTCTCTTTCCGTCCTTCAATCCGGATTGTATTTTGATTTTATCCGATTTTTCCCTACATTTGTCCACATGTCGCAAAGTATACGACATATATATTAAAACAGAACCATTACAACCCATTATTTATGCCATGAAACACTACATCCATACACTCCTGCTGCTACTGATCTCCCTTTCCGCACAAGCGCAGCTAAACTGTACATTCACCCATTATTCGCAAGAAAACGGACTATCAGAAAACACCGTTATGGCGATGGTGCAAGACCACGACGGCATGCTATGGTTCGCCACTTGGGACGGCATCAACCGTTTCGACGGATACGATTTCCATGTCTACAAAGCACGCAAAAGCAATGAAGTAGAATGGGCATCAAACCGAGTGGACAATCTGTATGTCGACACATATGGCAATGTTTGGTGCATCGCTTACGACGGACACGTATTCCGATTCGACAAACGCCGGGAAGCTTTCGATGAAATACCTGCCGAAGGCCCCGGACGCAACCTCATCATTTCTTCCGTCATTCCCCTAAAAAACGGGACAGTATGGCTGCTGACAGACCACAACGGAGGCATACGCATCATGCCAGGCGGCGCTTCAGAAGAAGCAAAACAACAAATTTACTTATCCAGTTTAGTAGGGAAAGACGACACACGCATCTACAATGTGCACCTCGACAGCTTAGGCCATGAGTGGGTACTGACCGAAAACGGATTGCTACGCATCGCCCCCGACGGAACGGAGACCAATTGGTTTGTACATACACACCAAAAACAGAATCAAGAAAAACAACCGTTCTTCGATGCACTGGAAACGGACGGAACCATTTGGTTCACTTCCAAACAAGGACGTGTGTGGGCATACAATATGCACGAAGACATATTTTCGTTAAAGGAATTGCCTTGTCAAGACAGCATCACAGCCATCCGTCGTTTAAGCGACGGCAGAATGGCTTTAGCTGCCCGGCGGCAAGGCATTTTGCTGACCGATTCTTTGCTCACTCCTCTCCGCTTCTATGGCGTGGAACAAGGATTCGACTTTACACGCTGGCCTATCTCAGCCCTGTACATAGACAGCCATGATGAAATATGGACGGGGGTAAGCCGCAGCGGTTATGTTTGTCATTTGAGCCCGGATTCGCACACACTGAAGACCGAACATATGTACGTAGAAGAATATCCTGCAGACCATTCCATACCGGCTTTCTCCATATGCGAAGACCTCCTCGGAAACCTTTGGGTACATCCAACAGGAGGAGGGTTGGCTTGGTTCGACCGGCAACAAAACCGATTAATCCCTTTTTACGATGAAGCCGGAAGCGAAACATGGCGATTCTCCAATAAGCTGCACTCTATGATTATCGACCGCCAAGGCAACCTATGGTTAGGCACTCACTCGAAAGGACTAGAAAAAGTGTCGTTCTTCAATAACCGTTTCCACCTAATCCAGCCTTACCCTTGCCATTACGACACCAACGCCAATCAGGTGCGTTCAATCTGCGAAGACCCGCAAGAACGCATTTGGGTAGGCACGCGTGACGGGAAAATAACCGTATACTCGCCCCAACTGAAGGCATTGGGGCATCTGACAACCGACGGACGCATCGCTGCCACAGGCACACCGTTCATTGCCCCTGCTTACCGCATGATAAACGACTCGCACGGCACCCTTTGGATAGCCTCGAAAGGTAAAGGCATCATCCGTCTCGAACCGCACAAAGGAGATAAAAGCTATCGCATAACTCAATACACCTACGATGCAGACAATGTATATAGCCTGAGCCATAACAGCGCTTACGACATCTGCGAAGACGGAAAAGGACGGTTGTGGATAGCCACTTTTGGGGGAGGAGTGAACTATATGGAACAACAGCCCGACGGAAGCTACCGATTCATCAATGCCCGTAACAACCTAAAATCATACCCGATGGAACGATGCTACAAAGCACGTACCCTGCAACGGGACAACAACGGCACGATATGGATAGCTACCGCTAACGGACTGCTTTCATTCGACGAAACCTTCAATAGCCCCGAAGATATCCACTTCCACCTTCACACGCGTATGCCGGGTGAGCCGGGCAGCCTGAGCAACAACGACATATACGACATCCTACTTACCAAAGAAGGACAGCTGCTCTTCGCTACATTCGGAGGCGGCCTGAACGAACTGAAAAGCATCGATAAGAACGGGAACGCACGTTTCAGTTCGGCAAGCACTACCAACGGACTGCTGACCGATGTATTGGTATCACTCACTGAAGATGCGGAAGGGAACATATGGATTGGCACCGAAAGCGGACTGAGCCGTATGGACAAGCGCCGTCACTTCGACAATTTCCTGCGCCATGAATTAGGCGAATCCCTCATCTTCGAAGAGAACACAGCCATCGCTTTAACAGACGGAAGACTGATATTCGGAGCCAACCGCGGTATGCTTGCTTTCCGTCCAGAAGATGTAAAAACCAATAGTTATATACCCAACATCGTATTTACCGGACTGAGAATAGCAGGCGAAAATATAACCCCTTCGCCCGAATCGGTTTTACCGGAATCATTGAACAGCCTGCAGCACCTCACCCTGCCGCATACGAAAAACACCCTTTCCTTTTCGTTTGCATCACTCGACCTGAATTTTCCTGAAAACATCAAATACGCCTATATACTGGAAGGATTCGATGAAGAATGGAATTATGTAAACGAACAGCGCACCGCCACCTACACCAACCTGCCGCAAGGCGAATACATCTTCCGCATCCGTTCTACAAACGGCGCAGGCATTTGGGCAGAAAACGAACGGATGTTACCCATCACCGTAAAGCCTGCGTTTTGGGAAACACCGATTGCTTATCTGCTCTACGCCATAGCCTTTATAGCTGTACTTTTAGGAGGAGCATGGACACTGTTCGTCATCTACCGGCTAAAACATGAAGTATCGGTAGAACAACAAGTGACCGACATCAAGCTGCGTTTTTTCACCAATATCTCACACGAACTGCGTACACCGCTCACACTGATAGAAGGTCCCTTAGAATACGTCCTGAAACGGAACGACCTGACCCATGAAGTCAGAGAACAACTACAAACCGTAGCACGCAATACCCACCGTATGTTGCGCTTGGTAAACCAGATACTGGATTTCCGCAAAATCCAGAACCGCAAGATGAAGCTTTGCGTAGAGCAGGCAGATATTGTCCCCTTCGTACAAAACATCATGGAAAACTTCGAATCGCTTGCCGAATCGAATCACATCGACTTCATCTTCGAAAGCGAACGTCCCACGCTAAAACTATGGATAGATAAAGACAAGACAGAGAAAATAATCTTCAACTTGCTTTCAAACGCCTTTAAATACACACCTGCAGGAAAAGCCATTAAAGTCTTCATCCACGAAAACGAAAACACCGTAGCGATAGGTGTGCAAGACCAAGGCATCGGCATCCCCGAAAACATGAAGAAATCGCTCTTCGTACGTTTCGAAACACTGATAGACAGGCATCTGACAGGAAAGGTCAGTACAGGCATCGGACTTTCGTTAGTAAAAGAACTGGCAGACTTGCACCATGCCTCTATCCAAGTAGACAGCAAAGAAGGAGAAGGAAGCTGCTTCACCGTAGCGTTCCGAAAAGGAAAAGACCATTTCGGCGAAGAGGTGGAATTCATCGTTTCGGATGATGTAGAAACAAACGCATCCGCGGCAGAGCCAGAGCCAGAAATACCTGCAGAGACCGACAGGAAAGTCATGTTATTGGTAGAAGACAACTTGGAACTGCGCACTTTCCTTCGCACCATCTTTAAAGAACAGTTTCAAACCATTGAGGCATCTGACGGGACAGAAGGCATCGACAAAGCCCGGAAATACATGCCCGATATTATCATCAGCGATATCATGATGCCCGAAACAGACGGCATCACACTGACCAAAGAACTAAGAAACGATGTAGCCACCAGCCATATCCCTATCGTATTACTCACCGCCAAGACCGATATGGACAGCAAGCTGCAAAGCATGGAACTGGGCGTAGACAGCTACATCACCAAGCCCTTCAGCGCCGCCTACCTGCAAGCGCGCGTAAACAACCTGCTGGCACACCGCCAACGCTTGCGCCGTTTCTATTGCGAACACCTGATGGACATCAACAACGGAATGGCCGAAGAAGAAGTGCAAAGCACCATGTCGAAACAAGACAAGCTCTTCATCGACCGTTTGACCGAATTCATGGAAAAGAATCTTGATAACGGAGACTTGATAGTAGATGACTTGGTACGCGAAATGTCGGTAAGCCGGTCCGTATTCTTCAAGAAACTGAAATCGCTCACGGGGTTCTCCCCTATTGAGTTCATTAAAGAAATGCGCATAAAACGCGCCGCCCAACTTATCGAAACAGGTGAATTCAACATGACGCAAATAGCCTATATGGTAGGCATCAACGACCCGCGTTACTTCAGCAAATGCTTCAAACAACGTTTCGGCATGACACCGACAGAATACAAAGAAAAAATGCGGAAATGACTTTATACAAATAAAGCGAAAAAGCCAATATAGTTTTAGTGCGCTGAATTTATAGTTTCAGTACTCTAAAACTTTAGTTTCAGTGCACTGAAACTACCTGAAACTATAGCTTCGTAAAAAAGGCTCTTCCTTTGCCTTTTTCACGAAGCTGTAATGTGTTTAAAACAGATGCTGTACGAAACATCACTATAAGCTGACAATCAATACATACCGACTGACATCAGAACGGATAGCCGATGGCGAAATGAAGCCCTTGGCCGTCCTTGAAGCGGGGGATGTTGTAATAGCCCGAACGGCCCGTTTCGTAAGGCACGTGGAGGGCGATTCCCCAGTCGAGGCGGAGAATCAGGAAGGAGAGGTCGTAGCGGATGCCTACGCCCGTGCCCAAGGCGATGTTGTCGAAGAAACGCTTGAAGGTGAACTTGGCTCCGGGGCGGGCTTCGTCCTCACGCATCAGCCATACGTTGCCCGCATCGAGGAAGACCGCGCCGTTCAGGTTTCCGCCGAACATGTTCGAAAGGAGGCGGAAGCGGTATTCGAGGTTCGCTTCGAGCTTGATGTCACCCGTCTCGTCCACATACGAATAAGCCGAGTTGTCGGCTGGGTGAAAACGTCCCGGACCTATGGAGCGCACCGTAAAGGCACGGATGCTGTTCGCCCCGCCCACGTAGAACTGCTCGCTATAAGGCGCAATGGTCTTGTTGCCGTACGACCATATCACGCCCGCCATCAGGCGTCCCGCCAATTGCTGCTTCTCGTTGATGTAATACAAAGGACGTATCTCGCTCGTGAATTTCAGGAACTGGGCAAAAGGCGTTCCGAGGAATTTCTTTTCCTTCTCTTTAAAGCTTCTGCCAAATGCGGCATAGATGGCCGAGGTGATGTTTCCCGCCGAAGTGAACGAGTTTTCCCACCACAAGCGCATCCGGCGTTTGCGCCAAGAGTTATCGTAAGTAAAGGTGTACGAAACGGAAGGGATGAACTGGTCGTCCAAGCTATGGAAAAGCATGGGATTCGCCAAAGCGATAGAATCGAATGTCGCCGTCCGGCGTTGCAGGTGATTGAACGCCAAATGAATCGGCGTAACGGTATGCTTCATGCTCCGCGACTTGCGGAAGCTATAAGACACGCTTCCGCCGAACGAAAGCATCTTGAAATAACGCGCGCGGTTCACCTGCTCGGCATAGATGCGGAAGTGCGTCTCCGAAGGGAAACGGAACGGGTCTATCCGGTCGCGCACCCACGGGAGGACGATGCGCGGGAAATCGAGCGAAAGCGCGGCTCCCAACTCGTAGGAGTTCATCACCGACTTGTCTCCGTCTACCGTCGAACTGGTCTGCCACTCGTATGAACCTTTCAGCTCCAAGTTAAGCGAAGCCCCCATACGCCGGAAGTTCCGTTTCGAGAGCTTAAAGATTGCTCCCGGTCCGGTCTGCTTCGTACTTTTAGTCGTCACGTTCAATTCCAATTCGGTATCGTAAGGCAAGTCGAACATCGCGTTCACCCGCACGTCGAGCGTATCGCTATTCGGACGGGGCTGGTATTGTATTTCGTTGAACTTGAACACTCCCAAGCGCGAAAGAGCCTCCTGCGTATAGTTCTGGCGGGTTTGCGAATACATTTCCCCTTTCCGGTAAATAAAGCGTTTGCGCAATACACCGAAACGTAGTCCGGGCTTCTCGCCGGCATAGTGCACCGTGAAGTCACGAAGCCTTAACGAATCGGTCGGGCGTTCTCCGTTATATCCGGTCAGGTAAACCGAAGTATTCCCCAAGCGATACCGCTTCAATGCCTCTTTGGGCAAATTCAATTCCGGCACCAACTTCAATGTGACATATCCGGGGCGCATCAGGGTATCGGCAAGGAAAGTGATGAAATCATTCCGTGCATAATAATACCCGTTATCACGCAACAGGCTGATGACCCGCTGGCGTTCCTCATTCAAGGTGTTGACATTGAAATGCTCTCCGCTACGCACCAGTTTCTCGTCGAGATGCGCATGAATCAGGCTATCGGTCAATGGCGCAAAGCCCTCATAAAGCAAGGTGTCAATATAATACGGGCGTCCCATGTCGATGTCGTAACTCAACTTTACCGCACGCGGATTCTTGGTGCTGTCCACCCGATAAGTGACACGCCCGTCGAAGAACCCATAATCACGAAGCAAGTTACTCGCCACCTTGGCACGGGTATCGGGATTCACCGTAGATACATAGACAGGGTCTGCCGCCAACTTCCGGAATATCCATCGCCCGAAACCTTTCTCGTAGCGTTCAAAGCGATTGTACACCCACAAGCCGAAGGGAATGGGAAAACGGATATTCGGATAGGTCACGATAGCATTGTTCGGAGCGATGCTGATAGCTCCCTTTACTTCGTCCAATGCCGTCTGCCCCGCATCGGTCTCGTCCTCGTTTTGAATCGTAATGTCTTTCAAGCCCAAATAAAGAGTCTCTCCCTCGGGCAAATGCTTGGTAATCGAGCACGAGGACAAACCTATCAATATGCTCAACCAAATCCATATATATGCGTATCGCTTTTTCATTATCTTCATCACCTTATTCAACTATATTCATCAAGGCTCGCTCTTATCTTCATCTACAGGACGGGCTTTCTTCCGCGAACGGAAGATGAAGAGTTCGCCTAACTTGCTCACTTTCTTACGCAAGACAACGCCGGCTCCCGTCTCTATCACTTCCCCGTCGAGTATGCTCTCGTAGTTCTTATCGTGGAAAATCTTGATATAACGCGTGCCGCTATTATCCAGCCGGTATTCCAACGAAATATTATCGATGAACGACTCGTCTTGTTGCTGGACATCGTTCCCGGTCGAAATCTTTCCGCCTATCACCACTTGGAAACGGTTGTTCCAGAAACGTTTGGCAAACTGGAAATTATAATCGGTGCGCGAAGTTCCGCTTTCCTGCTCGGTGGTTTCCATACCGAAGTTGATATCGATGGTCTTCAAGGCGCTTCCGGCTATCTTGTTGATTTCGCTTTGCAAGAAAGAATTCAGCATGCTGTTCGTATCGAAGCCGCCTCCGGAGGTATTCCCTTCTACCATATACATGCCCGTCACCAGCATAGTCACCGCTAATTTGTTCTTCTCTTCCGCCGATTTCGAAGCAAGCTCGTTCTGCATGCTTCCGTCATCGGGAGCCTCTAAAGTAAAGGTAAAGCCCAAGTCTTCCAACCGGTTCGTCAGATTCACTCCTACATCGAAGTTCACCATGCGCGAGCCGCTATCCTCCGAAGCCACCGAAGCGCGTACCCGCTCTGATGCCTTGATATTCAGATTGGGATTCATCAGATCGCCCGTCCATTCAATGTAGCTCCCGCTTTGGATGTGGAAAGTCTTCAAGGGAATAATGGGCAATTCATATTTCATCTCGCCGCTCATCAAGGAATAACGCCCGTTCAATACCATGTTACCGTCGGGTTGGTATTGGAAAGAGAGGTCTCCCCCTCCCTCTAAGAGCATGTAGTTGCTTCCGTCCTCGTTCAGGTCGACCCGTGCCTGCACCGCCTCGTCAATGTGCAAGGTCATCAACATATCCATGCCTCCCAATGTCACGGGTTTTATCTGAGTTAAATCCACCCGCGCCGTATCGCGGAAATCCACGAAAGTCACCGTCTCGCTCAAGCGGTCTTCCACCGTAAGCGGAGAATCTTTCAGGATATACGTAAAATCGCTGCTCCCCAAGATGTTCATGTTTCCGCGCATGGTCAAAGCATCGGGCGAACCTTTTACCGTCGAAGTGAAATCGACATACAACTTGCCGTACACCAACGATTCCTTCGTCCTCTTGGCATTAATCAATTCGAAATTCCGTGCTATCATGCCTAAATTGACATCTATCGCCTCAAAATTCCCCATATCGACATAACCGTCTACGGTGAAAGGCATCTCGCCTTCGGTATAAATATTAAACCTCTCGAACTCCAGCCGGTTATCCTTTATCTTTATCGGCCGATGGTCTAAGCGCAAGTTCAACGATGCTTGCGGAACTCCTACCTGTACACTATCAAGGCTTAGCTCTCCAGCCAATAAAGGCGAAGAAGCCGGACCGTTCACTTCCACACTTCCGTCTAAATCACCTTTCAGTGTAGCCAAGCCGGCAGGGATAAAGGCATTGGCGATATGCAGAGGGAAATGATGCAACCCGACATGCGCTTCCAATTTATCGGAAAGCGTTTCGGTAGCCGACGCATAACTTCCGTCCAAACTTACCACTTCTACATCATCTATCGTCACATATCCGTTAATGCCATGCGCCCCGTCTTCTTGCGGGAGATAAACCGCCGATACACCCCAATCGCCTAAAGGCTGGCGGTTGTATGCCAAGCTATCCACCCGGATATCTGCCGCAACCTGCATATCGTCTCCGGTCTGCACATAATGGGCTTCCGCATCAATAAGTCCGGCTATATCAGGCATATAAGGCACCACCCTCCGGAACTCACGAATGCTTATCCGGTGAAGTTCCAACGTTAAATCCTGACCGCTCAAGGTATCGGAAGGAGAATAGAAAGCCAATCCCGTACGACGGCTATCCGCCAAATGCAGATTCGCATAAATACGTCCGTTATCTTTCAAGAAAATATAATTATCGGGATTCGCCTGAAACGTACGGTACACCAATGTCGGATTGTCGGGAGAAACATGCACACTGATGCCTTCAGGATGCAAACGCGCTTCCAATCCCAACTCTACCCCTTTTTCATATTTGTTATTCAAGTAAGAAATGTACGTACGCGCACGCGTAGAGTCAACGCTTCCCCACAAACCAATGCCGAACGCCTCTTGACGCTTACTTGCCAATGCCCTCACACCGCTATGGAACAAGAAGCGGGCGGTATCCTGACGGGCATCGAAAAAGATTGTATCCAACCGCAAGCTATCTGTACGTAAGCCATATAGCTTCATATCGGCGTTCAATCCTTCATCGGGCGAGGTAGACATGCCTACCCTAAACCGGTCGTACCGGAGATGGCTTGCAGCCAAAAGATTTGCTATCGGATTGTCCGAGCCTGAAAAGATACGAAGCTGGGCACGAGGAAAGAGCTGCTTCAACACACGTTGATCCAGCTTTTTGGCTTTCCATTGTCGGTCGAACTCTTCCATCAATGCCGTAGCACTCGAAGTCAGACGCTCTATCCCGTCAGGCGAACGGAAAAGGAAAGTCAGGTCACCCGCATTGACATAGCTCCGGATGGAGTCGGAAGCCATTTCCACTCCGGCATGCAGGTCTTTCGTATGGAAATCGTTTTCCTCTGTTATCAAGTGAATATCGGTCAACGATACCCGCACCCGATGGTTCACCTTCATATCGGTTTGAGCATGGGCTTCTATATGCAACGTAGGGTTCAGTTTATTCTTTACCAATGACAAGGCTTGCAAGTCGAGCCGTTTCACTTGCCCGTCCAAATCCGCTTTTATCTGATGCGGGAGAAGCAAAGCATCCAAGTTTATCAAAGCATCTACCGCATGGTCGGACACCGAAAGCGAAAGTTTTCCTTTCGAACGTGCCAATCCGCCTTCCAATGCCAATCCCGAAAACAAGCGATGCCCGTAACGCAAATGAGACACACTTCCGTCTACCTTCACCCACGTATGGGGAGAAAAGAAATCGAAGCCCTTTCCCTCTGCCAGAAGAGCAGCATCGAGACGGTAGAGCGAATCATTCGGAAGGAAAGCATGCAGGTTCAAACTATCGATTGCGATTCGTGCCCGATAACGTTCTTCCATCAGGTCATATCCAGCGGCAAGCGTCACCTTGCCATGCCTCCCTTCGTTCAGGTCAATATCTGTTCCAATCCGGTTTCCTTTAAGCGAAGCAAGCCCCTCTAACCGCATACCCCTCGGTATAACAACTCCTCCGGAAAGTGTTTCCACAAAGCCCAAGTCTTCGGTTTCCATAGCAAGATGCAACATTCCGTTCCGCCTTGTACTATCTAACGCAAAAGCAAGTTTTCCATCTGCTTCGGCTCGGAAAGCATTGGGAAGAGCCAAAGAAAACTGGGTTAATTTCAAATCGTTCAGACTTCCGTCTATTCCCGCACGTATCTGAAGCGGACGCGAAGGATACCGTTGTATAAACTCAGCCGGAAGCCCTGTCACGACTTTCAGCAAATCATTCTTACCGATATCAGCCATCAGGCGTGCCCGGATAGCCCCTTCTTTATTGGCATCCATAGCAGCCCAATCCATTGAAGCGTTCAGCTCCAAAGCCGAATCTTGCGTTTTGATGCGGAGTGAAGGCACACTCAAAGTATGCGCATCCGATACCAAACGTCCCTCACCCGAAGTGATTTCCAAACCAGAACGCTCTTTTAATTCAAAAGTACGGATTAATGCCCGTATGTCATTGCCTGCATAGAAAAGGGAATCCATGCCGATATTCAAATCAGTTATCGCTATATGCGAAGGGTCAAGTCCTTCTTCCAAAGGAGGATGAGAGCCCGTATCGAACCCGAACCGACCTTCTTCTACTAAGAATGTACGTGCCGAGTAAGCCATGCGGTGTAAATCCACATCTCCTTCACGCAAGGCAAGCCGATTGACGGACACCGCCATAGAGAGTGTATCTAAGGGCATCTGCAAAGCAAAAGAGACATTTTCAAAATCAATCTTCTGCAACTGGAATTTCCAATATACCGGTGCCGAAGCGGTTGTGTCTTGTGCCGTCGTATCGGCAAGACACATCGACAAATGGGCATCTTTCAATGTCAATTGATTCACAATAGCGGTTTCGGGACTCAAATCCACCCCATGCGAAGAGACAAAAAGATTCCCAATCTCGCCTTCCAGCTTCATGCCGCCGATAAGCCCCGCCGTATTCACCCGTACGTCCGCCAACTCTAACCCGTCCAGTTCCACTTGCTTTTTTAATAAAGGAAAGAACTGCACCTTAACAGTAAGCCGCCCGGCATCGGCAATCGTATCGCCTTGATTCACCACCAAAGCGCGGTGCACCACCAAGTCGAGCGGAAAGCCTAACGAAATACGCCCTATCGAAATCTGCATACCCGTAGCTTCCGAAGCATACCGGGTAGCGGTACGTACCAGAAAATTCTGTACGGGAGGCAAATATACCAGCACACATACCAGAACAAACAATATAAACGGGGACGCTATGATAATCCCCCATCGGCGGATATTTTTCTTCATAAGAACAATCAATCGCTTTTGTTGATGCGAATATAGACAAAATAACCGAAACAACTCACATTTTGTTTGAATGATAATGACACTATGAACGAAAAATCTTTAACTTTGCGCAACCACTAACTAAAAACAACAGTATATGAAACCAACTTTATTTGTACTTGCCGCCGGAATGGGAAGCCGCTACGGAGGCCTTAAGCAACTGGACGGACTAGGTCCGAACGGAGAGACAATCATGGATTATTCCATTTACGATGCCATCCGGGGCGGATTCGGGAAACTGGTATTCGTAATCCGCAAAGATTTCGAAAAAGATTTCCGCGATAAAATCATCAGCAAATACGAAAACCACATCCCGGTAGAAGTGGTATTCCAGTCTACCGACAAACTTCCGGAAGGATTTACTTGCCCTGCCGACCGCGTGAAACCTTGGGGAACCAACCATGCCGTATTGATGGGCAAAGATGTCATCAATGAGCCGTTCGCCGTAATCAATGCCGATGACTTCTACGGGCGCGACAGTTTCGCCGTAATCGGGAAATACCTGAGCGAACTACCCGAAGGAGCAAAGAACCAATATGCCATGGTGGGCTTCCGCGTAGGAAACACGTTGAGCGAAAGCGGCACCGTAGCGCGCGGAATCTGCTCTACCGATGCGGAAGGCCATCTGACCACTGTAGTAGAACGTACCGAAATCATGCGTGTTGATGGTACTGTATCGTACAAAGATGAAGAAGGCAAATGGGTAGGCATCACCGATAACACACCCGTTTCAATGAACATGTGGGGCTTTACACCCGACTATTTCCAATATTCAGAAGAATACTTCAAAGAGTTCTTAAAAGAAAACATCAACAAGCCAAAAGCGGAATACTATATTCCACTGATGGTAAATAAACTCATCAATGAAAAAACCGCCAATGTAAAAGTGCTCGACACCACTTCGCGGTGGTTCGGTGTAACCTATGCCGCCGACCGCCAAGGCGTGGTAGACAAGTTCAAGGCATTGGCAGACAGCGGCGAATATCCTTCTCCGTTGTTCTGATACTCCTTTATTTATTCTGAAACGCAGATTAACGCAGATTTCCACGGAGATTCATTTTATCCGTGAGAATCCGCGTTAATCCGCGTTTTTAAATTATTACGCATAATAAACGTTAAATATATTCAATTTGCAAACAGCATATAGCAATACATGAAATAAATAATCTAATTTTGCAACCCGTAGTTTACAAAATCAGATTGTTTATATGAACGAAACAAAAGAAACCTTTCGCGAAATCAACGAAAGCTACACCATTAAAGAAGCCATCGACGAAGCCAAACGATGCCTGAATTGCAAAAACCCTTCCTGCAAAAAAGGATGTCCGATTGAAAATGACATCCCCGACTTTATCCACCAACTCTCTATGGGAAACATGGGCGATGCCATGCGCATCATCAACGAAAAGAGCAACCTGCCCGCCATTTGCGGACGTGTATGCCCTCACGAAAAACAATGCCAAGGACATTGTGTGCTTTATGCCAAAGGAAAAGGCATCCAGATAGGCAAGTTGGAACGCTTCATAGCCGACTTCGATACAGAAATGAACCTGATACGTGAAAAACTTCCGCAAAAGACACGTGGCAAAATCGCCGTTATCGGTTCAGGACCCGCAGGACTTACCGTAGCGGGTGACTTGGCACGCCAAGGATTCAACGTCACTATCTTCGAAGGACAAAGCGAAGCGGGCGGCGTCCTGATGTACGGCATCCCTGAATACCGTCTTCCGAAAGCCGTGGTAACAAAGGAAATCAAGAAAATAGAAGCGTTGGGCGTCAATTTCGTCTTGAATTGCCTCGTAGGGAAAGACATTACCGTAGACCAGATGTTTGAACAAGGCTACGATGCTATCTTCATCGGAACAGGAACGGCACTTCCTAAATCATTAGATGTACCCGGAAGCAAATTCCGTGGCATTATCCAATCTTCTTATTTACTCCATATGGTAAGCATCTTTAATCAAAATGTCATCAACCGTGATGCCGTACCTTTGAAAGAAGGTGACCGGGTAGCGGTTATCGGATGTGGAAATGTAGCGATGGATGCCGCACGCACCTCTATCCGCATGGGAGCCTCTAGCGTAACGGTACTCTATCACCGCACAGAAGCTGATATGAGTGCCATTCCGAGCGAATATCAAGAAGCGGTAAAAGAAGGCGTGAAATTTATGTGGAAAACATCAACCAAAGAATTTTTGGGAGATGAAGAAGGAAAAGTAACGGGCATCCGTGCCGAAACGCCTGAAGGAATCCAAGACTTGCCTTTCGACCGGGTATTGCTTGCCATTGGCTCGCGTCCGGCTAACCGTATCGTATCGACCACTACAGGCATTGATGTAGACGAAACGGGCTATGTTATCATAAAAGAACGTCCCTACGGCATGACCACACGCAAAGGTGTATTCGCCGGAGGCGATGTAGTCCATCGTCCTCATACCGTAGTATTGGCAATGAAAGCAGCCAAACAAGTAGCTGCAGGTATCGCACAATATGTAGATGCGGTAAAACTGCTCGAAGAATAATCAATAAATGAAGAACTAAGAATGGAGAATAAGTGTATGTTTACAATTCTTCATTCTTAGTTCTTCATTCTTCATTTCAAAGTCTTTCTACTTCGGTCATCCGGCCCTTTGGGATGAATTACCTTTTCCAAGTGTATATCAAACGCCAATGTGGAATAACCGCGGACAGAACCGCTTCCCGATTCTCCATATGCCATCTGATAAGGTATGTAAACTTCCCAATGTTCACCTTCGTGCATATGAAGCAAAGCTGTAGCCCAACCTGTTATCACTCCTGACTGATTTCCATAGCTATCCGCTCCACACACAACAAACGAAACAGGAGTATGAATATCCGCATCCCAATCTCCATTATAGCTTTGGTCAAATACGGTTCCGTTTATCAGCCATCCCCGATAGTGCACCAACACCGTATCGGTAGAAAGCGGTATCTCGCCTAACTCAGCATTTGCATCAGTTAAATCTTTCACATATACATAGTCCGCATTCGTCAGCGTCAGGTCAGTTCCCATCCCTTCATTTTGAATCTTGTAATTCTCGTAACGGAACCAACGTTCCCCCGCAGGAGGATTAGCGGCTACATTAGCGACGGAATCGATATACGCCACGTTACGTGCCTCCCAGTTGGCATACGGGTCGGCAACAGGCGTGTCTTCGCTACACGAAACAAAGACACACAGCAATACGCCCAAAAATCCTAACCAACTGTAGTTCTTATTCATCCACATTCTCATTATTGCAATGTTTTCAAAAGACTGGTGATGCTAACCTTGTCGGCAATAATGCTGTTCAGGTCGGCAATAGCCACACGTTCCTGCTCCATCGTGTCACGGTTACGCAAGGTCACGCAATTATCTTCCAAGGTCTGATGGTCTACCGTTACGCAATACGGAGTACCGATAGCATCCTGACGGCGGTAACGCTTGCCGATAGAATCTTTTTCATCGTATTGGCAATGAAAATGGAACTTCAGGTCGTCCATAATCTCGCGTGCCTTTTCGGGCAGACCGTCTTTCTTCACCAACGGCATGACGGCAAGTTTCACCGGAGCCAAGGCTGCAGGGAGCTTCAATACTACACGAGTCTCACCGTTCTCCAACTTCTCTTCTTTATACGATGCGCTCATCACGCTCAAGAACATACGGTCGACACCGATAGAAGTCTCAATAACATACGGAGTATAAGATTCGTTGATTTCAGGGTCGAAATACTTGATGCTCTTGCCCGAGAACTTCTCGTGCTGGCTCAAGTCGAAGTTCGTACGCGAGTGGATACCTTCCACTTCCTTGAATCCGAACGGCATCAAGAACTCGATGTCGGTAGCGGCATTGGCATAGTGAGCCAACTTCTCGTGATCGTGATAACGGTAATGGTCATCGCCGAAGCCCAATGCCTTGTGCCATTTCAAGCGGATTTCCTTCCATTTCTTAAACCAGTCGAGTTCGGTGCCCGGCTTCACGAAGAACTGCATTTCCATCTGTTCGAACTCACGCATACGGAAGATGAACTGGCGTGCCACAATTTCATTACGGAATGCCTTACCTATCTGAGCGATACCAAAGGGGATTTTCATACGTCCCGTCTTCTGCACGTTCAGGTAATTTACGAAAATACCTTGAGCCGTTTCCGGACGAAG
The DNA here is from genome assembly GCA_949296855.1 of uncultured Bacteroides sp. Taxonomy (GTDB): domain Bacteria; phylum Bacteroidota; class Bacteroidia; order Bacteroidales; family Bacteroidaceae; genus Phocaeicola. The sequence continues at coordinate 1,037 of CASFRN010000068.1, read as the reverse complement.
ATACACTTTCATCGAACCATCGGCGGTAGAACCCATTTCAGTAGAGAACATCAGATTAAACTGGCGCACTTCAGTCCAGTTCTTCGTGCCCGAGATAGGGCATACGATTTCTTCATCTAAGATAATTTGGCGGAGTTCGTTCAAGTCCGGTCCGGCGTTCATCGCCTGCGTATAACGTTCGTGCAGCGCATCACGCTTAGCCTGATGCTCCAATACGCGGGCATTGGTCGAGCGGAACTCTTGCTCATTGAACGCATCACCGTATTTCTTGGCGGCTTTTGCCACTTCCTTATTGATTTTCTCGTCGTATTTCGCAATCTGGTCTTCAATCAACACGTCGGCACGATAACGCTTTTTCGAATCACGGTTATCAATCAAAGGGTCGTTGAACGCATCCACGTGCCCCGATGCCTTCCAAATGGTGGGGTGCATAAAGATTGCCGAGTCGATTCCCACGATGTTCTCGTGCAAGAGCACCATGCTCTGCCACCAATATTGTTTGATATTGTTTTTCAGTTCCACACCATTCTGTCCGTAGTCGTACACGGCTCCCAGTCCGTCGTATATCTCACTCGAAGGGAAAACAAAACCGTATTCCTTGCAATGCGAAACCAATTTCTTGAAAACGTCTTCTTGTGCCATTTTGCTTTATCTTTAATTATTAATTTTAAATCCATTAAATGCGCACAAAGATACGGATTTATCAGAAAAAAAGAAGCACAAGTCTATTAATTTATGCGAATCGGGGAAATTCTATAGCGATACTTACCGTAGACATAAAAAAACGACGTGGATAAACATACCCATGTCTACCCACGTCATTTCTTGTATTTTTCTCCTTCGGGAACTATTTATCCTTGTACATCTCGTCGTAATACTTCTGATAACCGCCGCTTGTCACGTTGTCCATCCACGCCTGGTTATCCAAATACCAACGCACGGTCTTCTCGATGCCTTCCTCGAATTGCAGGCTCGGCTCCCAACCCAGTTCACGCTGCAGCTTGCGCGAGTCGATGGCGTAGCGCATATCATGTCCT
>CASFRN010000067.1 GCA_949296855.1 uncultured Bacteroides sp. | reverse complement strand
TCGTGCCGGTGGCGGAAAAATACACGACCAACGGTTTGTTTTCGGTTTGCATATTCTTTTCTCCTTTGTTTTGGGCGCAGGCGGCAAAGCTCATGGTCATTACCGCTGCCAATGTCAACATAATCTTGTTCATAAATCAGTTATTTTATGGCATATTCCTCTTTGATGATGCGCAATGCCTTGATAGCGGCAGGGAAGCCGATGTAGGGCAGGCACTGGATGACGGCAGCGGTCAATGTTTCGGGCGAGTTGCCGGCGTTGATGTTTCCGTGATAGTGCGAATGGAGCTGGCTCTCGGCTTCCAAGGTGGTCAATACGCAATAGCCCAACAACTCGCGCGTTGGCAAGTCGAGTGCGCCGCGGCTGTATATCTCGCCGAAGAAATAGTCCGTGAGAAACTGCTCCACGTCCTTGCCCATGTTGCCGGGCACGCCTTCCATCACCGAGGCGATGCCGCCGGGATAGAGCTTGTCCTGAATGGCTTTGCCCGTCTCGTGGCGTGTTTCTTCTGTTACCGTGCCTTGCTTTTCCAAAGGCAGGGAGATGCCACGCTCCTTGAACACCTCGTTCACCGCGCCCACGGCATTCAGCATCTTGGGAAAGCCGATGAACGGGGCGGTAAGATACATCACCTCGCGCAGTTCCTCCGGGGTGACGCCCACATTGAGTGCCGCACCTGCATGGGCTTTCAGTTGCGGGAGCGTCTGCATCGTAGCAAGGGTGATGCAGGTAATCATTTCGCGCTGTTTCAGCGTAAGGTTGCCCGTCTGGAATACTTCACCAAAGATGAACTTCTGGAGGATGTCCATCATTTCCGGGTCTGTGCCCTGTCCGGTCAGGGCTTCACCGCCGAACAGGGTGTGATAATTCTGCTTGCATACTTCGATTCTATTCATATTGTCTGTTGTTTGTGCCGTCGCGGACAGGCTTCCTGCCAGTGCGAGAGCGATTATTACGATTGCTTTCCTCATGGTTATTCTCTTTTGTCCGATACAAAGTTACACTGGAACAAGGAAGAACGTTGTAACCATAAATGGGGAAAGCGTACCATTTTTACGGATTTGTTGCTATTTGATGGCAGTATGTACCTTTCGGAACTTCCCCGGTGGCATTCCTTTTTCCTTTGTAAATACCCGCACGAAATGCGGCACATCATTAAAGCCTACAAGATAGCATATTTCGGACACCGACTTTTGTGAATGTTTCAATAGCTCACAAGCCGTGTTCAGCCGATATTGAGTAACAAATTGCGAGAAGGTCATCCCTTTTTTCTGCTTGAAGTAGGAACAGAAAGCCGAACGGTTCATTCCGACCTCGGCGGCAATGTCGTCCAACGCAATGGGATGCACATAATGTGCCATTACATAAGTGTTGATGTGCAGCATCCGGCGCACGTCCCGCTCTATGCGCATAGGTTTTCCGGCAAAAGAATAGTCGGAGGTCGTAAAGATGAAAGGAAGCAGACGCAGCATTTCGCATAAACGCCCCAACTCGTCCATGCCATTCATATCAAACATGGCTTTGCGGATAATGGCAGAACTCCGGGAACCGAACGTCATCGCATTTGCAGGAAACGCCATACCAGAAAGCCTGTTCCTCACTTCGGGAAACACACTGATGCACCGTTGTATCAAATCGGGACTGAAGGCAACCATCAAGTAGCGGATACAACCGTCCGCATCCGCTGACTCAGGCTCGTAAATCCAGCGATGAGGCATGGACGGAGGCAATAAGGCAACATCGCCGGCAGTAAAGGGCTGAAGGGTATCGCCCGCCATTCGGTTTCCGTAACCGTGTACGACATAATACAACTCCCACGCCTCGTGCCGGTGCAATTTAGCTTCGAGTTCTATCTTGATGCGTTGGTCAATGAAGAAAAACGAATGTTCTTCTTGTTCCGGAACGCAGTAAGGTATTACAATATCATCCATAAGAATCTGTTTGTATAAGCAGATACAAATCTACGACAAATCTATCATACAATAAAGCAAATCAGATACAATTAAACACCCTAACTTTGCTTGCGTAAACATTAAACAACGAATGAATATGGATTTATATGAAGTTTTGGAGAAGCGTCGCACCTATCGCGACTTCACCGATGAGAAAGTAAGTGACGAGATTCTGAACCGTGTAATCAGTGCAGCATTCAAAGCCCCGACCAACGACCATTTACGGCAGTTTGAGTTTGTGGTAGTGCGCGGGAAAGAGGACATAGCCAAAGTCATCGCGCCGTTGGCAAAGAATATGCCAGCATTCAAGGAACTGGTGAGCGAAGTGGACGAGTCTGGCGACAAAGACAAAATGGAAATGTTTGAAAAGGCATTACCCAGACAACAAAAGATGTTAATAGAAAGCGGGCTGCTTATCCTGCCTTTCTATCGCCAGTTGACAGTTCCTCTGCTGAAGCCCACAGAGCAAAGTTCGCTCAACTACTTTGCCTCTGCTTGGTGCGCCTTGGAGAATATGCTGCTTGCCGCCACTGCCGAAGGGCTGGGAGCCACGTTTCACATCCCAGTAGCCGATGAAGCTGAAAAGATAAAGGAAATCGTGGGTGCACCTGCGGGCTACGAATTCATCTGTCTTCTCAGCATCGGCTACCCTGCTCCTAATGCCTTCCTGCCCCGCCAGAAAGCAATCAATATCAAAGACAGGATACATCAAGGAAAGTGGTAAAGAATGTCATCAAGAAAACCACCGGAGACGCGGCGAGCAACCACATCCGCCTGTTCGTCATCCAGCTTGCCAAGAACGGCCTTGCGGCAGGGGAAACCGTCTCCCAAGTGTCCGACCGCCTCGGCTTCGAATATCCCCAGCACTTCAGCCGGATGTTCAAGAAGCAGGAGGGCGTTACGCCGTCGGAATACTACCAGAAGGTGCGGGGGTAACGAAAATCCCCTGCAAACTTGTCACTGTTTGCAGGGGATTTCCCTATACCTATTATATATAACTTTATTTCGTAGGCTCCAGTTCACTAGTAGAGAATGAAAAAAAACGGGAATACGGGTAAGTGTTTTGCCTTATAGGTTTGTTATATAAATGATTTTGTTTATCTACGACGTAGATGTAGCAAAAGTATTTTAATAAACTAACCCTAACTTAATGTGAGACCTTAAAAAACGAGTATGAGAAGCGGAAAATCTTGTGGATTTTTATTTCGGGTATGGGCGTTGTCTACGCTTGCCGTGATGCCGTGCCAATTTGCGGTAGCGGAATCTCGATGTGTCGAAGTGGAGAATGTTTGGATGGATGACGCGGATGCCGTGACAGGTGTGGTTCGTTCGGCCGCTGGTGCCGGGATGGGTACTACACTGACTGTGCGCAATGGCAGGGAAGCCACAGGCTATGTTTGCGTTGAGTTGCCTGAGGCTGCGGATACGGATATGCAGGTGGCTTTTGCAATCAGTGATGCGGCATTGGCAGATTATAATGAAGCGAATGATTGTGCTTATGCCACGTATAGCAGAGCGGAGTTGGCTAATGGCGGGAAAGCGGTTATCCCTGCAGGTCAGTGTCGGTCGGATTATGTAGCGGTACGTATCCCGGCGGGTGGAAACGGTGATGCCGTGGCTATTACAGCTACTTTCGGGAAATGTGGCATAAAGAGTGAACCATTTGTTTACCGGGTAGCTGAGATGAATGTCCCGGTGTATGATAAACCGTTGAAGAACTTATGTTATATAGAGGTAAACAATGAGAATCCGTTGAATGCGGGAGAATATACTTTATCGGACGGTAAGCCGTTTTTTGATATAGTGAGTGTGTTTGCGGCGAATATAAACCTTAATCCGGAGGGAAAACCTTATATCCATTGTAATGACCAAGTGGCTTTTGTCTTGCGTCATGCCGATGAAATCATCCGTCCGTTGCAGGCGAAAGGCATCAAGGTACATTTGTCTATACTGGGTAATCATGACGATGCTGGGATGCGTAGCCTGAGTGAGGAAGGCGCAAAGGCATTTGCCAAAGAGTTGAAAATGTATGCAGACATTTACGGTTTCGATGGCTTTGACTTTGATGATGAGTATTCATCGTATGCGGAAAATAATTTCAAGGGAAGTGCGGTATCGGGGCCGAATGTCGTGGCCTCGGCTGGTGAATGCACGAGCGCTAATTATACCAAGTTAATGGAAGCCTGCCGTGAATTGTTGCCGAAAGGTGAAAGTACTTTCGGTATCTATTGGTATACCGATGATGACCAGCCGGCTGGAGCGCATGTGGAGGACTTGATAGATTATGCCGTATATGGAGCGTATGGTGCTTTTGATGAATATAGGCAGCAAGAACTGAGTAATTCTATCGAAGCTCCGTATGCCATAACGTTGAGCGGATTAGACGCTACGGGCGGTATGAAGGCGGTTTCTGTCAACGAGGAATATTTAAAGAAAGTGAAAGACGGGAAATACGGCTATTTTGCGTTTTATGACTTGAAGTCGGACAGGGTGTACACCAAAGAGTTCAATCAAGTAGCGAAGATTTTATGGGATGGGCAGACCGTAGAATGGACAGGGTATGTGTATGCACGTACCGGAATGGTTCCTGTAAAGTCTTCTGTTTTGTCTGGAAGTAAATGACGATAAATAAGTTGCTTTGTATGGCGTGAGATATGTAAATACTCTCTACCTGTTGTTTAATAGATAAATAAAGTGAGAAAGCCGGAATCTGTGTGTGATGCATAGTTCCGGTTTTTTAGTATATTTTCTTTGGCGTGCAGACATAAAAAAAGCGATATTCATCTGTTTATGAACACCGCCGACTTCTGAAAGAACCCCCATTAATAGGGTTCTTGTCTCATCTTCATTCAGTTGTTTGTGTTTGTTGTTATCCTTTTTACCTTTTCTTTTTACCTCAAAGCAAAACTAATTTCACCTATTGGATGTAATTCCTGAAAACTAACCTTTTCTACTAATACCTAAAAAACAAAAACATCTAAATACCTTAATCTAATACCTTTTTCTTTTGCTTTGAATCTTTTACCTTCTTAATGTTATTATATGTTGTCTAATACCTATTAGTTTGTGCTTACTGGTTTCACAACCACAATGCAAAGGTATGGCTTTTTCTTGTATATGCAATAAGCATGATGGAATTATTATAAAAAATGCTATATTTCTTGATGTAAATCATCTCATAAGTCTTGTAATATGTCTAGAAATAGGCTTTTATATTGCGAAAATGGCATTTCGTGTACGATAACGGTGTGCGTTTATGAGAGAAAGGCAGATTCTATTCTTCAGATTGTACTTGCTTAAAACGCAACTTTAATGTGTGTGCTTTGTCTGAATTGTTAAAACGCTCCTTTTAGATTCAGGATTCGCTGGTTGCTGCTTCCGCGGAATTCCAGGCGTGGAGAGTAAAGCGACTTGTCGAACTTGCCGTCCACTAAAACATCGATGTAAGTAAGAATGGGATGGCGGAGCGGGTCGGCGAGCAATTCTTCGTAGGTGTATCCGGTGTAGCACCAAATGTTCAGTCCGGTTTGTTCGTGGAATTTCCGGATAACGGGTAGGAAGGCTTCCGGATTATAGAACGGGTCTCCTCCGGAAAAAGTGATGCCGTCCAATAGGGGGTTAGCGTTGATTTGAGCAATCATATCGTCAATCACCGTATCGGTTAAAGGAGAACCAGCCAAAGGATTCCAGGATTCGGGGTTATGGCATCCTTGGCAATGATGGCTGCATCCGGCAAGGTAAATGGAAAACCGGATGCCCTCGCCGTCCACAATGGTTTCGGGGTATGTGTATAGATAATGGAGCATGGCTCTTGAAGGTTAATAGTTAATAATGAATAGTTAAGGAAGGGAATACACCGCTATGGACTATTCATTATTAAGTAGCTGTTCATAATTAAGCTTATATCAAGTGTCTGTTGGGAAACGCAGATTCACGTAGATTTTCGCAAATAATAAATTCAATCTGCGTGAATCTGCGAAAATCTGCGTTTCTTCATCATATCACTTAATTTTGTACACTTACTTAATTGCTTAATGGTGTTTTACGCGGTCGCGTTCTTCGGCGCGTTTGGCCGAATTCCAACTGTTCAGGTCTCCGGTAAGATAGCCGGTGATGCGTCGCATACGGAGGATGTTCTCGCTGTTGCATATCGGGCACTTGTCGTAGATGACTCCCCGATAGCCGCAATTATGGCAGGTGTCTACCGGATGGTTGATGGAACCGTATCCGATACCCTCGTCGTGCATGACCTTGACGATTTTAGCGATGGCGCGCACGTTTTTTTGCGCTTCGCCGTCCAGTTCTACATACGTGATGTGTCCGCCGCGGGTCAAGGCATGGAAAGGGGCTTCGCACTTGATTTTTTCCACAATGCTGATGTGTTCTTTCACATCTACGTGGAATGAGTTGACGTAATAATCGCGGTCGGTCACACCGGGTATGATGCCGTATTTCTTGCGGTCGATGCGGGTGAACCGTCCCGAAAGCCCCTCGGCAGGCGTTGCCAATACCGAATAGTTCAAGCCGTATTTCAGTTTCAGCTTATCCGCTACGCGGTTCATTTCCTCTACCGCTTCGTAGAGCGTATTCCATGCCTTGCGGTTGTGCCCGTGCCCTTCTCCGTAGAGGGCTGCCATCGCGTTGTGTCCGCCGATGAAGCCGATGCCCAAGGTGCCTTGTTTCAGAACGTCACCCACTTCATCGTTCGGGGTCAATTTGCCTCCGCCTTTCCATACGTCGTTGCTCATCATGAAGGGGAATTGGCGGGCGAGGGCGGTGCGTTGGTATTGGTAACGCACATACAGTTGTTCGCCGATGAATTCCGCCATTCGGTGTACCGATTGCAGGAACAATTTCTTGGCGCATTGTTCCGTCATTTCCTGATTTTGGGTTCCTACCGTGCGTTCCGCTTCCTGGCGTGCTTCGATGGCAAGGCGGGGCAGGTTCATTGTAGTAAACGAAAGGTTGCCTCGCCCCAAGCTGGTCTTTTCGCCGTTCAGGTTTTCGAACACACGGGTGCGGCATCCCATGGTCGCCAGTTCGTAGCGGTACCGTTTCGGGTCGTTCTTGTCCCACTTTTCGTTCCGATTGAACGGAGTGTCGAGGAACATGAAGTTAGGGAAGAGGGCTTTGGCCGTGGTGCGGCAGGCTTTCAGGAAGAGGTCGAAGTTGGGAGTCTCGAAAATCATTCCTCCGTTCAGGGCCGCTTCAAAGTTGGTTATCGCCTTTTGGTAGTCGGCTTCCGAATAGGATACGCCGTCCTTTATCTTAAAGATTTGGATGGGGAATACCGGCACTTCTCCTTGTGTACCCAGTCCTTCCACCGTGGCTTTTAGCAACTCTTCGATGACCATCCGTCCTTCGGGGGAGGTGTCCGTTCCGTAATTGATGGAACTGAACACCACCTGATTGCCTCCGCGTGAGTGCATCGTGTTCAGGTTGTGGATGAATCCCTCCATAGCTTGGTGCGTGTCTTTGCGCACTTGCTTGTGGGCGGAGTGCAGGATATGAGCCAACTCTTCCTCGCTGAGTAAGATGCTTTGGCCTGCCAGTGCGGCAAGGAATGTAGTCTGAGCTTCTTTTGCTGGTTCGATGGATACCAAATGGGTGTGCACTTGCGCCGCTAAAGCTTTTTCATCGACAGCATTTCCTTTCATTTCCATATAGAAAGCGATGCCTGTCACGATAGCTTTTTGGTAGCTTTTCAATACACCTTTCGCCATGAAGAAGTCGAAGGCAGGGATAGCCTGACCTCCGTGCTGCTCGTTTTGGTTAGTTTGGAAGATGATGGTCGCCAGCGTGGCGTAGCTTTGGATAGACTGGGGCGTGCGGATGCTTCCGTTCTTCGTGTGGAAGCCGCGCTCGAACAAGTCGTCCAAATCATACTGGATGCATGTGGTAGTCTTGGTAGGATAATAATCCAAGTCATGGATGTGGATATCTCCCATACGGTGTGCCTCTGCATATTGCTTGGGCAAGAGGTATTTATACGTATAGTCTTTGGTGACTTCCGAAGCGAAAGTCATCATCTGTCCGGCGGGTGTATGGCTCGACATGTTGGCGTTGCTCAGGTTTACATCGTTTTTGTCTATCGCTACGATTCCGTCCATAATGTGTTTCATTTGTGTCTTGCGTTCACGCTCGGTGTTCCGCCATTGGCGGTAGATGATGTATTTTTTCGCCACTTCGGGCTGCACTTTCATCAGTTCGTTCTCTACGAGGTCTTGAATTTCTTCCACGTTCAAAGTCGGATGGTCGAAACGGTCAATGACCCGTTGGGTGATTTCATCGATTAGCCGTTCGTGCGACTCTATTCCGGTAGCCTGAAAGGCTTTCCCGATGGCGTTCGAAATCTTGGATGCCGAAAAGCTTTCCCGCTTTCCGTCCCGTTTGATGATGCAAATGTCAGCTACGTTCATAGGTTTTGGTTTTAGGGGGTTGAACAAACGTTTGCAAAGGTAATGATTTGGCGCATTCGGTGAAAATCAATTTTTCGCGAGTTGTCTAAATTGGATAACTTTAGAAATAAAAAATGGCTCTACGGGTGCTTATAACTGCATTTGTTGGGAAACTTAATTTATAATCAACTTTTCTTGTTGGATAATTCAATGGTTTTTCACATCTTTTCCCTTTCTGCGGTAGATTGGAGGTTTTCCCTGAAAATAAGCGGTGTGTTTCGTATGGTGGCCAATGTTTTCGTTTAGTTTGTATTTTTACAGGAATGGGTGTCTGGCTTGTGTGGATTAACGCAGACAGACACCCGTCGTTTGGTTGGGGTGTCTCTTTATAAGTTTACCGGCTTCATCCCCATTTCTTCAGCTTTCTCCAGCATGAAGCGGAAGGCGGCATCGTGTTCGTTGGGGATGATTCCGTCGAGGATGGCGTCTTTTATCGCACTTTTCAGCTCGCCTATTTCCCGGCACGGATGCAGATTGAAGACACGCATGATTTCCCCTCCGTCTACTGGAGGTTGGAAATTGCGGATGCGGTCTTTCTCTTCTAAGTCTTTCAGCTTTTGGCGTACCAATTTGAAGTTGTCAAGGAAACGCTGTTTGCGTGCTTCGTTCTTCGATGTGATATCCGCTTCGCAGAGCGTCATCAGGTCGTCGATGTCATCTCCGGCTTCGAAAAGCAGGCGGCGTACTGCCGAGTCGGTCACTACGTCATCGGCTATCACGATGGGGCGCATGTGCAGCCCTACCAGCTTTTGTACGTATTTCATCTTTTCGTTCATCGGCAATTTCATCCGGCGGAAGATTTCGGGCACCATTTTTTCTCCTACATAATTATGGTTATGGAAAGTCCACCCTAAACGCGGGTCCCAGCGTTTGGTGCGCGGCTTGCCGATGTCGTGCAGCAGGGTGGCCCAGCGTAGCCAAAGGTTATCCGATACTTTTGCGATGTTGTCTACCACCTCTAAAGTATGGTAAAAGTTGTCTTTGTGTCCGCGTCCGTTGCGTACTTCTACCCCTTGCAGGGCGGTCAGTTCTGGGAAAATCAGTCCTAATAGGCCGCAGCGGTCTAAGTCGACGAAACCTTTCGATGGTACGGGAGAGAGTAGGATTTTGTTCAGTTCGTCCTTGATGCGTTCGTACGAGATGATTTTGATTCGTTCGCGGTTGCGTTCTAAAGCGTTGAAAGTCTCGTCTTCGATGTAGAAATTCAGCTGGGTGGCGAAACGGATGCACCGCATCATGCGCAATGGGTCATCGCTGAACGTGATGTCCGGATCGAGCGGAGTGCGGATGATGCGTTGCTTCAGGTCTTCCAGTCCGCCGAATGGGTCTACCAATTCGCCGAAGCGAGCTTGGTTCAGGCATACCGCCATTGCGTTGATGGTGAAGTCGCGCCGGTTTTGGTCGTCTTCCAACGTGCCGTTCTCTACGATGGGTTTGCGGCTGTCGTGGCTGTACGATTCTTTGCGTGCTCCTACGAATTCCACTTCTGTTTCGAAAAACTTCACTTGTGCAGTTCCGAAGTTATGAAATACAGATACGTGCGCTTTCGGCCCTAACTTCTTGCCAAAGGCTTTTGCTGCTTCGATACCGCTGCCTATCACCACGATGTCGATGTCTTTCGAGGGGCGGTTGAGGAATATGTCGCGCACGTAGCCTCCTACGGCATAACATTCCAGTCCCAGTTCGTCGGCGGTTTTAGAAATCAGTTTGAATATTTTGTCGGTAAAATGTTCTTTCAGATTCATCGTCTCTATGCGTTTTCGTTTCGTCTTTTGTGTTCAAAACCTGTAAATAGGGTGCAAAATTACAAAAAAAACAGGAGCTTTAGCGGATATGAACCGATTAAATTGTATTTTTGTTTCGTGATTTGTCAAGATATGGAATAAAACCAATACGTATGAAAAAGATAATCGGGACAGCCGTATGTTTGTTGGCATTCCTTTCGGGATGCAACGGCGATTCGAAGAAAGCCGAGGCATTGTTTCAGCGGGCGGAAGCGTCTTTCGCTTCGGAGAACTATAGCTTGGCTAAGTTGCAGATAGACAGTATCCGTACGCTTTATCCCAAAGCGGTAGAGGTGCGTAAGGCAGGCATCCGTCTGATGCAGCAGGTAGATTTGCACGAGCAGCGTAAGACGCTCGCCTATCTGGATAGCATGATGCAGGTGAAGCGGCAAGCGCTCGACTCGGTCAAGGGGCAATTTGTATTAGAAAAAGATACCGCTTACCAGGAGATAGGCAATTATTTCTATCCTACGCAGGTGGTGGAAAAGAACATCGGGCGTTCGTTCCTTCGCGCACAGGTGAACGAACGGGGCGAGATGTCGCTTACTTCCATCTATTGTGCCGGGGGAAGCATTCATCATACGGCGGTAAAAGTCAGTGTCGATGGGGATACGTTTGCTCAAACGCAGCCGTCGCCGGATAGTTATGAGACAACCGATTTAGGGCGTCCTATCGAGAAAGCCGATTACCGTGTCGGTAAAGATGATGGGGGAGTGGCCGCTTTTATCGTAGCCAATCGCGATAAACGTCTTTTCCGTTTGGAGTTTATCGGAGACCGGAATTATCGGACCACGATGCGGCGCGATGATGTAAAGGCTGTAGCCGCGGTCAGTGATTTGGCGCGTATCCTTTCGGCGATGGAAGAAATCCGCAAGCAACAGAATGAGGCCAATCTGAAGCTGAAGTTTGTAACCCGTAAGGTAGAGGAAGCGGAACAGGCGGAAGAATGATATAGAAGACCGTGGATATAATGCATATATGGGACATCGGGTCACGTTGGGTGATGTGGCCGGATGTCCTTTTTGTTTTCATGCGGGAAAATTTTAGTTTCGACTGGTGAAAACAAGTGTTTCATCCTGTGAAAACAACCGGAAACTATTATTGTAGGGAAGTGTCTTTGCGTTTGATGAGCCTATGCGAAGCACGATGTGTCGGGAGAAATAGTTTGTACCTTTCCGATTTTACTTTTTTTAGCAGATAAATCCCCGTTAATTTTATTTATAAACTAAATTTTATCGTATTTTTGCCTCATATTGTAATGTTGACTTTGCAAAATATGACGAACAACATAAAACACCTGGGTATTGTGGAAAGTATAGACGGTTCTCGCTTGAAAGTGAGAATCACGCAGACTTCCGCTTGTGCTTCTTGTGGCGCGAAAGCGCATTGCCGCGTTTCAGAATCGAAAGAAAAGACTATCGATGTGTACAATCGGGAAGGCGTGCCGTATCAGGTAGGCGAGCAAGTATGGATTGTAGCTACCGCTTCGATGGGCATGAAAGCGGTTTTGCTTGCTTTCGTGATTCCTTTTTTGATTCTGCTTGTGGGGCTTGTTATCGGTTTGCGTTTGACGGGAAGTGAAGCCGGGGCTGCCTTTATAGCTCTCGGTGCATTGGTTCCCTATTACCTTATTATATATATATGCCGTAAGCGGATTGGCCGTTCGTTTGTCTTTACCTTGGAAACAGTATTATAATATCAACAACTAACTTTATACTTATGAATCTGATTTTAGTAGCGGTAATTTCATTGGGAGTCATCGGATTGGTATCTGCCGTTATCCTGTATGTGGCTTCGAAGAAATTTGCCGTGTATGAAGACCCGCGGATAGCTCGGGTGGCCGAAGTGCTGCCCCAAGCCAACTGTGGAGGATGTGGGTATCCCGGATGTTCCGGTTTTGCCGCCGCGTGCGTGAAAGCCGGTTCGTTGGAAGGAAAACTCTGTCCGGTAGGCGGACAACCTACGATGGAGAAAGTGGCCGATATCTTAGGGCTGAAAGTCGAGGCTTCCGAGCCTAAGGTGGCGGTGGTGAGGTGTAACGGCTCATGTGCCAATCGCCCGAAACTTACGCAATACGACGGGGTGCGCTCGTGTGCAGTGGCTCATTCTGTTTGCGGGGGTGAGACGGGATGTTTCTTCGGATGCTTGGGGTGCGGCGATTGTGTGTCGGCATGTCCGTTCGGCGCAATCCGCATGAACCCTGAAACGGGATTGCCCGAAGTGGATGAAGAGAAATGTACGGCGTGCGGGGCGTGCGCCAAGGCTTGCCCGCGGAATATCATTGAGATTCGTCCCAAAGGTAAGAACAACCGTCGCGTGTATGTGCAGTGTGTCAACAAAGACAAAGGAGCCGTGGCCCGGAAAGCTTGCACCGCCGCTTGTATCGGATGCGGCAAGTGTGTAAAGGTATGTCCTTTCGGAGCCATCACCTTGGAGAATAACTTGGCATATATTGACCCGGCCAAGTGCAAGTCGTGCCGTAAGTGTGAAATGGAATGCCCGCAGGGTGCCATCGTCGCCGTCAATTTCCCGCCACGCAAAGTGAAGCTGGAAGCGGAGTCCGTCCAAGCGACTGCCCAACCTGAAGTAGAACCCTTAAAACAACAGATAAAGTGAAGACATTTAGAATCGGCGGAGTACATCCGGCAGAAAACAAATTGTCGGCGGGTAAGCCTATCGAGCCGCTTGCCCTTCCCCGGCAAGCCGTGTTCCCCTTGTCGCAGCATATCGGCGCGCCCGCCACGCCTATCGTAAAGAAAGGCGATGTGGTGAAGGTCGGCACTAAGATAGCGGAGGCGGGAGGGTTTGTTTCGGCATCCATCTATTCTTCCGTGTCGGGGAAAGTGAACAAGGTAGATGCCGTCATCGATGCCAGCGGCTATCGCAAGCCCGCTATCTATATTGATGTGGAAGGCGATGAATGGGAGGAGTCTATAGACCGTAGCGGTACATTGGTAAAAGAATGCGCCCTCACTCCCGAAGAGATTGTAGCTCGAATTAAAGATGCGGGCATTGTGGGAATGGGAGGTGCCTGCTTCCCCACACACGTCAAGCTGACTCCCCCTCCGGGATGCAAGGCGGAATGCGTCATTGTAAACGCGGTGGAGTGCGAGCCTTATCTTACCGCCGACCATCGGCTGATGTTGGAGAAGCCCGACGAGATATTGGCGGGCGTAAGCATCTTGATGAAGGCGGCGAAGGTGAATCGTGCCTATATTGCCATTGAAAACAACAAGCCCGATGCCATCCGCTTGCTGGGCGGTAAAGCCGCAAGCTATCCGGGCATCGAGGTGGTTCCCTTGAAGGTGAAATATCCGCAAGGAGGCGAAAAGCAGTTGATTGATGCCGTTATCGGACGTCAGGTGTCTGCGCCTCCCGCATTGCCTATTAACGTTGGTGCCATTGTACAAAATGTAGGTACGGTATATGCTGTTTACGAGGCGGTGCAAAAGCACAAACCGCTCTTCGAACGCATTGTGACCGTCACGGGCAAGTCGTTGAAGAACCCTTCCAATTTCCTGACCCGCATGGGTACGCCGATGAGCCAATTGATAGAGGCTGCCGGAGGAATGCCCGAAGATACGGGCAAGATAATCGGGGGAGGGCCGATGATGGGCAAGGCGTTGATGAATGCCGATGTGCCCATCTGCAAAGGAAGTTCGGGCGTTTTGCTGATGAACGTCAAGGAAGCGAAACGCACCGCTCCCCAACCGTGTATCCGGTGTGCCAAGTGTGTGAGTGTCTGCCCGATGGGGCTGGAGCCTTATTTGCTTGCCACTTGCTCGGCGCACGCCGACTGGGAACGGGTGGAGCGCGAAATGATTATGTCGTGCATCGAGTGTGGCTCGTGTCAGTTCACGTGTCCTTCGCATCGTCCGATACTCGACAACGTCCGTTTGGGAAAAGGCAAGGTCGGCGCGGTTATCCGTGCGCGGAATGCCAAGAAGTAACGGACAATTATACCAGTGAACAATTAACAGTGAATAATTAACAGTGATTTTTATTGTCAACGGTTATGGCAAATAAACTAATCGTATCTTTATCGCCCCACGTGCATAGCGGCGACAGCATACAGAAGAATATGTATGGTGTCTTGATTGCGCTGACGCCTGCTCTGCTTGTATCGTTCTTTGTGTTCGGATTGGGGGCTGTTGTCGTCACCCTGACTTCGGTGGCGGCGTGTCTTTTCTTCGAATGGGCTATCACGAAATACATCCTGAAGCGCGAAGCTACTACCATCATGGACGGTTCCGCTGCTCTGACCGGTGTGCTGCTGGCTTTCAACCTGCCTTCCAACTTGCCT
The DNA here is from genome assembly GCA_949296855.1 of uncultured Bacteroides sp. GTDB lineage: Bacteria > Bacteroidota > Bacteroidia > Bacteroidales > Bacteroidaceae > Phocaeicola. The sequence goes on along the minus strand of CASFRN010000067.1, from coordinate 26,441 downwards.
GTATGGATTGTCATCATTGGTGCGTTGGTGGCTATCGGCATCGGTAAGATGACTTACGGCGGATTGGGATGCAACCCGTTTAATCCGGCGTTGATAGGCCGTGTGTTCCTCTTGATTTCTTTTCCCGTGCAGATGACTTCGTGGCCTCAGGCGGGTCAGTGGGGCGCTTATCTTGATGCCGAAACCGGAGCTACCCCGCTGGCATTGATGAAGCAAGCCGTCAAGACGGGCGACGTTTCCGTATTGGGCGGCCTGCCAAGCAGCTTGAGCCTCTTGATCGGCATCCCCGACAGTTGCCAGATGGGAGCCGGATGTTTGGGCGAAATCAGTGCGGGTGCCTTGTTATTGGGATTGGTCTATATGTTGTGGAAGAAAATCATCTCGTGGCACATTCCGGTGTCTATCCTCGTTACTGTATTCGTGTTTTCCGGCTTGATGCACCTGGCTAATCCGGTTTACGCTTCTCCAGTATACCATCTTCTCACAGGCGGCTTGATGTTGGGAGCTATCTTTATGGCGACCGATTATGTCACTTCGCCGATGACCCACAAGGGAATGATTATCTATGGCGTGGCCATCGGATTCCTTACCGTAGTAATCCGCACCTTCGGCGCTTATCCCGAAGGCATGTCGTTCGCTATCTTGATTATGAACGCCTTTACGCCGCTCATCAACACGTATTGTAAACCTAAACGTTATGGGGAGGTATTGAAGAAATGAAAAAGTTAGAATCATCATTGAAGAACATGGTCTTGTCGCTCACGGGATTCTCTGTGCTTGCCGGCGGGCTGTTAGGCTGGGTGAATGCGGCTACGGCAGACCCGATAGCGCAAGCCAACGCCAAGGCTTTAAGTGATGCCATCGCGGTGGTGGTGCCCGGATTCGACAACAATCCTGCCGAAGAGGCGGAGACGGTGGAAGTTGATGGAACAGCCTATAAGATATATCCCGCCACCAAAGGGGGCGAACCGATAGGGGCTGCCGTAGAGGCTTCCGCCAACGGGTTTGGAGGTGCGTTGACCGTATTGGTAGGTTTCGACACCGAAGGGAACATCATCGATTATTCCCTGCTGAGTCATGCCGAGACACCGGGATTGGGTTCAAAGGCAGCCGATTGGTTCAAGAAGGGAGCCAAAGGGGATATCATCGGGAAAAATCCTGGCGAAAAGCCGTTGAGCGTGAGCAAGGACGGAGGCGAGATAGATGCCATTACCGCATCGACCATCACTTCGCGAGCCTTCCTGCAGACGGTAAATGCTGCATACGCTGCTTATATGAACGAACAAGTGGACGGCACCAGCGGTGCGTCGCCCCAACATTAATCAAGAAAGGAGCAGATTATGAATAACTTGAAAGTATTGATAAACGGAATTGTCAAAGAGAACCCTACGTTTGTCCTCTTGTTGGGTATGTGTCCTACGCTGGGCACTACTTCGTCCGCTCTCAATGGTATGGGCATGGGGCTGGCTACGATGTTTGTGCTGATCTGTTCGAACTTCGCCATCTCTGCCATCAAGAACCTTGTGCCCGACATGGTGCGCATCCCTATCTTCGTGGTGGTCATCGCTTCGTTTGTCACCATCCTGCAGATGCTGATGCAAGCCTATGTGCCAGGCCTTTATGCCACGTTGGGTCTGTTCATTCCGCTGATTGTGGTCAACTGCATCCTGCTGGGGCGTGCCGAGGCATTTGCCTGCAAGCACTCTCCGGTGGCTTCTCTTTTCGACGGATTGGGTATCGGACTGGGATTCACCATCGCATTGACCTTGCTGGGCGGTGTGCGCGAGTTCTTGGGCACAGGCAAATTGTTCGGCATCTCCATTATGCCCGAGCAATACGGCATGCTGGTCTTCGTGCTGGCGCCGGGAGCCTTTATCGCCTTGGGATACCTCATTGCCATTGTCAACCGGTTGAGAAAAGCATAACCTTTTAAAACGAAAGAGTATGGAATACATATTGATATTTATCACCGCCATTTTTGTGAACAACATTGTGTTGTCGCAATTCCTCGGCATCTGCCCGTTCTTGGGTGTGTCGAAGAAAGTAGAGACCGCTATGGGTATGGGAGCTGCCGTAGCCTTTGTGCTGACGCTCTCCACCATCGTCACCTACGTCATCCAGAAGTTTGTGCTCGATCCCTTCGGGCTTGCTTACTTGCAGACCATCGCTTTTATCCTCGTCATCGCCGCTTTGGTGCAGATGGTGGAAATCATCCTGAAGAAGGTGTCGCCCGCCTTGTATCAGGCGTTGGGCGTGTTTCTGCCGCTGATTACCACCAACTGCTGTATCTTGGGTGTGGCAATCTTGGTCATTCAGAAAGACTTCGATTTGCTGACGGGCGTAGTCTACGCTTTCTCTACCGCCTTGGGTTTTGCGCTTGCCCTGATAGTCTTTGCGGGCATCCGCGAGCAGTTGAGCATGGTCAACATCCCGAAAGGCATGCAGGGCATGTCCATAGCCTTAGTTACCGCCGGTCTGCTTGCCATGGCGTTCATGGGATTCTCCGGAGTAGACAAGGGGCTTGCTTCTTTGTTCGGGCTGTAAGCAGATTTTCGTGTGCATCAAAGAAGATGTGCTTTTTATAAACGCAGAGATCCCGCGCTTCTGCGTCTCTGCATTTATAAAAAGCACATCATTGGTGAGTTGCCCAAGTATTATTGGATACTTTGCCATTTATCCAATAATCGTGGGCTGTTTATTATTGGATACTTTCGCAACCGGATTTTCGATATTATAAATGGAATTTATACCCTGCGGAGAGCGTCAGCGTATGATAGTTGGCACCGATTACGCCCCCTTTTCCTTCCTTGCCCAGCGAGAGGTCGTATTGCAGCTTTGTATACCAGTTGCGGACTTCTACGCCGATGTTCGCTGCTACGCCCCAGTCGAATTTGTTGTCTTTGTCGTACAGGAACAGGTTCGAGTTGCCCCATTCGTCTTCTCCGTAGACAAATCCGTCGTAATATTGCTGCATCGTGTTGGGGAACGTGCCTTCGATGAGCCGTTGGTTTCCGTCCAGTTTGGTCTTCAGGCATACCCCGATGTAAGGCCCTACGCCGAAGAACACTTTGGTGTCCTTATTGACTTGCCAGTGGAATTTGGCGAGGACAGGCAGCTGGAGGAAATGGCGGGTTCGTGAAACGGTTTCCACCCATCGGGCATCCTCGTTGCTGTAGATTCCTCCGTCATCAATCTTGTAGTGGCGGAAGGTATAAAACAGTCCCGATTCGATGGAGAAATGCTTGGTCAGGTTGAAGTCAGCAGAGATTCCCACTTTGGCTGAGGGTCTCCAGTCTTCTCCGTACGGAGGTCTTCTTAACATTGAAATACCCGCTTCGGGCGACAAGGTTACGTTTTGTGCGCTCACGCTTAGCGTGCATGCGCCTAATAGCAAGGCGCAAAAAAATAACTTTGTTCTCATAGCTAATTTTTTAGATTGATATCGTGGCAAAGATAGGCAATGTGTAGGATAGGTTGTCCATCTATTGGAATTGTATAAGTTTTTTTGGACTTTCTCAACCATGCTTGATTTGTATAAAATGCATTAAATGTAAAGGAGAGCAAAGTAGAGTGATATCAACGAGGATATTATTCCCTAATTTGTGGTGAAAATTAAACAATATTCTATAAAATCCTTGATAATCATTTCTACCTTGTCCCTGTCATATGATGAATTTGTGGATTCTTTTTTTGATAGATACACAAATTCATTGTAGGTTACTGTTGTGTGATTCTTACCGAGGTAATCCGGTCATTCCACGATGAACGTTTGGTTCCTTTAACGTGAATGTTTTTAAGGTCAGGACAGCAAAACATACCGCCTGTAACCAATCCTTTTTCTCCTTGAATGAAACCGACATTTGTTGTCATTGTGACTAAGAAAGAGAAACACAGACTTTTATAATTGTCATCCTCAAACAATTCGAAAAAATTCTGTGTGTCTTGCAATGTAAATGCACAGAATGAAGTTGTTTTATCATTCATGCCATAAGGTTTCAGATGCGGAATTTCTATTTTATTTTGTCCTTTCTTTAAATCGAATTCAACCTTTGTATCTTCATAATTATCATCATCTTGTGAGCAAGATGTAAAAGGTACGCTTGCTATCGCAAGCATACCTAAAATTAGCGTTTTGGTTTTCACGCTTTTATGTTTAAAATCGCATTAATTAATAGTTTTCATTAGTTAGGTATAGTCAGAAGTTGACTCCTAATTTCAAGTTGCATGTGTTTTTATAACGCCCAATTTGATATCCCGTATAGTTTATGCCGATGGTAAACCAATCAGTTAACAGGTAATCGTATCCGGCAGAGAAAGATAGAGCAAATGTTGTCCGGTTGCTCGTGTAGCTAACTTCGTTTCCGTCTTCTCCGATGGTTTCTCTTTTCCGGTCCCTTGTGCCCAATCCTGCCGTTGCTTGCGCATAAACGATGTGACGGTTTTTACGGAATATATCTCCACCTATTCCGAAGCCCAGCATATAGTCACGGAGTTTGTTGTCTAAATTATAATGCTTTTGGGAATTAGACAGAATCTGCCCTTCACGCCGCATATTAGCTAATCCTGTATGGAAGTTGGCAACGGCGTACATTCTGTTGTTTACGTAATGCTTAAAATTGAGCGCAAAATTGTATCCGTCGTTAAAAAAACGAGGAAAGTTTTCGTAGCCGCTTTGTATGGAGATTTGGTATTCGCCTTTTTGAGCATATCCTTTGGAACAGCAGAAAAGAAAAAGCAAAGCCCATATTAATATATTCTTTGTCATAAGGGATAAATTCAGTAATTGTTATGGGATTAATGTTATGCGTAAATAAAGCATTAGCTTATTTTTAATATGCAAACGATTGTATTGTTATCTTTACTGAGGTTATCCTATAAAACTTTCTGCTAATTCTTCAACTTCAGGATTCATGTAACCAATAGTAGAATCATTAATCATGAAATAATCAGATTCATACGTTTTGCCTTTGTAAATAAAAGAAACGCTTTGAACCTCTTCTGTTTGTAAACTTCTTGATGAAGCTTCGTCAGATGAACTGGAAGTGTTTGGAACTTCATTGTTGCAGGAAGTCATACTAAAACCTGTAATAATGCTGCTTAATGCTGCAATAAGTAAATTCTTTGTTTTCATAAAATGAATGTTTGGTTTAAATAATAATGTGTTTGAATTAGAAAATTGTACTTAAGTAGTCGCCTTCGATTGAACTGGTAAGAATAAGGGTATATTCTTCACCGTCTTGTAATGTATCTAACGGAATAATTATATAAGCTGAGTTCTCTTGGCGTACTTCCTTTGTCAAGATAGAAATGCCTTGTGCATCTCGAATTTCGAGATATAGAGTTCTATCCGGTTGGCTATTAGTCAAGATAAGAAGACCATTTGTTATTTTGCCGGATATGGGAAGTTTTGTAAGGTTACGTTCTTTGTTTTCGCTTTCCCAGTTTCCGTTAAAATGCGTTGGTTTATTATCTTTTTTATGATAACCATAAGCAGGAAGCATACAGCAAATCAATAAACTTGCAATCAATAGTTTCATTTTTCTCATTTTTTTTCGTTTTGGTTTGTTGCAAAGTTAGATACAATGAATAAAACCAACAAGAAAGTGACCTTGATTTCAGTTTAACATGGTAAGCAAAAACAGTGCTGTAAATCAAAATGTTATGGGTGAATTGAGTTGTTCAATCTGTACATTGCTTTTCAGAACTTCCAAATCCAGTTGTCGAAGCTCTTTTTTTCGGAAGAAAGCTTAAGGTGTGTATAGATTTTCTTTTTCAGTCGGGATTTGGAAGTAGAGACCGAAGCGGGCGAAATGGCTAAGAGTGTAGCAATCTCGCTAACAGAAAAATGCAGTTTTATCAGGCAGCAAAACAGCACCTCGTATTCGCTTAAAGAGGGAATAGCCGTAAGCAAGCGTTTGCTGAAGTTGGCATAAATCGTGTCGGTAAATTGGCAGATGTGGCTTCGTTCCGCATCGTTCAGGCATACGGGCTTTTGATGCAGTGCGGTGAGATAAGGGTGAGTTTCGAGTACCAGCGTAGACAGCTGGTCTCTGTGTGACTTCAGTTGGTTTAATTCTTCGGTATTCGAGTCTGTTTTAGGCGTTGATTTATGTATGGCTATTTCGTTTTGCAGCCGTTCGTTGGTTTGGTGCAGGGTTTGGTTTTCTTCCTGTAGTGATGCAAGGTTTTCTTGTAGCTCTTCCTTTTGTTCGGCGGCTTCTTGATTTTCAGCCATTCGTCTTTCCAATTCTGCAATGTAGGTATTGTTTTGGGCAATGAGCCGTTTGTTGTCGTTCACTTGTGAGATTAAGCGATTCAATTCGGCATTCTTCCGGCGTATCATTGTTTTCCGATACAGATAAAAATAAATGATTACTCCGGTCAGGCAGAGCATGGCAATGATACTCAATAAAAACAAGCGTGTAGTTTGATAGGTTAATCGTTGGTTTTTATTGATAAGTTTTTGATGGTTGTATTTTTCTTTGTAGGCAATGATGGTTTCACTTTTATTCAATGCATATACAGAATCCTGATAAAATAGCAAAGAATCGCAAAAGTCAGCCATATATTTCCGGTAAGCAGGTTGGTGGCTTAGGAATAGTAAGGCATCGTACACTCCTGCAAGCGTATATACATTGGAAGTATACAGGGCTTTATTCAAATAATGATAAGCTGAATCATATTTCTCTAAATAGAGAAAAATTTTTCCTATTCCATAATAATCTTGGGCGGAAGTAGTATCGTTTTTTATTCCTTGTTTTTCTAAAGCCAATGCCTTTTCATATTCTCCTAAAGTGAGATAAACATCTGCTAACTCGCCTTCTAACGAATGGAATGTTTCGTGTATACTGTCTCGTATCTGAATGGCTTGATTGTAGGAATGAATGGCACGCTCGTAATTTCCTTTTACAGCATACGCTCTGCCTAAATATTTTAAAGAAGAAATTTCATACCGCTTGCAAGAATCCTTTACGGCATAATCGTAGGCTTCTTGAAAGGTTTCCAAAGCATAATCGGTCAGGTCGCGGTACACATACAGGTTGCCTAAGGAAGACATGACCAAGTAGCCCAACTTGTAGTCATTGGTTTTCTCCATATCCGCTTTAGCCTCTAAAAAATAGTTCATGGCTTCCGTGATATGCTTCAGCTCGTAGTTGACATTGCCCATGTAGAGTGCCGATAGGGCTTTCCGCCGGGCATTATCGGTAGGGCGGTAGTATTCGTAAGCGATGCGGATAAGCGAATCGGAATGGAACGTAAAGCTCTGCTTGTATTGGGCTTGCGTCACCAAGAGGCACCACAAGGCGTGTTGCTCCCCGTGGCTTGCGTCAGGCTTTTGCATGGTTTCGAGGATATGCAGCGCACTATCGGGACGCTCGAACATCACCGCTTCCGCTTGTGTTAATTCCGGTAAGGGTGTTTCTTTTGTAGCGTGTTTGCATCCTTGAAACAGGTACGCCATTATCAGGCTGATGAGTATATATAAGAGGGTATGAATCTTCATTTTGTCTTTGGTTTCCGCAAAGATACGGAAATCACCTGACTTCCTTGAAAGCTAAACGCAGATTAACTCAGGATTAACTCCGGTTTATAAATCCGCCTTTTTGTCTTTTTCTTTCGGGCATCGACTGTTTGGTGAATGAGCCTTTATCTGCATTTCTAATTGTTTAATTTTTTGTTGAAGCTGTTCTATGCTTGGCAATTCACGTTCAATATCGGCAATCTGTACATTGTCATAAGTTGCTACACCAATAGGAGTTGATAATCCTTTAAAGCTATATCGAACTTCAGTTTGTTTCATATCACTACAAATAAGTAGCCCTATTGTGGGATTATCGTTTTTGCCACGCAAAATTTCGTTTACCGCATTTACATAAAAGTTAAGTTTTCCTGCAAACTCAGGCGCAAACCTAACCGCTTTTAATTCGACAACAATATAGCAATGTAAGCGCACATGGTAAAACAGCATGTCGATCTTTCGGCTAACTCCATCTACTATAATTTCTTTTTGCCTGCCTATAAACGCAAAGCCATTTCCAAGTTCCATCAAAAAACGGGATATATGTTTTTCTAAAGCTATTTCAAGATTTAATTCCGTATAATCTGGAGGCAGTTCTACAAATCCGAAGTCATAATTTTCTTTTGTGATTTCTTGTACAAGTTCAGCTTGATGTACAGGTAGTTGTTCTTTGAAATTACTTATTGCACCTTCTTGTTTATCATATAACTTGGATTTTAAATAGCGTTGCAATGCCGGTCGCTTCCAACCTTCATTTATCACCTTCTTGATATAAAACAAAGCTTCTGGCAATGTGTTCGTCAATCTAATAATGTCGAGATGATATCCCCATGGGATAAGGCTGAATATATCAGGGAATGAAACGATTCCTAATGTATTTTCTTCTTTATCAACTCTGTATAATTCTTGTACGCTGCGTACAAGTTTTTCATTGCGTATCTTGTCCGCATAGAATGAATACCAACGTTTCATCGCCCATAGATTGTCGGCACTAAGTCCTTTGTTCCCAGGAAATTCAGCTTGTAAGTCAAGGCTAATTTGTTCCACAACGCCGCTACCCCAACGTTCTTCTGCTTTGCGAATAACTAATTCCCCACCCATATTCCAATTCCATTTTAGCTTTTCATAATTGGCCCTTAGGGTAGCGTTTGCTTGGGCGGAGCGATAAGATTGTTTTATGTTTTCCACCCACATCGTATATTCTGCATCACAAACCACATCGTGGCTATTTACTATCATTGGTTTCTTTTCCATGGTTATCGCTGAATCGACGTTATTATAACATTAGACAACAAAAGTAATAAAATCTTTTGTTTGACGCTTCTTTTTAAAGGCTTTAATTTTCAGGATGTATTGGTTTATAAATCCGCTTTCCTGCCTTTTTCTTTCGGGCATCCTGCACATCCCGCACACCCGCATCCACAACTGTTTTCTCCCGTTTTTTTCTTCTTAAAGAACTTCAGGAAGTGCCGCCCTGCGTAGACAACGCAGAGCAGCACGATGATATAAACAAGGATATCTTGTAGGTTCATAGTTTAATCTCTTAGATAAATAATTTCCCAATCTGATACGTCAGGAACGATACGACCCATGCCAATGCCGTGGTGTAACAAGCGGCGAAGGCTGCCCATTTCCAGCTTCCAGATTCGTTCTTGATAGCCGCTATCGTGGCGATGCACGGGAAATAGATGAGCACGAAAAGCATATAGCCGAAGGCTACTAAAGGCGTAATGGGGATGCGTTCGGAGAGATTGACATTCTCGATGTCCTCCTCATTGGTGTAAAGAACGCCTAAGGTACTAACTACTAATTCTTTCGCTCCTACACCCGATAAAAGCCCGATGCCCATTTTCCAGTCGAATCCTAAGGGTTCGATAACCGGTTCAATGGCTTTGCCTATTTGCCCGATATAAGAATTCTCTTGTTGTTCGGCGGTGGTTTCGTAGGCGTTATGGTTCGGATAATATCCTAAGAACCAGATGATGATAGATGCTATCATGATGATGCCTCCCATTTTCTTGAGGTATTGCGCCCCTTTCTCCCACGTATGGCGGGCAACCGATTTTGCCGTAGGCATGCGGTAGGGGGGGAGTTCCATAACGAATGGAGCGTCTTCGCCTTTTACTAAGAACTTGCTGAAAATGCGTGCCATGAGCACCGCCAGCAAGATGCCAATGGCATAAAGCGAAAGTAATACTAAGCTGGCACGGTTGGGGAAGAAGGCGCCAATCAATACTAAGTAGATAGGCAGACGGGCACTGCACGACATCAACGGATTGATGAGCATGGTGACCAGACGTGCCTTGCGGCTCTCGATGATACGCGAAGCCATAATGGCGGGCACGTTGCATCCGAAGCCCATGATAAGCGGGATGAACGATTTGCCGTGCAAGCCCATTTTGTGCATGATTTTATCCATGATGAACGCCGCACGTGCCATATAGCCCGTATCTTCCATAAACGAGATGAAGATGTAGAGCAACAGGATGTTGGGCAGGAATACGATGACGCCTCCCACACCTCCGATGATACCGTCGATAACCAAATCCTTGAGCGGACCAGCAGGCATGTAAGTCTCTGCTAATGAACCGATAGCTCCTACCAGCCACTCAATCCATTCTTGCGGGTAAGCCCCGAAGGTGAAGGTACATTCGAACATGATATACAGGAAGAGGAAGAAAATAGGGAATCCCCAAATCTTATGGGTCACGATGCTGTCTACCACGCGGGTAAAGGCTTCGGTGTCCTGGCTCTTTTCCGTATATGTTTCTTTCAATGCGCCCGAAATGAAGCCGTATTTGGCATCGGTGATGGCTTGTTCGCTATCCTCGTTCATCACCTGGCGGATGCGTTCGGCTTCCTTGTCGCGTATCTTGATGACCTCCGCACCATTGGGCAAGGTGGAAATCACGTGTTGCTCAATGTCTTTATCGTTCTCTAAGAGCTTGATGGCAAGGAAACGGGTGGAGTATTTGTGGCGGATGTTTTCGTTTTTGCAGATTTCTTTCTTTACCGCGTCGATGCTCCGTTCCAGTTCCGGGCCGTGGTTGATGTGGATGTGGCGGATATAGCTTTTGGCGTCAACGGACTCGTGTACTTCTTCGTCTTTGCTTCCGAATTTATGGTCGGGCACATATTGGTCGTGCCATTTGCGGAACTCGCGCAAGGCTTCATCTTGTATTTCTTCTTTCTGCCCCATAAAGTCGGCACCTTCGTAAAGCCCGATAATGACATGGAACAAGGTATCTATGCCTCGTCCCGTTCGGCTCACGGTAGGCACCATGGGCACGCCCAATAATTGTCCTAAGGCTTTGTAGTTGAGTGTGTTTCCGCTATGTTCCAATGCATCATACATATTGAGCGCCACCACCATGCGCACGTTCATATCAATGAGTTGGGTGGTGAGGTACAGGTTGCGCTCTAAGTTTCCCGCATCTACCACGTTGATAATGACATCGGGAGTCTGGTCGATGATGTGTTTCCTTACGTAAAGTTCTTCGGGGCTATATGCCGAGAGCGAATAGGTGCCCGGCAAATCCACCAACCGGAAGTGATAGCCTTGGAACTCGAAATGCCCTGCCTTGGCATCTACCGTCACGCCGCTATAATTTCCCACGTGTTCATGCGCTCCCGAAGCGATGTTGAAGAGCGAAGTTTTCCCGCAATTCGGGTTTCCTACCAGTGCCACATTGATGGTGCGCCGCTTGCCTTGCGCTATTTCTCGCAATTTTTCGTCCGATACGGGAATGTCTTCGGCTATGGGGTTAAGCACTTCGGTTTCCTTTATCGAAGCACGTGCTTCTTCTTCGCCCACCACTTCAATCATTTCCGCCTCTTGGCGGCGCAGGGAGATTTCGTATCCCATTATCTTATACTTGATAGGGTCTTTTAGCGGAGCGTTCAGAAGAACCTCTACCGTTTTCCCTTTGATGAAGCCCATTTCGATGATGCGCCGGCGGAATCCTCCGTGTCCCATCACCTTGATGATGACTCCTTTTTCACCTGTTTTCAGTTCTGATAATCTCATGGTTGTATTATTTTTGCGCAAAGATATAAGATAGATTTCTGCTATGCAAGTTATTTAGATTGTTTTTAAATAAAACGCAAGCTGGTTGCATTTTTCTCCGCAATTGGTTACATTCTTTTCTGCATATAGATGTGTTGGGCTTTTCATACGGGTAGGATAGGCTTTTCATACGGGTGAGAGGGGAAACTCACTTAGATGCATGTCGCTTATTATCCGGATAGCCGTTTGTTTCTTCGGTTATAATGTGTATCTTTGTGATATGTTTCAACAAAACGTAATCCGGTATATCCACGAAAAGGACTTGTTTGCCAAAAATGATAAAATCGTGGTGGCACTGAGCGGCGGAGCCGATTCGGTGGCTTTGTTGCGTGTATTGCTTGCCGGGGGATATGCGTGTGTGGCGGTCCATTGCAATTTCCATTTGCGCGGAAACGAGTCTGACAGGGATGAGGCTTTCGTGAGGGCGTTGTGCTCGAAACTGCATGTGCCTTTACGGGTGAAGGGTTTTGATACGGAAAGTTATGCGGAAACGCATCGCGTATCGATAGAAATGGCTGCCCGGGATTTGCGTTATGCATGGTTTGAAGAAATCCGTAGACAAGAGCGGGCACAAGTTATCGGGGTAGCCCATCACCGGGATGATAGCGTAGAGACTTTTTTGTTGAACTTGATTCGCGGTACAGGCATTCAGGGGCTAAAGGGGATTGCTCCGAAAAACGGAAGGATAGTCCGCCCGTTGTTAGATGAAAGCAGAACCGATATTTTGGCTTATCTGGCGTCGTTGAGGCAAGATTATGTGACGGACAGCACGAACCTGAAGGATGAATTTACCCGTAACAAGCTGCGTCTGAATCTGATACCGATGATGAAGGAAATCAATCCTTCGGTTTGCGGAACAATAGCCGAAACGGCGCGAAGGCTTTCCGAAGTGGATGCGGTGTACCGTAAGGCAATGCAGGAAGCCTGTTCCCGGGTAAAAGATAAGGAAGGGCGTATTCTTATCACCCGCCTGCGTGAGGAAACGGCTCCGCAAGCGGTGTTGTTCGAATTGCTTCACCCGTTGGGGTTCAATGCCTCACAATTGCGCGATATTTTCCGTAGCCTCGGCGCGGAATCGGGCAGGATGTTCTATTCTCCTGATTACGTGGTTCTTCGCGACCGCAATTGTTTGATTGTCAAGAAGCGTGAAGAAGAAATTCCGGCTTGGGTGTTGCATCGGGAGATAAAAGAAATAAAGGACGGTTTTCAAGTACCGTATGATGTGCATATCGCTTGTCTGGACGCTTCGAAAGTGACCGGACCTTTGACGCTACGCAAATGGCAAGCGGGAGATAAGTTTATCCCGTTCGGGATGCGCGGATTTAAGAAGGTGCGTGATTATCTGCGCGACCGGAAATTCTCCCGTTTCGATAAGGAAAACCAGTATGTAGTTTGTTCGGGAGAAGATATTATTTGGCTGGTAAACGAACGCATAGACAATCGGTTCTGTGTAACGGGGGATACCCGCAAGGTGATGTTGCTTTGGGTGGAAAAAGAGGATTTGCAGGATTGAAAAATATTCCGTATCTTTGAATGATTGGATTTAATTTATAAAAAGACAAATATGCATCCGAAATCGTATGATTATCTGATTGTAGGCGCAGGGCTGTTCGGCTCTGTGTTTGCTTATAAGGCGGAACGGCAGGGCAAGAAATGCCTTGTCATAGACAGACGCCCTCAGTTGGGCGGGAATCTTTATTGTGAAGACCGGGAAGGCATTCATGTGCATAAATACGGCGCACATATTTTCCATACGTCTAATAAAGAAGTATGGGATTTTGTGAACTCGATAGTCGAGTTCAACCGTTATACCAATTCGCCCGTAGCGAATTATAAAGGAAGGCTGTACAATTTGCCTTTCAATATGAATACGTTCTATCAGATGTGGGGCGTGACAACTCCAGCCGAGGCAAAAGCCAAGCTCGATGAGCAAAGAGCCGAGGCGGTATCACGCATGAAGGAGCAAGGGGCTTCCGAACCGCGTAATTTGGAAGAACAGGCTCAGTTGCTGATTGGGAAAGACATTTATGAGGCTTTGATAAAAGGATATACCGAGAAGCAATGGGGCAGGAAATGTACAGAGCTTCCGGCGTTTATCATTAAGCGTCTTCCGGTACGGATGGTGTTCGATAATAATTATTTCAACGATAAATACCAAGGCATCCCTATCGGCGGATATAATGTGCTGATAGAGCGTTTGCTGGAAGGGGTGGATACCCGATTGGCATGCGACTTCTTTGCACATCGGGAAGAATTGGAAGCCTTGGCGGATAAAATTGTCTTTACCGGGGCAATTGATGAGTTTTATGGTTATCAATACGGCAAATTGGAATACCGCACCGTGCGCTTTGAAACCGAAACGTTGGATATGCCCAATTACCAAGGGAATGCCGTGGTGAACTATACCGAGCGTGAAGTGCCTTATACGCGAATCATCGAGCACAAGCATTTCGAAATGTTCGGAGCCGAGGTGGAGCAATGCCCGAAGACGGTCATTTCGAAAGAATATAGTTCGGAATGGTCGGAGGGAAGCGAGCCTTATTATCCGGTAAACGATGAAAAGAATAATACGCTTTATTTAAAGTATAAAGCGTTAGCCGATAAGGAAACAAATGTCATCTTTGGAGGAAGACTGGCTGAATACAAATACTACGACATGCATCACATTGTGGAAAAGGCCTTGAATTGTTTCAAGTGACATGAAGGTTAAAGATGTTTTTGAAGAATCATATTGGTACAGATGCCTTTACACTTTTCTCAACCGGTTAAGCGGTTACGGCATCTGTACTGAATATGGAAACTAATACCTATTCTTTTAATTTGGAGCTTTCTGCAACTTTTGTAATCTCATCTGCTCTTTTGTTGGCGCAGGTCGCTATCATAATAGCAGATATGGCTGTAAAAATGTATTTTTTCATTGTGGTGTTTATATTACTTCTTTGTTTGACTGAATCCTGTTTTCTCAGAAGACCATGCTTCCCATTTGCAGTCTTCCATTTTCATTTCTGTAAATTTAGCTGTAAATGAATGATTTACGGGGCTGGCAGCATAGATGCCGAACGATATTTCACCATCACCATGAAATAAATGGAAAGAACGCATCTGCTTGAAGTTGATGCCATCGAGACTTGTTTCTATATAATAATCACTTTCGCGGCGACTTAACCGATACCACATTTCACGTATGGATGAGGGGATGTCGTGGGTAGCCCAGTCTGAATAGCCATTGTTCGTGACCACGCTGCCCAACCGCTGGTATTCTTCATTTTCATACTCAATGGATGCTTTCATCCAATTGTCGCTGTCCAAATATATGGCAATACCACATTGGTCGAATAGTGCGGAACTGTTAAATGAGGTCTTGACCGTGAACGAAAAATATTTTCGTGCAGTTTTCATTTGCAGTACAGGTGCATTGTCATTGCTGAATCCGTAATATGTACGTTGCCAAAGGTCTGTATTCGGTTCTGTTTCAATAGTAATAACCGAATCGGTGATTGAATAGCGTTTAGGCTCACGCACCCAATAAAGGTTTTCTTTTGTAAACTTTTTCATAATCGTGTCATTTGATTCCGTTGTCATTTCTTGTTTCATTTCCTTTTTGTCTTGTTGTTGATTGCCACCGCATGATACGAATGTCCCCGCCAGCATCAACGCGGATAAAACTAATACTTCTTTTTGCATAATTATAAATGTTATGGTTATTCGATTAATCAATCAATCCCAATCTTTTTGCTTGATGACATGCTTCGGTGGTGTTATTCACCCGTAGTTTGGCAATGATATTCTGCCTGTGGCGGTCTACGGTATGTTTGCTTATTTCCAGTCTGTCTGCAATCATTTTACTGGATTTCCCGTTTTGTATCATCTGCAAAATGAACTTCTCACGTTCAGAAAGAATATGGTTCTCATCAATCACAAGAAGTTTTTTTTCTCCCGTCATTGTATTTATCAGATAAGCCCCTCCACTGTCTTCGGGTGTCAAGTTGTAGAGGCAAAGAGCATAACTAATCCCTTGCTGGCCGCTCCCTGAGAAATAAAAGATACGATGCCTCCAATAGTTATATTCCCCGTTTTTCCCACACATTCTCATTGTGTTCTCAAGGTACCATGAAAACATTTCTTTCACATGAGATGAAGACACCATACGGAAAAAAGTCAGTTCTTGCAGGCAACGCTTTTTCCAATCATCTGGATGAATCCGATTGAAAATATCTTCTTCCCATACAGAATCAACCGTCTGAGTCGTATTTGATTTGCCCAATCCCAATATCTCACAAGACTTTCCGAAGAAAATATGGCTTTTATCGGTACGTAGATTGCTTAATACGGCAATGGAATTCTCACAAATAGAATATGACTGTGCGACAAGACACAGACGTTCTTCTTCGTCTTGTGCATATACTCCATCCATTTGTTGATGGAATTTTTTACTCAATCTATCATCTATTTCTACCATATATGATTCTGTTTATATGGTTGCAAAAATAAGCAATGCCCTTTCGAACAGCAATTAAATGATTGTGTTTTTGATAATGTATGGTTATAAATCAGTATGAAAAACTTCTATTGTTCCTGTATTGCTACATTATCGAGCTTGTTGAATAAAAAAAAGATACTCCACCCATTCTCTAATGGTTGGAGTATCACAACACAAAAACTAAACTAGACTTAACTAAACTATTCAATAAGAAGTTTCACAACTTCTGTTGTTATTATGTACACGGCAAATATAAGCCATATATTTAGAAGTGACAAACGTATTACAGGAAAAACACACTATTTACATGTTAAAGAAAATTAAAAATCGTAACTTGCTTAAACAATATGTTCGTTAACATAGTTTTGTAGCTCTTGTTTGTAACTGTCGGAGACAGGTACGTAATCTTTTCCGAATACGATGCGTCCTTTGTCGATGATTTTTATTTTTTGTTTTTGCACAATGAACGAGCGGTGTACACGTATGAATTGGCTGGCCGGCAGCTTCTCTTCCATAGCCCGCATACTGATGAGTGACAAGACGGGTTTTTCTGCTCCTTCCAAGTGAATCTTGATGTAGTCTTTCAAGCCTTCGATGTATAATATCTTGTTTAATTCTATTTGTATCAGTTTGTAATCGCTTTTTACATAGATGTATTTCCCCGTGTTTTCGGAAGAGGGGACGGACTCGGCCTTTTGTTGTAATTCGAACCATCGGACGGCTTTGTTGACGGCTTCCATGAAGTCGGCATAGCTGATGGGTTTCAGCAGGTAGTCGAGTGCGTTGACCCGGTATCCGTCGAGTGCGTATTGGTCGAAAGCGGTGGTGAAGACGATGCGGGTATCGGCAGATACCATCCGCGAGAACTCCAGACCGTTCAGTTCGGGCATCTGGATGTCGAGGAACAGGAGGTCGACAGGGTTTTCGGGCAACGATTCCATCGCTTGTACGGCACTCGAATAAGTGCCGCACAAGGTCAGTACGGGGGTTTTCTTCACATAACTTTCCAATAGTCCTAAAGCCAAAGGCTCATCGTCGATGATGGTGCAGCGCAGATTCATAGAGGTTTCTTTTTTAGGGTTAGACAGAATGAGGTAATTGGATGCACAACGAAGAGGTATATGCCTTTCCGTCGGCCGATAATGATCGTTTCCAGCGGTAACGTTTAGCGTAGAGCAGTTCCAAGCGTTTGCTTACTTGCTCCAGTCCGATGCCCGACCCGCTTTTGTCTGCACGGGTTTTCGGATAGTTGCTGTTGTGTATCGTGCAGCAGACTTCTTTCTCGTTTTCGGTGATGGCGATGTTGATGAAACTGGGTTCGGTAGGTGAGATACCGTGCTTGAACGCGTTTTCTATCAAGGAGATGAAGATGAGCGGCGCGATAGGTGTCTGGCTTTCGGGCTTGATGTGGAAAGAGGTTTGTATATCGACTTGCGGAGATACGCGGATGCGCATCAGTTCGATGTAATTCCGGATAAAATCGATTTCCTTCGACAGCGGGACAAACATCTGCTGGTTGTCGTAGAGGACGTAGCGCAGCAGTTTGCTCAGTTCCTGTACCGCCTGTTGCGCTTTCTCGGTATCGAAGGCTATCAGTGCGTAGATGTTGTTCAGTGTATTCAGCAGGAAGTGGGGGTTCAACTGGTTGCGCAGGTTTTTCAATTCGGCTTCGGTGCGGCTTCTTACCGCTTCTCGCCGTTCGGCTTCCGCTTGGCTCCACCGGATGCTCATGCGGATGGCTACGCTCAGTCCTGCTGCGAAAACGAGACCTGCCGCATCGCGCAGGTAAAAGATGTATTGGGGCGGAAGCGGGCGGTCGAAGAAGATAGGGGGAGGAAACAGCGCATTGTTCAGGTAGCGGGATCCTAACGTCATGATGAGGACGATAGCCAGGTTGGCTAACAGAAATTGTCGTGTATGTTCTTTGAAGAGGAGGAGAGGGACAAGGATGAAATAATTGAGATAAAAGATAAGGAACGAAGACAGGGGGAAGATGCTGTGATGCAGGAAGGCATCCCAGTCTATCGTGCCGTTGCTGCGCTGGGCGAAGAAAATCGGGAAGGCGAAGAACAGCCCCCAGCAGATGATGTGAATCAGCACTACTAACGTATGGCGGGGTATGTCGGTGGTTTGTTTCATGGCAGGTATGGTAAATGATGGACAAAGATAATGTGTTTTTTCAAAAGATCCGGCTGCTGGGATAAAATCCTTAGGCAACCGGATCAAGAAACCAAAGTTATGAAGAACAAAGTTATTTTAGACGAACTTTCACAAGCTCGGACTAAAATCGAAGTAAAGTTTATTCATAGCGTAAAGCTTCTATCGGGTCGAGGTCGGCGGCTTTCTTGGCGGGATACCAGCCGAAGAAAACGCCAGTGAATGTGCAGACCGCAAAAGAGAGCAATACACTCCACGGTTGGATGAATACGGGCCAATGCGCAACAGTCTTGATGATGAAACTGGCGCCGCATCCAATGATTACACCTATCAGCCCTCCTGTAATGCTGATGAGGACCGACTCGATAAGGAACTGTGAAAGTATATCGATTCCCCGTGCGCCTACAGACATTCGTAACCCGATTTCCCGCGTGCGTTCGGTTACCGAGACATACATGATGTTCATGATGCCGATGCCGCCCACCACCAGCGAGATGCCGGCAATGCATGCTAAGAGTGTGGTCATCAAGTCGGTCGTGGTGTTCAGCATTGAACTGAGTTCTTGTTGGGTGCGGATAGTGAAGTCATCGTCGTCCGTCGCTTTTAGCTTGTGCTCCCGGCGCAGGACAGTAGTGATTTCGTCCACGGCTTCTTCGGTCATGTCTTCGGTCAGGGCGGACGCGAAGATGCCGCTCAGGTAGGTCTGTGCCAGTAGGCGTTTCATCACCGTGGTGTAGGGAGCCAGCACGATGTCGTCCTGGTCTTGTCCCATTGAGTTGTATCCTTTCGACTTCAGCACGCCGATGACGCGGAGCGGAATCTTGTTGCATCGGATGACTTTGCCGATGGGGTCTGTACCGTCCGGAAACAGGTTTTCTACAATCGTTTGCCCGATGATGCAGACTTTAGCCGCTGTGCGGATGTCGTTATCACTGAAAGTCTCGCCTTGTTCCACTGTGAGCTGGCGTATCTCCAGATAGTCATTGCTGCATCCGGTCACTGATGACGGATAGTTGTTCGAGCCGGCGATGAGTTGTCCGGAGGAAGACACGTTGGGGCTGATGGCGGCGACGTAGATGCATTCGTCGCGCAGTTTTTCGTAGTTCTCCAATTTCAGGGTCTGCATGGCGGAAGGGTCTTGCCGCACGCCGCCCCGCATTTCCGCTCCCGGATGAATCATAATCATGTTCGAACCCATCTCTGAGATTTGCTGCTGGATGCTTCGCTTCGATCCTTGTCCGATGGCAAGCATCGCTATCACCGATGCCACGCCGATGATGATGCCAAGCATCGTGAGGAAGGCGCGCAGTTTGTTGTTAGCCAGTGCGCGAAGCGCTATTTTGAATAGGTTTGTTCCGTTCATTTTATTTTTTCTTTATAAATGATTCTTTCCGAATCACCAGGTTTTCTGAAGAGGGTTATATACGTTTTTAATTATTATAAGTTACTGTTCATAATTGGCTTATATGATGCGTTTTCTTATTTTAAATGTTGTGCATTAGCTAAACCTGATTGGTTGTTCGGGTTTAAGCATTGTCTTCATCGTTTTGGGGCAAAGCTGCGAGTGCTTCTGCTGCCGAGAGGATGTGTGGGTTTACTGTGTCTTCTATCACGTGTCCGTCGCGTAGGCGGATGTTCCGGCTGCTGTATTGCGAGAGTTCAGGATTGTGTGTGACGAAGATGATGGTGCGTCCTTCGGCATGGAGTTTTTGAAACAGTACAAGGATTTCAAACGAAGTCCGTGTGTCGAGATTTCCCGTCGCTTCGTCGGCAAGGATGACTGCTGGGTTGTTGACCAATGCGCGGGCGATGGCTACACGTTGCATTTGTCCGCCCGACATTTGGTTCGACTTGTGTTCCAGCCTGTCGCCCAAGCCTACGGCTACCAGTGCCTCGACGGCTCTTTTTTTTCGTTCGGCTGCACTGACCGACGGATTGTACATTAGCGGAAGCTCTACGTTTTCAACCGCCGTTGTCTTGGGCAGCAGGTTGTAGTTCTGGAAAACAAATCCTATCTTCCGGTTGCGCAGGACGGCGCGTTGAGGCTTGCTCATTGTGCGTACCGATACGCCGTCTAAGTAGTACTCTCCGCTCGTAGGCGTGTCGAGGCATCCTAACGTGTTCAGCAGGGTGGACTTGCCGGAACCGGAGGTCCCCATAATGGTAACGAATTCTCCTTGCTTTATCGTGAACGATATTCCCCGCAGTGCATGGACAATCTCGTTGCCGACCGTAAAGTTGCGCTTTATGTTTTGTAATTCAATGACTATCTTGTTCATTTTCCCGAGAATTACGTTGAGTTACACTTATTTCTTGTCTTTCTTGTTGTCTCTTCCCGGAGGCCCTGGCATGAACGGGCTGCGTTCGCCGCCTCCATCGTTTCCTGCCATTTCGGGCATGGCGTTCTTGATGACGGCTTCGGTCACTACGGCTGTACCTTCACTGATGCCTTCCACTTCGATGAATGCGCCGTCGCTAAGTCCTGGCTTTACGGGATGGGCGACGAACGTGTTGTTTTCCAGAGTCCATACTTTGTGTTCGCCCGCACAGTCTTGGATGACGCGTCCGCCCGCAATGTCTTTATTCGGCGTGAAGCGCAACGCCTTAGTGGGGACGGTCAGCACGTTCTCGCGTGTCAGTGTGTAAATGGTCGCATTGGCTGTGAGGCGTGGTTTCAGCTTCAGGTCGGGGTTGTCGGCCGTAATGACCACTTCGTAAGTGACGACCGTCGAACTGCTGCTTGATGAGGTCGAACTGCTGGAACTACTGTTCACGCTGCCTAAACGGACTTGTTTCACTTTCCCTTCGAACACATCGTTAGGGTAAGCGTCGACGGTGAATGTGACCCGTGCGCTGTCTGTCACTCCGGCGATGTCGGCTTCGTCTACGTCAGCCACTACTTGCATTTGGGTCAGGTCGGCTGCGATAGTGAAGAGGGTCGGTGTCTCGAAGCCGGAAGCTACGGTTTGTCCTTCTTCTACGTCTTTGCTGGTGACGATGCCATCTATCGGTGAGGTGATAGTGGCGTACGACAGGTTGCGCTCGGCTTTCGACAGTTCGGCTTGAGTTTGCTCATACGTGCTCTTCGCACGTTGGTAGTCATAGGTGGACTGTTCGTAGTCGGTGTCGCTGATGAGTTGCTTCTCGTGCAGCTTCTGGTTACGTTCGTACAGTTTCTTTTGGTATTCGTATTCGGCCTTGGCGCCGTTGTAGGTGGCTTGTGCCGACTGTAGGTCGCTAAGCAGGGTCACCCGGTCCATTTCGGCGATTACTTCTCCTTGTTTCACAATTGAATTGTAATCCACGTAAATCTTGTCGATGATGCCCGACACTTGCGTGCCGACTTCCACTTCAGTGACCGGTTCGATGGTGCCTGTGGCTGTAATGGAGTTGCTTACATTGCCTCTCTTTACTGTTTCGGTAGCGAAGTCGACTTGGCTTTTGGATTTAGCCCCGCCGAATATCCAACACGCTGCGATAATCGCCGCAATGATGGCGGCGACTATGATGATTGTTTTTTTATTCTTCATATTAGTTGTTTTGTTTTATAATTCGATGTTATTTCCCGCATAAAAGTCTAACAGTGTACGGTTCAGGATGGCCATATACTTTGCTTGCACCAATTCCTGTTTGGCGCTCAGCAGGTTGTTTTTTTCGGTGAGCAGTTCCACCGTGTTCTTCATGCCTAAGTTGAACTGTTCGCTCACCATATCGAAACTGGTTTGGCTGCTTTTCACTTTTGTTTCGGCTGCCGCATATTGTTGCTGGGCGTTCAATGCATCCAGCCACAGGCTTTCTATCGTGCTGTACAGTTCTTTTTGCTTATTCACTAAGTCTAATTGGGTAGTACTGTATTGCAGCCGTGCCTTTTGCACGTTGGTCTTGTTCTGACGGTTGTCGAAGATAGGGATGCTCAGGTTGATTCCAATCATGTTGTTCCATCCGTATTTCATCTGCTGTGCCCAGTTGTTGGTGCTAGCGCTGTTGCTTGTGCTGGCACTGGATGCCGACAGGCTGATGGTGGGATAGTATCCCGCTTTGGCTGCGGAGATACTTAATTTGGCGTTTTCGATGCTCAACCGTCCACTTTGGATTTCGGGGCGGACGGCAAGGGCGGTTTGATAGACATCGGCTTGGTTAGGCAACGTTTTCATCACGTTTTCATCATCGAGTTGGGGCAATTCCAGGTTGAATTCTGCCGTGCCGTCCAGTTCCAGCAGTTGTTTCAGTTGCAGCTTGTAGTTGCGTAAGCTGCTTTCGGCGGTGACTACTTGGTATTTGTCGTTGCTTACCTGAGCTTCCAATTGCGCCAGGTCGGCTTTTGAGATGCTTCCTTCGGCGAACAGTTCTTGCCCTCTTTTATAAGTCGCTTCGCTCACTTTTAATGTGCCCTTGTTGATTTGTATGGATTCATCGGCATATAATATCTGTATGAAAAGCTGGGCTATCTGTTCCTGTAGGTTGTTCTCCGTTTCCGTGACGGTGAGGCGTGCGATGTCACGGTTGGTTTTCTGTTGCTTCAGGTTGTTCAGCCTTCTGCCTCCGTTCCAAAGTGTCCACTGTGCGCTGAGGCTGTAATTACCGTTGTAAGTGGTTTTCTCGTTACTGCTGATGATTTCCGTTCCGCTTACCGTCGCGCTCTGTTCCTGATAAGGACGGTTCACCATGTTGTGGCCGGTGCTGAACGACAGGCTCGGAAACAGGTCGGCCCGTGCGTCCTTGATGTCGATTTCGCTCTCTTGCAGTGAAATCTTGTTCTGTTGCAATTGGATGTTTTGCTCAAGTGCATAGTCAATGCAGTCTTTCAGAGTCCATTTTTTCCCGCCGATGGTGTTTTGGGCGTAAAATGGGATGGCTGCTGATAGAATCGTACCCATGCATATTGTCCGTAAATTCATATATTTATTCGTTTAGTTTGATGTATGCAAAGGTATAAATCACCGATAAGACGGGCAAATGATTTAGATTAACGGAGAATTTCTGTGGATAAAGGCTTGCTTTTTACCGATAAAAGATATTTCTTTGTAATCATTATAAAAATAGAACCATGATTAAAAGGCAATTCATTCGGATATGGGAATTTTATCGGGACGGCTTCCGTTCAATGACTATCGGACGGACATTGTGGACGCTGATTCTGATAAAGCTCTTTGTTATGTTTTTTATCTTGAAAATTTTTTTCTTTCCTTCGTTCCTGAAAGGGAAAAACACGCAAGAAAAGCAGGACTATGTGGGGCAGGAGCTGATAGACCGTTCGATTAATCATTAATTTAAATAATAAAAATAAGAAGCGTATGTTAGAAAGTATTGACACTTCAATGATTGACTGGTCGAGGGCGCAATTTGCCTTGACCGCTATGTACCATTGGCTGTTTGTCCCCCTTACATTGGGGCTGGCGGTGATTATGGGCTTGATGGAAACCTTGTATGTCGTCTCAGGGAATGAGTTTTGGAAACGGACTGCCAAGTTTTGGATGAAGCTGTTCGGAATTAACTTTGCGGTAGGTGTGGCTACGGGATTGATTTTGGAATTCCAGTTCGGTACCAACTGGAGCAATTATTCTTGGTTCGTAGGAGACATATTCGGTGCTCCGCTGGCAATAGAGGGCATCGTAGCTTTTTTTATGGAAGCGACTTTTGTGGCGGTGATGTTTTTCGGCTGGAATAAAGTCAGCAAGAAATTCCACTTGGCTTCTACGTGGCTGACAGGATTAGGAGCTACTTTTTCGGCTTGGTGGATATTGGTGGCGAACTCGTGGATGCAATATCCGGTGGGGATGGAATTCAATCCTGATACGGTGCGCAATGAAATGGTCGACTTCTTGGCGGTGGCGTTTTCTCCTGTGGCGGTAACTAAATTTTTCCATACTGTTCTGAGCAGTTGGATGCTGGGGGCAGTGTTCGTCATTGGGGTAAGTGCTTGGTTCTTGTTGCGCAAACGAGAAAAAGAATTTGCCGTAGGAAGCATGAAGATTGCGGCGGCTGTCGGATTGTTTGCTGCATTGGTGACGGCGATGACGGGCGATAAGTCCGCTTATCAGGTGGCTCAATGCCAGCCGATGAAACTGGCTGCGATGGAAGCCTTATACGATGGCGGAACGCGTGAACCTCTGACGGTAGTAGGCGAAATAAAGATTCCTTTGATGTTGTCTTTTCTGGCTACGCGTGATGTCGACGGATATGTGCCCGGAATCAATGACCTCCTTTTGGGAGGATACGTTTTGCCGGATAATACCAAGGCACTTTCTGCCGTCGATAAGATAGCGAACGGAAAGAAAGCTATTGCGGCATTGGCGGATTATCGGGAAGCCAAGCAAGCTGGTGATGAGGCGAAGATGGCATCGGCGCGCCAGATAATCGATGAGAATATGAAGTATTTTGGTTATGGATATATTGACGACCCTAATTCGTTAGTGCCTAATGTCTGGCTTTCGTTCTGGGCTTTCCGCGTAATGGTGGGGTTAGGGATGTATTTTATCGCTTTTTTTGCTTTGGTTCTGTTCTTGGCATGGAGGCGTAAGTTGTCGAAAGTGAATTGGTTGCATTATGTTGCATTGGGCAGTATTCCTTTGGCTTATCTTGCCAGTCAGGCGGGATGGGTGGTAGCCGAAGTGGGTCGCCAGCCTTGGACTATTCAAGATTTGCTTCCTGTCGATGCGGCTGTATCGAGATTGGAGACAGGCTCTGTGGTGACTACATTCTTTATTTTCCTTATTCTCTTTACGATATTGTTGATAGCCGAAATCGGTATTATGCTGAAGGCCATTCAGAAAGGTCCCGAAGAGAAAGAGTGAACTTACAGTTAACGGATTAATTTATCACAAAAACAATTCATTATGGATACTACATATCTGTTTTTACAAAACTATTGGTGGTTTCTGGTATCCCTTTTGGGAGCCTTGTTGGTATTCCTGCTTTTTGTGCAGGGCGGCAATTCGTTGTTGTTCCGTTTAGGGCGGACCGATGAAGAACGTATGTTGTTGGTCAACTCTACCGGACGCAAATGGGAGTTTACTTTCACTACGTTGGTTACTTTCGGAGGGGCTTTCTTTGCGTCTTTCCCGTTGTTTTACAGCACCAGCTTTGGTGGCGCGTATTGGTTGTGGATGATTATCCTGTTCAGTTTCGTGGTGCAGGCTGTATCTTATGAATTTCAGTCAAAACTGGGAAATCTGTTGGGCAAACGGGTTTATCAGTATTTCTTGGTCATTAATGGAATCGTAGGCCCGGTTTTGTTGGGAGCGGCTGTGGCTACCTTCTTTAATGGTTCGAACTTCATTGTCGACAAGGCGAATATGACAGATTCTGTGATGCCGGTTATCAGCCGTTGGGCAAACGGATGGCACGGGCTGGATGCGTTTGCTGACGTTTGGAATATAGTTTTGGGGTTTGCTGTTTTTTTCTTGGCACGTTTGTTAGGCAATTTGTATTTCATCAACAATATCCGCGACGAAGAACTGATACCGCGTTGCCGTCGCCAGCTGATTACCGATGCGGTTCCGTTCCTGCTTTTCTTTTTGGCGTTTGTTATCCGAACGTTGCTGAAAGATGGTTTTGCGGTCAATCCGGAGACGCAAGCTATTGTAATGGAACCGTTTAAATATTGGCATAATTTCTTGGCAATGCCGTTATTGCTTGTTTTGTTTTTGATGGGTGTTGTCGGTGTTTTGTTTGGTTTGGCAAAAAGTATCTTGTCTTCGGCTTATACTAAAGGCATTTGGTTTGCAGGTGTCGGTACGGTGTTGACTGTCCTGGCATTATTGTTGTGTGTTGGTTATAATCATACAGCTTACTATCCGTCTGCAACCGATTTGCAAAGTTCGTTGACGTTGGCAAATAGTTGTTCCAGTGAGTTTACTTTGAAAACGATGGCGTATGTTTCGATTTTAGTTCCCTTTGTATTGGCTTACATCGTTTACGCTTGGAGGGCAATCGACCGGAAACCAATAACAAAGAAAGAATTGAAAGAAGACGGACATGCTTATTAAAAAGCGTTTTTAAACAGGGTGCTAGTCATGTTCGTGTATATATTGAGTCTTATTCACGGCTCTTTTAAACCTTAATACAGGCACTATCTGATGAAGATACCTTCATCGCCCGATGAAGGTACCTTCGTTAAGCGATGAAGATACCTTCGACGGCGGATGAAGGCATCTTCATCGGAAGGCGGATAATTCTTCATTCAACCTGCGTGAATCTGCGCTTTTCATGATGCCGCT
>CASFRN010000066.1 GCA_949296855.1 uncultured Bacteroides sp. | reverse complement strand
TTATAGTAAAACAAAATTGGTTTGCGAAAAATAGCAGATGTATTGTCATCCTGAGCGCAGCGAAGGATCTCGTGTACATCCACGTGGGCGCATTCGAGATGCTTCACTACGTTCAGCATGACAAAAGCTTTTTCGCAATTCATTTCTGATTGACTATAAAGAACACAGGGGTATCCGCGTCTCTGTGTTTTTTTTTGTTCCACGGAAAGAATCACACGGATTTTTGCATCTCATTTCTGGTTGATTATAAAAAAACAAGAAAAAATCGAGAAACACTCCTTGTTGCATGGCGTTACTTGAGGTTTTTTTCATACATTTGCCCCCAAGAAACATTAATTGGGATACGGAATCATGCAGAATAATCTGGTTATAGTGGAGTCTCCGGCAAAGGCAAAGACGATTGAGAAATTTTTAGGCAACGGTTATACGGTGCTTTCGAGTTACGGGCACATACGCGACTTGAAGGAGAAATCGTTCAGTATTGACATGAAAAACCATTTTGCCCCGATTTACGAGATACCGGGCGACAAGGTGAAGTTGGTGAACGACTTGAAGAAAGAGGCGAAGAAAGCCGATATGGTATGGCTGGCTTCCGATGAGGACCGCGAGGGGGAGGCTATCTCGTGGCACTTGTATGAAGTGCTTCAGCTGGAGCCGGAAAAGACGAAGCGGATTGTATTCCATGAAATCACGAAGACAGCCATATTGAATGCCATCAAGCATCCGCGCGGCATCAATATCAACTTGGTGAATGCCCAGCAGGCGCGCCGGGTGCTCGACCGCATCGTGGGGTTCGAGCTTTCTCCCGTGTTGTGGAAGAAAATCAAGCCTTCTCTTTCGGCCGGCCGCGTGCAGTCGGTAGCGGTCCGCCTGATCGTGGAGCGCGAGCGCGAAGTGCAGGCCTTCGTGAGCGAGGACTCTTACCGGGTGACGGCTGTACTGGCCAATGCGAAGGGCGAGGAAATCCGTGCGGAGCTGGGCCGCCGGTTCAAGACGGAGGAAGAGGCCCGGGCATTCTTGGAATCGTGCAGGCAGGCGGAGCTCAGGATTGAAGACCTTACCACCCGGCCGATGAAGAAATCGCCCGCTCCTCCGTTCACCACCTCTACGCTCCAGCAGGAAGCCGCCCGTAAGTTGGGCTATACGGTGGCGCAGACCATGATGCTTGCCCAGCGGCTGTACGAAAGCGGGCTGATTACCTATATGCGTACCGACTCGGTCAACCTTTCGGAGCTGGCTTTAGACACCAGCCGCGATGAAATCGTGTCGCGCATGGGGAAGAGATATGTGCATAACCGCCATTTTACGACGAAGACGAAAGGCGCGCAAGAGGCGCACGAGGCCATCCGCCCTACTGATATGTCGAACGACTCCATCGAGGGCACGGGGCAGGAGCGGCGCTTGTATGAACTGATATGGAAACGTACGCTGGCTTCGCAGATGTCGGATGCCGAGTTCGAGAAGACGACCGCCACGATTTCCATCAGCGGGCATGAGGACAAGTTCGTCGCGGTGGGCGAGGTGCTGACTTTCAACGGCTTCTTGCGGGTGTACAAAGAGTCGTACGACGACGAAACGGAGCAGGAAGGCGAATGGCGTTTGCCTTCGGCGCTTGAAGTGGGGCAGCCGCTTGAGTATAAGGAAATGTTGGCTACCCAGCGCTTCACCCAGGCTCCCTTCCGTTATACCGAAGCCAGCCTGGTGCGCAAGCTGGAAGAACTGGGCATCGGGCGCCCTTCTACGTATGCGCCTACCATTTCTACTATCCAGCAGCGCGGGTACGTGGAAAAAGGGAGCCGCGAAGGCACGGAGCGCCCTTACAAGATCTTGTCGCTGGCAGACGGGCTGATTGCCGAAAGCGTCAAGCAGGAACTGGTGGGAAGCGAGAAGTCGAAGCTTCTGCCTACCGATGTAGGCATCGTGGTGAACGATTTCCTGAAAGAGTACTTCCCTCAGATTATGGATTATAATTTTACGGCAAGCGTCGAGAAGCAGTTCGACGAAATAGCCGAGGGCGAGAAGAAGTGGACCGATGTGATGGAGCGTTTCTACGAAGGCTTCCATCCCGAGGTGGAGAAAACCTTGTCGAGCAAATCGGAGCACAAGGTAGGCGAACGTGTTCTGGGCACCGACCCTGCAAGCGGGAAACCGGTATCGGTGAAAATCGGCAAGTACGGCCCGGTAGTCCAGATAGGGACGGCGGAAGACGCGGAGAAGCCCCGTTTCGCCCAACTGACCAAAGAATATTCTTTGGAAACCATCACCTTGGAAGAAGCGCTCAGCTTGTTCCAGCTGCCGCGTACGTTGGGCGAACTGGACGGGCATCCGGTTTCGGTCGGCATCGGGCGTTTCGGGCCTTATGCGCGTTGCGGCAAATTGTTTGTGTCCATCCCTAAGGCGCAAGACCCGCATACCATTACGTTCGAAGAAGCGGAGGCGCTGATCCGGGGGAAACAGGACGCGGCGGCTAAGCGGGTGATTAAAACATTCGACGCGAATCCCGATTTGCAGATTTTGAACGGGAAATACGGCCCTTACATTGCGTATGAAGGCAAGAACTATAAGATTCCGGACACGATAGACGCGTCGTTCTTGAATTTGGACGCTTGCTATAAGGTCATCGAACTGCAAAAGGAAAAAGCGGAGACCCGCAAGATCCGTAACACTCCAAAACGGAAATGATGGAACGGGTGTATCTGATTGGCTATATGGGCTCGGGCAAGACAACCTTGGGGAAAGCGTTTGCCCAGGCTATGCATTTGCAGTTCATTGATTTGGATTGGTATATCGAAGAGCGGATGCATAAGACCGTAAAAGACTTGTTCGCCGAACGGGGCGAAGACGGGTTCCGGGAAGTGGAGCGGAACATGTTGCACGAAGTGGGCGAGTTCGAGCACGTGGTGATAGCGGCGGGAGGCGGTACACCTTGTTTTTTTGATAACATGGAGTATATGAACCGGACGGGCGAGACCGTATTCCTCAACGCTTCATTTGAAGCCTTATTCCGCAGGCTGAAGGTGGCGAAAGCCAAACGCCCCTTGCTGGCGGGCAAGACCGATGAAGAGCTGGCTGAGGTGATCCGGAACGGGCTGGCAAGCCGTATGGGCTTTTACGGGAAAGCCAGGCATTGGTTCCCGTCCGATTATCTGGAGAGCCGCGAGCAGATAAGCGGGTCGGTGGAACAATTGAAAAACTTATTGAAAATAGATAAAAGGAGTTAGAGGGCATAACTCCCTGAAATAACTCCTTCTATAGATGGACAAAAACAGATTTATAAACGAAGATTTTATGTTGTGAAATGAGAAAATGGCGTATTGAAGATTCAGAAGAACTCTACAACATTACGGGGTGGGGTGTTTCGTACTTTGGTATCAATGGCAAAGGTCATGTAGTGGTGACTCCGCGAAAGGATGGTGTGGAGGTCGATTTGAAAGAATTGGTCGATGAGTTGCAGCTTCGGGATGTGACGGCTCCCATGCTGGTGCGTTTCCCCGATATTTTGGACAACCGTATCGAGAAAATCTCCAATTGCTTCCAGCAGGCGGCAAAGGAATACGGTTATGACGCCCAGAACTTCATCATCTATCCCATCAAGGTAAATCAGATGCGTCCGGTGGTAGAAGAGATTATCAGCCACGGGAAGAAGTTTAATCTGGGCCTGGAAGCGGGGTCGAAACCCGAACTCCATGCCGTGATTGCCATTAATACCGACTCCGATTCGCTGATTATCTGCAACGGATATAAGGATGAGAGTTACATCGAACTGGCTTTGCTGGCGCAAAAGATGGGCAAGCGCATCTTCCTGGTGGTGGAGAAGCAGAACGAGCTTCGCCTGATAGCCAAGATAGCCAAGCAACTCAATGTGCGCCCCAACATCGGCATCCGCATCAAGCTGGCTTCTTCGGGAAGCGGCAAGTGGGAAGAGAGCGGGGGCGATGCCAGCAAGTTCGGGCTGACTTCCAGCGAGCTGCTCGAAGCGCTCGACTTCATCAAGGAAAAGAAAATGGAGGATTGCCTGAAGCTGATTCATTTCCACATCGGAAGCCAGGTGACCAAGATACGCCGCATCAAGACCGCTTTGCGCGAAGCCTCGCAATTCTACGTGCAGCTCTATAAAATGGGGTTCCCCGTGGAGTTTGTCGACATAGGCGGAGGCTTGGGCGTGGACTATGACGGCACACGCTCGTCGAATAGCGAGAGCAGCGTCAATTATTCTATCCAGGAATACGTCAACGACTCCATTTCCATTATGGTAGACACCAGCAACAAGAATGGCATTCCGCATCCCAACATTATTACGGAAAGCGGGCGCTCGCTTACGGCACACCATTCGGTATTGGTGTTCGAAGTGCTCGAAACGGCTTCGCTCCCCGCCATGGACGAAGAGTTTGAAGTCGGTCCCGAAGACCATGAGCTGGTACATGAATTGTATGACATCTGGGACAACCTGAGCCAAAGCCGGATGTTGGAGGCATGGCACGACGCGCAACAGATACGCGAGGAAAGCCTCGACTTGTTCAGCCACGGCATTGTAGACTTGAAGACACGCGCTCAGATAGAACGCATGTATTGGTCGGTGACCCGTGAAATCAACCAGATAGCGTCGGGCTTGAAACATGCTCCCGATGAGTTCCGAAACCTCGATAAATTGCTTGCCGACAAGTATTTCTGCAATTTCTCGCTTTTCCAGTCGCTTCCCGACTCGTGGGCGATAGACCAGATTTTCCCCATCATGCCTATCCAGCGTTTGGACGAACGTCCCGACCGCACGGCTACTTTGCAAGACATCACGTGTGATTCGGACGGGAAGATTGCCAACTTCGTGACTTCGCGCAATGTGGCGCACGACCTGCCGGTGCATTCCGTTAAGTCGAAAGAATCTTATTATATAGGCGTATTCTTGGTAGGGGCTTACCAGGAAATCTTGGGCGATATGCACAATCTGTTCGGAGACACGAACGCGGTGCATGTCAGCGTGAATGAAAAGGGATATGCCATCGACCAGGTGATTGACGGAGAAACCGTAGCCGAAGTGCTTGATTACGTGCAGTACAGCCCGAAAAAGTTGGTGCGCACGCTCGAAACATGGGTGACCAAGTCGGTAAAAGAGGGCAAAATCTCGCTGGAAGAAGGCAAAGAGTTTCTTGCCAACTACCGTTCGGGATTGTACGGATACACTTACTTGGAATGATTATTTAGGCAACGAATCGAGTATAGCATACGCTGTGTCATCTGTGTGCTACACTCCTTAACCATAAAAGGAAAAAGCAAATGAAAGAAAAACTGACTATTATCAAAGTAGGAGGGAAGATTGTAGAAGAAGCCGATACACTCGACCGGCTTTTGAGCGGCTTTTCCGCATTGCCCGGCAACAAGCTGCTGGTTCATGGAGGCGGACGCTCCGCCACTCGTATCGCCGCCCGGTTAGGCATCGAAAGCCAGCTGGTGAACGGGCGCCGCATTACCGATGCCGAGACCCTGAAAGTGGTGACGATGGTGTATGGCGGGCTGGTGAATAAGAACATCGTGGCAGGCCTTCAGGCGAAAGGCGTGAATGCCATCGGATTGACCGGCGCCGATATGGATGTCATCCGTTCGGTGAAACGTCCTGTAAAAGACATCGACTATGGTTTTGTGGGAGATGTAGAGCGGGTGGATGCCGATGCGTTGGCTGCTCTTATCCGAAGAGGAGTGGTTCCGGTGATGGCTCCGCTTACCCACGACGGGCAAGGGCATATCCTTAATACCAATGCCGACACCATTGCGGGCGAGACCGCCAAGGCGTTGGCTCGCTTGTTCGACGTGACTTTGGTCTTTTGCTTCGAGAAGAAAGGCGTATTGAGTGAGGAAGGTAACGAGGATAGCGTTATCCCTGTGCTTACGCCCGGCTTGTTCGGGCAATATGTGGCGGAAGGCATTATCAAGGAAGGCATGATCCCGAAGCTGGAAAATTCTTTTTCTGCAATCGATGCCGGAGTAAGCCAAGTCATAATCACCTCTGCGTCAGCCATTGGCACAGATGCGGGTACGGTAATCAAAAAATAAAATGAATATCCGCAAAACACCCATGTAGGGGCGGGGTCTGCCCGCCTGAAAACATCAATGTGTATATATGTGGATGTATACGGGCAGGCAAACCCTGCCCCTACAGGTAAGGGGCAAAATGCGACATTCAAAAAAATAATTCAAAAAAAATAGCGGATGAGTGTAACTTTTGTGCTACTCATCCGTCATTCCTATAGAAAGCAATGCAAGAAATCAGTTTTCGAGACGATATTTTGCCCTTGAAAGATAAGCTTTTCAGGCTGGCGCTCCGCATCACGCTCGACCGTGCGGAAGCGGAGGATATTGTTCAAGATACGCTGATTCGGGTATGGGACAAGCGGGACGAATGGAACCGGATGGATTCGGTGGAGGCTTATTGCTTGACGGTAACGCGCAATTTGGCGATAGACCGGAGCCAGAAGAAGGAAGCTCAAAATGTGGAGCTGACACCCGAAACGCAGGAAATGCCCGATGCATTGGTGCCCGACAGGCAAATGGAACAAGACGAACAAGTGTCAATCGTGCACCGGTTGATAAACGGGCTTCCCGAGAAGCAGCGTTCCATCATTCAGCTTCGCGATATCGAAGGCAAGAGTTATAAAGAGATTGCCGGGATATTGGAACTGACCGAAGAACAAGTAAAGGTCAACTTGTTCAGGGCAAGGCAACGGATAAAGGCAAAATATAACGAGATAAACAATTATGGATTATAAGTACATCGAACAGCTATTGGATAAGTATTGGGATTGCGAGACTTCGCTCGAAGAGGAACAAATCCTGCGCTGCTTCTTCCGCCAGAAAGAAGTGCCCGCCCATCTGTCGCGCTTTCAATCCTTATTTGCTTATCAGGATGCCGCAAGGATGCCGAAGCTGGGAGAAGATTTCGATGAGCGCGTGCTTGCCGAAATCGAACGTCCGGTGGTGAAGGCAAAGCGCTTGACGTGGCGCATGCGGATGATGCCCTTGTTCAAGGCGGCGGCTGTAATGGCTTTTCTCTTTACGATAGGCGGGGTAGTGAAGCATTCGATGAACGGCGAGCGGGGCGGTGTCGTTTACGTGTACGACCAGTTTGAACACGAGCGTCAAGACCCGCAGGTGGCGTATAAGGCCGATTCGCTGAAAACGCCTATAAAGAATGGGGCGGAAAAGGACATGATAAACAAACAATGACATTTTCATTTGCTTTTAAATATATATTAGTTAGTGCTTATTAGAAAAATCATTGATGAGGCTGTGAAGTTTCAATTCTCTCAAATTAAAATTACTAACTCAATATGGGAGGAAGAATTACCGCGTGAGCAGTGATTCTTCCTTCTTGTTTTTGTAATTTCGCCTCCGTTATGATAGCAAAGAAACAGATTATATACGATTCGGATTTCGGTCAGGTGTTTATCGTGACACGCCGGACGGTACGTAATGTGACGATGCGGGTCAAAGAAGACGGGCTGCACGTCACTACGCCGCCTTACCGTAGCGTGAAGGCATTGCTGGAGGTGATTGCCCCTTTCCGTGAACGGTTGCTGAAGTTGAAGTCGGATGTGTCGCCCAAGCCTTTCGGGTGGGATTATACATTGGAAGGAGAATGTTTCCGCTTGTGGCTGGAACCGAGCAGGCTGAAGCATTTTACTATACGTTCTACGGAAGAAGGGGTGAAGATATGTTGCCCCGAAGAGACCGACTTCTCGGACAAGCGGGTGCAGATGTTGGTGCGAAATGCCGTAGCCCGTGCCTTGAAGAAAAAGGCGGAAGAGTATCTGCCTCCCTTAGTGGCATGTTTAGCGGAGCGGTACGGCTTGTCGTTCCGTCTGGTAAAAATCACGAAGGCACGTTCCCGGTGGGGAAGCTGTTCATCGGAACGGAACATCAGCTTGTCGTATTACCTGATGCTGCTTCCCGCACATCTGATGGATTACGTTATATTGCACGAGTTGGCTCATACGCGGGAGATGAATCACGGTCCTCGCTTTTGGGAGTTGCTTAACCGTATGACGGAGGGGAAAGCGTTGGCGTTGCGCAAGGAGTTGCGTGCTTATCGTCCGGTATTTTGACATCACGGTTGATGTATGTCAAAAAATGCGTATGCTTCGTTTACAAGCGTGTCTATATTTAACGGATTTCCTTTACCTTTGCAGCCGTTTTCGAGTTCTCTCACCACAGATTACACAGATTTAAATAATTAATAAGGAACAATTAATAGTTAATAACGGCAGACGGATACGCTTTCCGTTGTTCATTATTCACTTTTCACTTTTAATTATTAATTAAAATCCGTGTAATCTGTGGTGAAAGAAACATAATCAGGATAATCAGCAATGAAGAAAAGTTTGTTGGCGTTGGCGTCCGGCACATTGGGATTGGGCATCGCCGAATTTGTAATGATGGGTATTCTGCCCAATGTGGCTCATGATTTAGGAATCAGTATCCCCCAGGCGGGACATTTTATTTCGGCGTATGCTATCGGCGTATGTGTCGGTGCGCCGTTGACCGTGGTGGTGGCACGCACCCGCCCGTTGAAACAAATCCTGTTGGGATTGGCGATGATTTACATCGTAGGGAACTTGTTCGCCTCGATGTCGGTCAATTATTGGATGCTGCTCTTGATGCGCTTCGTGTCGGGATTGCCTCATGGGGCATTCTTCGGCGTAGGTTCCATTGTGGCGGAACGGGTGGCAGAGAAAGGGAAGGCTTCGCAGGCGGTGTCGTTGATGATAGCGGGAATGACCATTGCCAATCTGTTTGGTGTGCCTTTCGGTACGATGCTGAGCAACTTGGTTTCGTGGCGTTTCCCCTTTGTGTTCAATACCCTTTGGGGAGTCTTGATATTCTACCTCATTTGGCGGTGGATTCCGTATATGCCCGCTTTGCCCGATGTGGGGCTGAAAGGTCAGTTCCGTTTCCTGAAACGGCTGGCTCCGTGGCTCATTATCCTGACCACGATGTTCGGTAACGGAGGCATCTTCTGTTGGTTCAGTTATGTCACTCCCCAAATGATTCACGAAGCGGGCTTCTCGCCTCACGCAATGACGGGCATCATGATGCTGGCTGGCTTAGGGATGACGATAGGCAACTTGGTGGGAGGCAAGTGCGGCGACCTGTATGGGCTGGCTCCCGTTATCCGCACCACGCAGGTGCTGATGATTCTTTCCTTGTTGGGCATTTTCTTTTTCGCCAAGAACCCGTATCTGTCGGTTATCCTGATGTTCATCGGCACGGCGTGCCTCTTTGCGGTTTCTCCTCCCCAGCAGTTGTTGCTCTTGCAGAACTCGCGCGGTTCGGAAATGATGGGTGCGGCGTGCGTGCAAATAGCGTTCAATTTAGGTAATGCCGTAGGGGCGTACTTGGGAGGATTGCCTATCGAAGCGGGCATGGGTTACCGTTATCCCGCCTTAGTGGGTGTATTCATCGTAGCATTAGGATTGGCTTGTGTCTCGATTTACGTGAAGCGGGATAAAAAACTCACCACAGATTACGCAGATTTAAATAATTAATAAGGAATAATTAATAGTTAATAACGGTAGACGGAAAGGTACGGAGTCACAGAGTTTTTTTAATTATTTCTCTGTGTCTCCGTGCCTCTGTGTTTATCAATTAATCAGTTGCAGGGCGGTTTCCAACACCGTATCTTGATTGTTCATAAAGTCTGCTACGGTTTGATGTGCTTCGTAATGGGGCGGAATCCCTTTTCCTTCCATCGGGAATCCTTGAGGAGAGAAGGAAGGTTCCCGCGTGGGCAAGCGGAAGAAGATGCCACCTGAAGTCTCGAATGTCTGAGGACGGTTTCCGGTATCTCCTCCGGTTGCTTCACCAATAAGTGTGGCATTCCCGCTTTCTTTGAGGTCGAGCGTAAAGCTTTCGGCAGCCGAGAAAGTGTACGTGTCGGTCAGCAGAAACAGTTTCCCTTGATAGGCATCCGGGCGTGGCGTGATTTCCGAGTTAGGAGACACACAATGAGATTGAGGTTTGCGTACAAGGTATTCGCATAGCTTCTTGCCGTTGCCGCTATTTCCGCCTCCATTGTTCCGGACATCGATAATCAGATAAGGCAATGTTTTAAGTTGCTGGTAGGCTTTATCGAACTCTTCGGTTACGGGATTCATCATCGACCGGATGTTGATATAGCCGATGCTGTCCTGCAGCACGTTCCATTCTACTGTGTTCGGCTGTTCTTTTTTCGGGAAGAATGTTTCTTTCTTCAAGGCGAGTTTTAAGTTCAGCGTGTCTTGATTTCGGATTACCCGATAAGTGACGGTCGTGTCGCTCCACGAACGGAAGGCTTTCCGTGCGGTCATCAGCTTCCGGCATTCTTCGGTAGAAGCCGGTGTATATTTTTCATTATTTGCTATCCATTGCGCAATGGGGACACCGTTGATGGCGATGATTTCGTCTTTATCGGCGAATCCGTTTGCGGTGAGATACTCATTCGGGCGGTCGATAAATACCCGTCCTTCGATGTAGGATGGAGCATAATCTGCCGTATAGTCTTTCAGATAAACCGATGCATGGCCGGCATGGAGTGCTGCCACATATTCTTTCAACAAGTTTCCGAACTCAACGGGAGTATCGGTTTGACTTGCTCGTTTCAGAAAAGCATGATGCAGGCTATCCATATTCAGCTGTTTCGATTGATACAAGGAATAGTTTTCCAATGTAGTCTGATGGATTTCCTCGAACTCTTTCTCGAATGCTTCTTTCTTTATCGGCAATTCGTCTGCATAATATTGGGTAATGTCAACGTCTTGATTGTAGAAATACTTGGCGTAGATAATCAGTCCGCCTATGCCTACGAGGATGAGCAGGACAAGGCTGGCAAGGATTTTCAGTGTTGTTTTGATGTACTTGTTCATTGTCGTTTAAAAAGGAAATTTGGAACACAGAGGCACGGAGTCACAAAGTTTTTTAATTATTTCTCTGTGTCTCCGTGTCTCTGTGTTTTTAATTTTACTAATCCGTGTAATCTGTGGTGAGTAAAGCAAAGCACTCACTCCGTCCGCAGGTTCTCCGTGGGGTTCATCCGGGCGGCTTTCAGGACGAGGGCGGACGAGACTGCCCATACGATGAGGAGCACCACGAGGGCACATCCGGTGAAGAGCCACCAAGCCAGTTCAATCTTTACGGCGAAGAGCTGGAGGAGCGAGAGGCTTGCCTGCCAGGCTACTAACGCGCCGATGAGGGCGGCAGGGAGCGCAATCTTCAGCAAGTCGACGAGGAAGAGGCGTTGCACGTTGGCTACCGATGCACCGTGGATGATGCGGATGGCTATCTCGGCACGGCGGCGGCTGATTTCGTCGCGGATGTAGGCGATAAGCCCGATGAGGGCGATTATCAGGATGCACGCACCGGTGAAGAGGATGCTGTTGCGCACGTGCAGGATGCCGTCGTAGAGGGCGTTCATTTCCAACGCTAAACTATAGGCGTGTTTCTCTTGGCTTGGCATCGTCTGCGATACCACATCCTGCACGGCTTTCATCCCTTCGGGAGAGAGTTGGCGGAGGCGGATGAAGAGGTTAGTGGAGTTGGGTACTGGGGCGTAGAACATCACTGAGGGACGTTCGTCGGCACTTTCGGCTATCTGCGAGCCGAAACGGATTTCTTCGTACACGCCGCAGACGGTGAGCGGGCCTTTGTGCTCGGTGATGTTCACCGTCTTGCCGATGGGCGAACCGGTCCAGCCCGCTAATTCGCGCATCCGTTCCACAAACTTGCGGCTTACCATTACCTGACGTGCCACGGTATCACTTAGATGAGGCGTGAAGAGGCTGCCTTCGATGACGGGGATGTCGAACGTCTTGTGGTAATTATCGCCCACGAGGTACATATCGGCGATGTTCATATATTCCTGTCCCGTTTCAGGGTTGTATACATTGTTTCCGCTGCAACGTTCGAACGGTTCCTGATACCCCCACGTCACGCCTGCCACTTCGGGCAGCTTTTTCAGTTCCTGCACGCAACGCTGCTGCTCGGTCTTCGTGGTGCCAGCGAGGGACACGTAGAGCATATTCTTGTATTCGAAGCCCGGGTCGTAATTGGTCAGCGCGCGGTATTGCAGGCTGATGACCGCCAATATCGTCACGAAGAATGTGGTGAGGAGGAATTGCACAAAGAGTAGCCCCAACTTCCAGTGCCGTTTGTTCTCGGTGTAGCGGCGGTAGGCGTAGGTGACGGGGATGCGGGTGTACAGATAGCCGGGCATCGCTCCGCAGAGGAGGACGATGAGGGCGGTCACTGCCACGCATACGAGAATGGTCGAGGGCGGGAAGAGCGAGCGGAGGCTGTGCCCGATTTGTTCCTGCACCATGTCCTGAATCCCGAAAATAATCAGCACTGCCAAGCCGAGGCTCAGCAGTCCATGTAACGCTGATTCGCTGAGAATCATCCGGTAGATGTCACCACTCTTTGCTCCATAGCAACGATAGGTGGCAATGCTCTTGGCGCGGTTCACCATACTGGAAATGACCAGCAGAATATAGTTCAATACCGCTACTGCCAACATCAGCACGGCAAAGGCGAGGAACACGATGTTCATAATACGGTTGTAGTCCGACGAGGAGAAGATTTCGCCGACGGGTTGAAAGTCGATGCTATAGTCTGCCCCGTTTTTCCTTAGGTCTTCCATAGGCAAGTTGGTTTCTAACATCCGCTTCACGTTGTCCGTCAGCTGGTCGGGCTTTGCGCCGGGATAGAGGCGGATGTAGCTTTTGTATCGGTCGTTGCCTAACCAGTTGTTTCGCCCGTCGCCGCTGACTTGCCCGATGGTGGGCAATGCCACCGCCACGTCAATGCGGGGCAGATGGGTGTTCTCAGGAAACTCCTCGAAAATGCCGACGATGTTCAGTTGGAAGTCGGGAAACTCTTTCCACGTCAGTGTATGCCCCACGATGTCAGTGCCCAAAGTCTCTGCAAGGCGCGATGAGATGTAGGCGTTGTTCTCTTTTTCTAATCCCGTATGTGGATTCTCGCCTATCAGGATGCGGCGGGGGAAGACTTCGAAGAACGAACTGTCGCACAGGAGGGCGTTGGCGGTCACTTCCCGCTGGTCTTCCGCCACGAGGTGCATACCGTCTTGCAGCCACGTGAAGCGTGTGGCGGCTTCCACTTCGGGGCAGTAGCGTTTCACGCCCGGAGCGGTGGCTCCCGGTGTTTGCGTATAGGGGCGCCACGTGTCTTCTTGCGACGATTTGTATTGCTCGGTGATGCGGTACGTGTCTTCCAGCCGGGGCAGGAAGTTGTCGTAGCTCTGCTCGAAGATGACTTCGGCAAGCATCGTCAACCCGATAGCAAGCCCGACACCGAGGCAAAGAATCTTAATGGGGTTCGCTTCGCCCCTTCGGAATAAGTTGTTGAATGCTCTTTTCATCGTTTCATTTACAATTTACTATTTACAAATTACTATTTTAGTGTTCGTTTCACACCTTGGAAAACATGCAAAGTGCAATTTAGACCTCTAAAATCCACCTTCTGACACCCCGAAAGTCCATTTTAGACCTCTAAAAACCACCTTTCGATACCCCGAAAGTCCATTTTAGACCTCTAAAATCCACCTTCCGACACCCCGAAAGTCCATTTTA
Source organism: uncultured Bacteroides sp. (assembly GCA_949296855.1). Lineage (GTDB taxonomy): Bacteria > Bacteroidota > Bacteroidia > Bacteroidales > Bacteroidaceae > Phocaeicola. Next base: position 4,233 of record CASFRN010000066.1, on the reverse strand, counting down.
GACCTCTAAAATCCATTTTCCGACACCCCGAAGGTCTATTTTAGACCTCTAAAATCCATTTTGCATGTTTTTCAAGGTCTGTTTTTTCACCACAGAGAGCACAGAGCACCACAGAGGAATAAATTTAAAGACTCTGTGCGCCTCTGTGTCCTCTGTGGTGAGTATAAAAAGAGCATTACATTTCGCTGATAGAAGCTACAATCTGTCCGTCGAACAGGTTGATGATGCGTTCGGCATAGCCTGCGTCGCGCTGGCTGTGTGTCACCATGACGATGGTTGTGCCTTCCTTGTTCAGTTCGGTCAGCAGTTCCATAACTTCCTGTCCGTTCTTCGAGTCGAGGTTACCGGTCGGCTCGTCGGCAAGGATGATTTTGGGATTCGACACCACGGCGCGGGCGATTGCCACACGTTGCTGCTGACCTCCGGAGAGCTGTTGCGGATAGTGTTTCGCACGGTGGCTGATGTTCATCCGTTTCAGGATGTCCGCCACGCGCTGTTTCCGTTCGGCAGCAGGCACGCCCAAGTAGGTGAGGGGAAGCTCTACGTTCTCTGCTACGTTCAGTTCGTCTATCAGGTTGAAGCTTTGGAACACGAAGCCGATGTTTCCCTTGCGCACGTTGGTGCGGTCTTTCTCCTTAAGGTGTCCCACTTCCTTCGTGTCGAGGTAATAATCGCCCGAAGTCGGGTTGTCGAGCAGTCCCATGATGTTCAGCAGGGTAGACTTGCCGCATCCTGAGGGACCCATAATGGCTACAAATTCCTTGTCGGCTATTTCGAAGCTGACGTTGTTGAGTGCGATGGTTTCTACTTCCGTAGTACGGAATGTCTTGCAAAGGTTTTCAATCTTAATCATAATCGTATGTTTTTTGTTTGGTTAATAATTTCTTGGTTTGCTGACCACAGATTACACAGATTAAAAAAATATTTTCTTACTGTGTCTTATCTGTGCGCTTAATAATTTTATAAATCTGTGTAATCTGTGGTGAAAAATCGTCATCTATTCTGCTCTCACGCAATCTATCGGATTGCTGTTTGCCGCGCGGTAGCTTTGGGTGGTCACGGTAATGATAGTCATCAGGATAATCAGCGCAAAAGCCACGAGGAATACCCATGCCGAGAGCGGTACGCGGAGAGTGAACGACTCCAGCCAGCGGTCCATTACGTAATATGCCACGGGCATTGCTACAGCCGAGCAAAGGATAGCGACTTTCAGGCTGGCGCGGTTGAACTGCCAAAGGATTTGCCGGGTGCTGGCACCGAACACTTTGCGCACGCCGATTTCCTTGCGGCGGTATTGCGTTTCGAAGATAGTCAGCCCGAATACGCCTACTAACGAGATGATGATTGCTAATATGCTAAAGGCGATAACCACCTGTTGCTGGTTGGTTTCGGCGGTATAGAGTTGTTTATATACGTTGTCGAAGAAATCAATCTCGGCGGCATAGCCGGGAAAGCTCTTTTCGAAGGCTTCGCGGGCATGGCGGAGGGCTTTCGCAGGATCGCTTCCCGCTTTTACACGGATATAGCCGAAGGAAAGCACATCGTCATCGTACAGATTGGGAGTGAATACGAAAGGCGTTCCGCTGAATGCGGTGATGCGGTTTGAGGTGAAAGCGACGTTTTCCACATAGCCCGTGATTTCGGCTTCCCCCATCCAGTCGGCGTTCAGCCTTTGACCGGTAGGCAGATTATATATCGTTTTGAATTCTTTCGTAGCGATAAAGTGTTTCACTTTTCCCACGGAATCACCCGGAAGGAAGTCGCGCCCTTCGCTCACCTTCATTCCTATTACCTTGGGGAAGTTGGTGGAGATGCGGACATAAAAAGGCTGTACTTGTTGGTCGTTTATGGTGAATCCTTGGACGTTGTACATATTGCTTCCTCCCATCCGGTCGTTGGCATACGCTACGTCCGCAAATTCCGGATAGCTTAGTAGTTGCTGGTCGAATGCCTTGTAGGGTTGGCTCAGGAACGGTTTCTTGGGCATCTCGGCTATCAGGAGCATATCGCGGTCGAATCCGGTGCGGACATTCTTCTGGTAATTGTTTTGCAGGAAGATAAAGATGGAGCACACGATGAGGCAGGCGGAAATGAAATACTGGAAGCTGACCAGTGCGGTACGTAGCCGTTTTCCTTTCCCACTTAAGGCGAAATTGCCTTTTAGCATCAGTGCGGGCGGGAACGAGGTCATATACCACGCCGGATAAAGCCCAGCCAATACGCCGGTCAGCAGGGCGATACCGACCGACCCGAAGATGACGGGCAGGTAGTCTTTCAGCACCGGACTAAAATCCAAAGCTTCAAGAGCTTGTGTCTGTGTAAGGCAAGCCACGATGCCCAGCGCAATCAGCCAGCCGAGCAACACGGTGCATACGGCTTCTAACACCAGTCCCGTGCGGAGCGAGCCGACCGAGCTTCCCAATACCTTTTGTGTGTTGATGCTTCGGATGCGCATTGGGGTCAGGGCGGTGGTAAAGTTAATCAGGTTTACGGCGGCGATGCCAATGACTAAAATGGCGATAAGAATCATCAGGCGGGTATGTTGCAGGTCGCCCGTCTTGAAGTAGAACCACGGCTTGGTGTGGTAATATACGTCGCGGATGGGGACGACCATGGGTTTGACTTTCTTAAATTCGGGTGACTTTTCCAACTTATCGTTGATAATCTTGTTCTGAGCCAATTGGCGGTTGACCTCCTCATAAGTGACTCCGGGTTTGAGGCGGGCAAAAGCCAGGTAACTCCAGCTTCCCCAATGGTTTAGGTCTTGCTTTTCTCCGATGCGGCAATAGATGTCATTGGTGAGTTGGGCGTTCTTCGGGAAATCTTTGTACACTCCGCTCACACGAAATTGCGTTTCCTTGGTATAATCGTGCGGGCTTTCCAAATAAATGTATTTTCCTATGGCGTTTCCGTCGGGGAAAAGCCGTTTGGCTTGGCTTTCCGAAATAATGGCTCCGTTGGGCGTATTCAGCCCTTCGTCATTGCCTTCCACGAAAGTCATTCCGATGGTCTTGGCGAAATCGGGAGATACGGTTAAGACGTTTTCTTGGATATATTTGGGATATTGCGGATCGGTATATACCAAATTACGCCCGAATTGCATCGAAAGTACGGTTCCGCATTCGATTCCCGTGGTCTCTTGGAGGACGACATCTACAAACGGGCGTGGCACTACTACCAGTTCATTGTCTTTTCCGTCAATGGATAGGTTCAGCACCCCTAACCGTTCGTAGTCGGGATAACAGGTGTCGAATCGTTGTTCGTAACTGGCTTTCATCATAATCACGATAAAAGCGGCAAAGGCGGTCGATAGCCCTAATAGGTTCAATACAGAAGCGGTTCGGAATCGCTTCAGCGTATAAAACAGGTTGCGTAGAATAGTTTGGTTCATATTCGTGTTTGTTTGTTCTTTACTTTTTATGTTTTTCATAACAAATATCGTGCCAAATAAAATAATTCTTGATAATCAGTGTATTACTCAAAATGCTGATTCCTATAGGTGTCTAATTTTTAGACACTCCTGTCTAAAAATTAGACACCTGCTTTGATAAATGTCCGCATATAATTTGATGAAGATACCTTCATCGCCCGATGAAGGTATCTTCGTTAGGTAGTTGAAGGTACCTTCGATGGCAGATGAAGGTATCTTCATCCAAAAAGTGGTTAAATGAAAGCTCCGTGATTCTTATACCTTCCGTCGTACTTCCATACGCCTGTCCGTTCCTATGCATCCGAGTCCTTGCAAAATCCTATACTGCAAGGACTGGATTCCTGCCCTTGGAGGATCGGAGTCCAACCGGCCCGGTATGGCAGTCCTGTCCTTGCGGTACTTGTCCCGCAACGGCATGCCTCCTTCCTCCCTTCCCCCTTCTCGCGCGTAATATATATAAAGGAGTGTTTTTTCTCTCCCTAAAATCTTCTCCGGTAAATGTATGTTTTATAACAGTGTGACATTCAGTGTATTGCATAAAAAGATGAAATTTTTTCAAAAAAAGTGTCCGTTGCTATTGCAGGTTCGGAAGAAAGCCGTACCTTTGCACTCGCTTTCGGGAAGCAACGCTGCTGATGAGGCGGTTAAGCCCTGAAAGCCAATGAGTTCTATGATAGGATTTAGATAGGAGACGACGAGGAAAAGAGAGAGTCAATTCCGAGACGAATATTTAAGGAAGATAAAGGACGGGATCCGGGACAGAGATTAGATTAAGGAATTATACAATGAAGAGTTTGATCCTG
>CASFRN010000065.1 GCA_949296855.1 uncultured Bacteroides sp. | reverse complement strand
GCCATGCCTGATGAAGATTTGTTTGATTTTTATTGCAACACTAAGTTAAGTGAATCTTCTGACATGGCAAAATACTGGGTAATATATTATTACTCAGTATTTTAAATTTATTTCTAACAATATGTGTTGCGGAATTAAGGATAATGTGAAATTACCCTCTAAGTCAGAAATTGTCCCATTAGAAGTGCCTTGCACTACTATCGAAGCTCCAATGATTGGTTCTCCGTTTTCATCATAAATAACTCCTTTTATATCTTTCACCCCATTTTGGGCAAACGCTGCAGTGCATACAGATAAAAAACATCCTATTGCAACAGAACGGATAAATTTATTTTTCTTCATAGTTCTACTTATTTATATGTTCCAGGATTACAAGCTTCCACAAAATAACTATCTGGATTTTGCCCACGGTAAGGAGTAAAATCATCTGTTTTCGAAACGGGCGAATAAGTTTCTGTAACGATTTCATCGGTTGAAAATTCGGGACCTAACGCTGAAAGATCCTGACGGCTTTCCAACACCATTTCTCTATCTGCCAACTTTACAACTCTATATTTCGTTATCATCGGAGTATTAGGTTGGAATATATTATATTTAATCATATAAAGCGAATCTACTTTTTCACCCGTCCGGTCTACATCCCATGCGCAACAAGCATTCAAAGTCTCTAATTGAGCCGTAGACAAAATTGTCCCCCAGTCCATCTCAAAAGTCAAATCCGGATTAAAACGATAAAGGTCGTCTTTCAAGTCAGGCGTAGCAAAATCTTCACCTTGAATGGTTTGCTGGACTAATTGCCAATCATATTTCAATAACAATGGCAATTCAGCCAAATCAACCGTTAGAACCAAATCAGAAGCATCTGCTATGAAACCATTGGGGTCTAATCCGTAAAATGAATATACTACAATGCCATCCTCATCTCCCGATACAACTTCTTCGGTAAAAGTGTATGGAAACACTTCGTCTGCTACGTTCAATTCTTTCTTATAACTTGAAACCTCTTTTCCTGAAATGCTTTTCTTTATCAAGACTTGTGAAAATTTTTCCGGATTGGATAATGATAGCTGAACCGATACGACATCACCGATTTTTACACTTTCTTCATAAGAACTTAAAGTCAACAAAACATCTTTTGTGTCATTATCGTCATTGCATGCCATAAAGACAGATAATGCAATTCCCATTACTATTGGGATGAATAAAAATTTCTTGAGTGTTTTCATACAATTATGTTTTTTTGATTATCAATCCTTTGCAGTGCATACGCATAAGCCCCACGCATAATGGAGCAACTTGCGTCTTCTTTGCTGCACATCACTGCTATGCGTTTTGAACTATTATACGGAACCTTAACCGATGTCCTAGGGATAAACACTTCCTGTTCATGCGAAGCCAGGAACTTCGTCCGCTCAGACTCGTCTTCCCAATTGTACACTTCCGTCTGCACACAAGGGAAAGATTCGCCTGAAAACATAGACAGCGTCGAGCGTAACTCGCCTACCAAAGCCGGCAGAATATACCGGGAAGCTCCCGAAAGCCCACCGCCTATCACTACCAATCCGTCTACAATATTCAAAGCTGACGCAATAGCGCTTCCTGCCATTTCTCCCAATTCCTGGAAAGTGGCTATTGCCGCCTCTCTATCGCCTTCCTGTATGCCATCGGCTATATCGCAAATATCTTTTGGGGTCAGATTCGCGTCAGCTGTCCCCGACAGTTCTTTATAAACTCTCTTCACCGCACGGATACTGACGCTTTCCTCGCTAATCATTGAAGGATACTTCTTGTTCCGCATCAACCAGACATCGCCGCCACAACCATTATCACCGGTCAACAAACGGTTGCCGATTACAACTCCCGCACCGAATCCAGTGCCTAAGGTGATACCCAATAGGTTATGATACGTGCGGTTGCTGCCTGCCGCTTTCAATTCCGCATTAACCATCGGAAGCGCACCAGACAAAGCTTCTCCGTAAGCAAACAAATTTCCGTCATTTTCAATATAGACCGGAATGCCGTAACGATGCTGCAGAAAAGGGCCAAGAGCCACTCCCTGACGAAAGGAAGGGAAATTAGGCAGGTTGCCTCCTATCACACCGTTCTTATAATCAGCAGGACCGGGGAAAGCAAAACTGATAGCTACCGGAGCGGTATCCACTTCTTTGATGACAGCGTCGAAACCTGCCACCAACGTCGACAAACATCTTTCCAAGTCATCGGAAGCGGACGGCACTCTAATAGGACGGACTATCTGTTCATTTCCGCGGATAGCTGAGAACACAAAATTTGTTCCTCCAGCATCCAAAGTCAAAACGATACGTTTATCATTCTCATACATATTTTTAAGGCTTGTTTAAAGGTTTGTACTCCTTAACCGAATCAAAAGCGGACGTACGCTTTCACCGTCACGCACTCTTTTCCTTCCGACTTGCCATAGGGGCGAATGGTATATTCACCTACACAAGCAGGAATGATAAAGGTCTCGGCATAATGCACTACTAAAGGTTCAAAGGCCTGAACGGGGCTTTCTACAATGGCTTCTTCACCTTCCAGCAAGTTAAACACATTGACACTATCATTTGTTTGATGCAATACAGGACCTGAAAAGCGATGCCGGCGCGTTTCTATGAATTCATTTTTATGCAATCCCGTACGTTCTTCTGTCCAACCTTCTCCCTGAGCAACCCGTGTTACCTGATTACGCAAGCGACCGTAAACATAATCTGTATTGCGATTCCAATTAATCACGCATTTACCTCGTTCCACATTAATCGGACGAGGTTTGCCGTCAAGCCCTAACCGCTGCCAATCCCATAGCTTAAAAGTGAACAAATTAGGAGTTGAACTGATTTCAAGCACCATGCTATCGGCACCCGAACAATGGATTGTTCCCCCAGGTATCAAAAAATGGTCATGCTTCTTCGCCGGTATCTTGTTGACATACTTTTCGGCATCGAATACGATTTCACCACGTTGCGCCTTGCGTAAGTCCTCTATCATCGCTTCCCGGTCTACCCCATTCTTCACACCTAAATAGACTACGGCTTTTTCTCCAGCATCCAGCAAATAATAACTTTCGTCTTGAGTGTAATACATTCCAAAATTTTCACGGATAAACTGTGTCGTAGGATGGACTTGCAAACTCAAATTTCCGCCCCCCATTGTATCCAGGAAATCGAAACGAATAGGAAAATCTTTCCCGAAGCGGGCTTCAACAGGTTCGCCCAGCACTTCCTTGCTTTTCAACAGTACCAAATCGACCGAAGGCAATTCAAACCGTACCCCATCTACTTCAAAATACAAACTGTTCTCCTCAGGCACACAATCGAAACACCAACCGAAATTCTGTTGCTCCCGATCCAAATCACACACTTCCTTCATCCATTGACCTCCCCAAGGCGCCGGGTCGAAGAACGGAACAACACGGAAAGGTTTAGAAGCCGTTTTCTCTATACCGGCGAAAAAAGTCGCACGGTCTATCATTTTAGGATTTCCCACGATATGCGTATCCAACCAAAAGTCAACCTTGCCAAACAGCCCCTCTTTATACCGGTCGCAAATCCGCCAGTCATTAAAATACCCTCTTTTATACTGAAGCGAAACGGCATCTTTCCGATTGTCGACACCCAAAGCTTTCACTTCATGGCGGCGGAAACGCTGCTGGATTTCCCAACGCGCCATATCCACATAAACCAAAACCGCATCTGGAGCAACCATACTTGCTCCAGTACCTAAAACAATGACAGGAACGTTTGACTGGCTTATCCGCTTGCGGGCGTCAGCCAATTTAACAGCGTCAAAATAATCGGCCAAATACAAATTGGTTACATAGCCGAACAACACGTCATCCGTCATAAACCGCTCTGTCATACGCAACACTTCTTCTTCGCTTTTATATAAATCGCGAACAAGAATCACCTCCATTAATGAATCCGATGCCAGTTCTTTCAAAAGCTCTTCTTCGTGTACTCCCGTATAACAATCTACCGCCAGGACACGAGAATCGGTCAGGTTGCCCAAAAGAACATCGCGCACTTCATCCCAACCTTGATAAATCCTGCCTTCAATTTTCGTTGCAGGAGATTTGTCGTAGTTTGATTTTCTCATGTGAAATACATTATTTGTTCATACATATTGTTTGTTTGTGCAAATATATGAATAATATTTTTATCCGTGCAAGAGTTTTATAGAAAAAATTTTTCTCCTATATTTGCATAATGAAAACCGCAAGCTTATGAATATAGATCACAACAGCAACAAGCCTTTGCATATACAGGCTGAAGAAATTTTACGAAACCTCATTGATTCTGAAGAATATAAAGGAGGAAAATATCTTCCAAACGAAGTCGAACTGTCGCAAAAGCTGAATATTTCCAGAAATACTTTACGACAAGCCATCAACAAACTTGTCTTCGAAGGTTTGTTGGTACGTAAGAAAGGTGTAGGTACAAAGGTAGCACACAAAAGCATTGTAGGAGGAGTGAAAAACTGGCTAAGTTTTTCACAGGAAATGAGAATGTTAGGCATCGAAATACGAAACTTTGAATTGCATATCAGCTGGAAAAAACCGAATGACGAAATCTGCAATTTTTTCGGAATCGACTCTAACAATCCTATCAAATGTATTGTTTTAGAAAGAGTTAGAGGAAGAAAAGAGTACCCGTTCGTTTATTTCATTTCTTATTTCAACCCTAAAATCCCATTAACAGGAGAAGAAGATTTCACCCGCCCCCTATATGAATTATTAGAAAAAGATTATGATATCATAGTAAAGACCAGTAAAGAAAAAATTTCTGCCAGCTTGGCTGGAGAACAAATAGCCGAAAAACTAGACATCAAAACAACTGATCCTATTTTGATTCGCCAGCGGTTTGTATATGACATCAATCAGATTCCCATTGAATATAATATAGGATATTACCGGGCTGATAGTTTTACATATACGATAGAAGCAGAAAGATAAACTAAAAATACGAACATATACACAAATGTAAGAACATAACCAGATATTCATAATTAGCTTATATCATACAGATTTGACACCTTTGCATCATCAATCTCGGAGGGGCACTTATGGGCAAAGTCAAATCAATCATACAGTCCACATCGCTATCATCGTTAAAACGGTCGGTAAGCATAGAGCCAAACATAAACAGCTTGTTTACCTTGTACTTCTTGCACAAAGCGACAATCTTCTGTATGCTATTTTCTATCAGATTCATAAACGGGCTTACTTGTATAATGCAAAGATAGGAAAGCCGCACTGTAATCATGCTATTAAAAGGCATCATTTGACAACTTCGTTGAATAGGATTGGACTTAACGTGTGCTTGAACGTGAAAGACATAGAATCTGTTTTTTAGCAATTTCCATTTTATGGCTCCCGAACCAAGGATGTACGGTCTTGGTTCGGGAGCCATAAAACCCCCTATCGTCCTTCTATGAAACTCACTAAAATCTCCCTAACTGAAACAACGAGTTAATCCGTATCGAATAAACTCCTTTCACTTGCTGTTTGTCCCCCAATAATATCGGGGCATACTTCAAGTGTTGGATGATGCAGTGTTGTGCGGCTTTTGGATTTCCATCTTGGGACATGGAACCGGCCTCTAGATTTATGAACATTTGTTTTTCGCTTTCTTCTGCAATACTGTCTGCCTCCGCTCTATCCCTATAATGTTGGGGCAGGAAAGGCACGTATACCGTATAGCCACTATCGGCACGACCATTCGTTGATATACAGCATATGTTCACCCATCGCCACCTCTTCCGTCTGTACAGGTTTGCCGATGGTCAGCTTTACGGATACTATTTTTCGTTGACTGCTCAGTTTCCCTCTTGCATTCTTTGCCGCACCTTGCTCCATGCCTGAGTACCAAATAGGCAACATTGACGCATCGTCTGGCTCATTTCTGCAAAACGGCTGGCTGGGATGACAAAGCTCAATTCATTGGCATTCACGTAAGGACGCACAGAAGGATCGAACAGCCCGATAAACGTCCGTCGGCCACCTAAACGGTTCTCGCGCACTACATAGCTGATGACTGACGTACATCCTGAACCGAATGGAGCGGATACGGTGTCTTCGGCGTTGTTGTCAAAATACGCCCATGTCGTCAGTCCTGAAAGCATATCAGGCGTAGCGAAGAAAAGCAAGCCCTCCATGCCATCGAAAGAAGCGGCCTTATCTATACGGACAAAATTCAGGTATTGCCGGTCGGTCAGTCTTATATCAAGCTGTGACACACATTCCGCCACATCCTGCGGTGTTTTCTTGTACTTCTCTTTTTCGGAAACGAATGTATAGACACGTTCGTGCAAAGGAGCAAATCCGGCATAGTGCTTACCTCCGGAACAAGTAACCGTTCCGGCATTAAGAGCCACATTTTTTCCCTCTTTGGCTTTGACCAATAGCTTAAACATGCAACCGTTATTTTTCTCCGGAATAGCGGCTGGGGTATCACTGTAATAAAACAAGATAGGAAGCGGGACATTGTCGCCAAACGCTTCGCGAAAATCTTGAATGAAAGTTTTGATGTCGGTCATTGTTCTATTATTTTATGAGTAATGATTGCGAAGATAAGTAAAATCAAGGAGTGGGGCAAACATCATTCCCCATTCTCTCGCTCACCCTCGCCAACAGAACGGGAATATCCCTGCATATTGATACGGAAAGCGAGTGCTACTCTGTTCAATCAAAGCCAAACTCTCTGACCGTCAGCAAGAATGCCCTATTTCGCTTTATTCTGCGTCTTATCCTATTATTTTCAATTAAAAATCACTACCTTTGCCTCCTGAAAACAAGAATTACGAAAAACATTAAAACGCATAATACAAAATGGAATTAGCAAGTAAGTACAATCCCGCTGATGTGGAGGGAAAATGGTACCAGTATTGGCTGGACAACAAACTCTTCAGTTCGAAACCCGACGGACGTGAGCCGTACACCATCGTCATCCCGCCCCCTAACGTGACGGGAGTGCTCCACATGGGACACATGCTTAACAATACCATACAAGACATCTTGGTGCGCCGTGCACGCATGACCGGCAAGAACGCCTGCTGGGTACCCGGAACTGACCATGCTTCTATCGCTACCGAAGCCAAAGTGGTAAATAAATTAGCAGGGCAAGGAATCAAGAAGACAAATCTGACCCGCGACGAGTTCCTGAAACACGCATGGGACTGGACTGATGAACATGGAGGCATCATCCTAAAGCAACTCCGCAAATTAGGCGCTTCGTGCGACTGGGACCGCACTGCCTTCACCATGGATGAGAAGCGTAGCAAAAGTGTCATCAAGGTATTTGTAGACCTCTATAACAAAGGATTGATTTACCGTGGCGTGCGCATGGTGAACTGGGACCCGAAAGCTCTCACAGCATTAAGTGATGAAGAAGTAATCTACAAAGAAGAACATAGCAAACTGTATTATTTAAAATATAAGGTAGAAGGTGACGCAGAAGGACGCTATGCCGTAGTAGCCACCACCCGTCCCGAAACCATCATGGGCGATACGGCGATGTGTATCAACCCGAACGACCCGAAAAACCAATGGCTGAAGAGTAAGAAAGTGATTGTTCCGTTGGTAAACCGCGTGATTCCGGTCATCGAAGACGATTATGTAGACATCGAGTTCGGTACGGGATGCCTGAAAGTGACTCCGGCACACGATGTGAACGACTATATGCTGGGCGAGAAACACAACTTGCCAAGCATCGACATCTTCAACGATAACGGAACCATCAGCGAAGCCGCAGGACTGTATGTAGGCATGGACCGCTTCGATGTGCGCGAACAAATCGAGAAAGACTTGGCAGATGCCGGCTTATTGGAGAAAGTGGAAGCCTATACCAATAAGGTAGGATGCTCGGAACGCACTAACGTGCCCATCGAACCGAAACTTTCCATGCAGTGGTTCTTGAAGATGCAGCACTTTGCCGACATGGCATTGCCTCCGGTAATGAACGATGAACTGAAATTCTATCCGGCTAAATATAAGAATACCTACCGAAACTGGCTGGAAAACATCAAAGACTGGTGCATCAGCCGCCAATTATGGTGGGGACACCGCATCCCTGCATATTACCTGCCCGAAGGCGGATATGTAGTGGCAGAGACACCGGAAGAAGCCCTCGAACTGGCTAAACAAAAGAGCGGACGTGCCGACATGAAATTGGAAGAATTGCGTCAAGACGAAGATTGCCTCGATACTTGGTTCTCTTCTTGGTTGTGGCCTATCTCGCTCTTCGACGGCATTAATAATCCGGGCAACGAGGAAATCAAGTACTACTATCCGACATCCGACCTGGTAACCGGTCCGGACATTATCTTCTTCTGGGTGGCACGCATGATTATGGCAGGCTATGAATACATGGGCGACATGCCGTTCCGCAACGTGTACTTCACCGGTATCGTGCGTGATAAAATCGGACGCAAGATGTCGAAATCACTCGGCAACTCTCCCGACCCATTGGAACTCATCGACCAATACGGTGCCGACGGTGTGCGTATGGGAATGATGTTGTCTGCTCCTGCAGGAAACGACATTTTGTTTGATGACGCGCTTTGCGAACAAGGACGAAACTTCAATAACAAGATATGGAACGCCTTCCGTTTGGTGAAAGGCTGGCAAGTCGCAGACATCGAACAACCCGAATATGCCCGTTTGGCTACGAAATGGTTCGAAGCCGTATTGGCTAAGACTACCCTCGAAGTGGCAGACCTCTTCGGGAAATACCGCTTGAGCGAAGCATTGATGGCGGTTTACAAACTCTTCTGGGACGAATTCTCAAGCTGGTACCTCGAAATGGTGAAACCTGCATACGGACAACCCATCGACCGCACCACTTACGAACAGACCCTGAAGTTCTTCGAAGCCTTGCTGAAACAACTTCATCCGTTCATGCCGTTCATCACCGAAGAATTGTGGCAACACATCTACGACCGCCAACCAGGCGAAAGCATCATGACCCAACAATTGGATAAGGTGGAAAGTTTTGATGAAGCATTGATTCATGACTTCGAAAAAGTGAAAGAGGTTATCGGAGGCATCCGTACCATCCGTCTGCAAAAGAACATCGCGCAAAAAGAAACTTTGGCATTGGAAGCGACAGGCGAGAATCCGGTAGCTGCATTCAACTCGATTTTAACGAAAATGGGCAACCTCTCCGCTATCAACACGGTAACGGTGAAAGCCGAAGGAGCAGCCGCCTTCATGGTAGGCACAACGGAATATGCCGTACCGTTGGGCAACCTGATTAACGTAGAAGAGGAGTTGAAGAAATTAGAAGCCGACTTGAAATATCAGGAAGGATTCTTGCAAAGCGTCCTGAAGAAACTCAGCAACGAGAAATTCGTAAGCAAGGCTCCTGCCAACGTTATCGAGATGGAACGCAAGAAGCAAGCTGATGCCGAAACAAAGATTGCCGCTTTGAAAGAAAGCATCGCCGCACTGAAGAAGTAAAATCTGAAACGCGGATTTACACAGATTGAGTAAAAAATTCTAATCTGTGTAAATCCGCGTTTTAAAACTACCGCAGAGGCCGTAACTTGACAACTTCACCCAATTCGGGAATAATGACGGGCATATTGCGTTCGTTCGCTTCGGAGGCAAACACCGAAGGAGGGTCGAACAGAGGCTCATCCGAAAGGTCGAACGTACCGTAATGCATGGGGATAGTCATACAGGCGTGCATATCCGCCGATGCAGTCAGCGCATCGTAAGGCGATATATGGTTGGGCTTCATAAACCAACGCGGCTTGTAGGCACCAATACCTATCATACAATAATCAATGTGCGGAAACATCTCGGGCAGTTCCTTGAAATGTCCGGCATACCCCGTATCTCCACTGTTATAAATCACGATGCCGCCCGCTTCAATCATAAAAGAACCCCAAAGCCGCATCCCTCCGTCGTTCACGCTCCGCTTGCTCCAATGCTGGGCAGGCAAGAAAGTCAGCCGCACACCGTCCGCCTCATATTGCTGGTACCAACCGGCTTCTATCACCTCCATACCGGGAAACCAGCCCTGAATCAACGTACCCGTATTGATGCCGCAGAACAACTTCATCTGCGGATTATCCGCCACTAAACGTGTTACGCTGGGCTTGTCTAAATGATCGAAATGGTCATGGCTAACCAAAAGATAATCGATGTCCTTAAATATTGACACATTCGCAGGGAATTGGCTCCGGCGCTTCACGAAAGGAATGCTGCCGTAGACCGGGTCAATCATAAACCGTTTTCCTCCCAACTGAAGGAAAAATGAATTATGCCCCAACCAAATTAAAGAATTGCCCACTACGCTGTCTAAGGAACGCAGGAAATGCACCTTCGGATTCCATGGAACAGTCCGCTTCTCCTTCCGTTGCGGATTAGGAGACAAACGCCATTTCAACACACTGCCCATCCCCGGACGCCAACGATGCTGACGGTTGAAGAACTGGCCTCCAGCCGTAGGATTGCCCCGCCAATACGGATTAACCGTAGGGAGTTGTTCATTTTTACGGAATATAATGCCTCCCATAGGATTATTCTATTAACTATTAAAAATATTGAATCCCCGCATATCTTCCTTTATGGATAATTTGCGGATAATAAAAGAGCCAAAATGAACTTACTTTTCCAATAAATCTTTCAAGAAAGCATCCAGTTCTTCGTCAAGCCCTTTGAGTAACCCATCGTTCAGAAACAATGTTTCGTCATCGTCCATCAACAATAAGTCGGCTACCGTTTCCTTCTCGTCATCTATCAAGACAAACGAATAGGGTTTCATCAACGAAAGCTTATCCAACACTCTATCGTCTTTCAAAGTCAAAACGTCCGCCCGAAGCAACGGCTCTACTTCCGCATAGAAATCATCCCCTTCGTAATTTATCCATTCGACGACCACCGTACGTGCCAACACTGTATCGTCATCATCGGAAACAACCAATTCACCTGTGTCCTGATTCGGATAAAGATGAATGTCGGTCAGCACCGATTCTTCACCCGTGCCAGTATATCTTTTAAGCGCTTCCTTCAGTACCGAAGCGATTGCTGTATGCGATTGTTCACTAATATTCATATACTATCTTTTAATCTCGACCAAATGTACGAAAAAAAAATCGATTATGCCAAACTATTCCGGCAAATTGTTTCCAAACCGTCTCATCTGAATCTGTAAACGGGTAAAGCCTTCCATTCTTTCCTCCAGTTTCAGAGTAGCATATCTATAAACCATTTCCTCTTCCGACCCAGGCTCCACCCGTTTTCCGGCCTCCTCTAACCATTTCTTCGCTCCATCCATATCACCCAACATCTCGGAAGCCAAAGCCAAATTCAATGCGGCACGAGTCTTCACTTTGCCCGACTTGCGCTGTTTGTAAAGAGAGAGCCACAGTTCTTTCGCCCCTTCCCAGTCGCCTTCCCTTATATACACAGCCGCATCGCGCATCTCTACACAACCGCCTGTATAATATACCCGCTCGGTATGTTCCCAATAAGGTGTAAGCCAACGTGCCAATAAATGAGCGGAAAATTCTGCTACCTTGTTTATCAACGCTTTATCCGAAGGGATGCGGTCTATATCCCATTCCAAACTATCCGTAGGAGTCACCACACGAACCGGGCGCTCACGTTCAGGAGAATAGACACTTAGCACCGGAGTGACCTGTGTCTGCACCACAGGCCAAGCCGTAGGCATCCCTAGATAACGGATTTCCTTTTTTACATTCTGCACAAAGACCCTATCGAGCGAAAAGAGTATATCCACACCCAAATCCCGCACTAACCTGCTGACTTCCTCTTTCGACAGCAGATGAATCTCCATACCGTCCGTCACAGCTTGTCCGTTCAATGCTGAATCACAAATAATCACCTGATTGAAATAACCGGCATCCGCCAAAACCCCGGCCAACGCTTCCGCCGTCAACTTTCCCTCACCGTTCAGACTTCCCAAGGTAGCCACTCCATCTTTCGCTTCCGGTATCACAGGCATATTATTGACTACAGCCACACGCTTCACTTGTTCCGGCAAGCTGACTTCCGCCGGACAAAGCTGGTCGAACCCGATAGTCTGCACCGAAACACACGATGCAAATCCCCATACGGCCAGCAAGGCATATAACACACGAATCTTCATATCTTCTTTGTTTTTCTATCCTCTGCAAAGATAGTACAAAAAAGTGAGACACTGAGCAAATCTCAGAAACATAATTGAAAATTAACGATTTATGAGGTTTTGATAATTTTAGCGAATGCCAAGTAAAACCGCCCGAAAGCCAACTTGAACCGGAGTTGCGTTACTATCCCGTTACTGAAATACGGGAATGGCAACAATACGGAAAAGAACGGCAAAACGGGGTAAAAATGTCACTCGCACAGGAGGCAGAGCCTCCTATAATTATCAAGCCAAGAAAAAGTCCTTTCCACAATCCATTTCTTTC
The DNA here is from genome assembly GCA_949296855.1 of uncultured Bacteroides sp. Classification (GTDB taxonomy): domain Bacteria; phylum Bacteroidota; class Bacteroidia; order Bacteroidales; family Bacteroidaceae; genus Phocaeicola. The sequence goes on along the minus strand of CASFRN010000065.1, from coordinate 1,392 downwards.
TTGCAGGTTCAAAATTTTCTTGATAACTTGCCATTATGTTTCTTCTAAATCCCGTCGAATACATAATTATTTCAAGTGTGGCAGCTTAAAAATAATCATTTCCGCGGAAAGAAGGAACACTCTTTTCAATATCAAACTTTAAAATTTAAACAGGCTCTTATCTTTACCCCTGTTTTTATGAAGATACCTCCGTAAGGCGATGAAGGTGTCTTCGTGAAGCGATGAAGATACCTTCGATGGCAGATGAAGGTATCTTCATTGGAACGCGGATTATACTTCATTCAATCTGCGTGAATCTGCGCTTTTCATGATGCCTATATTGCCATGAAAGAGCGTAAAGACCAAACTGCATATCTCAAAAAACTGGAAAAATGTCTTGCCAAGCGAATGGACGAAAAATAAAATAGTCATCGTCTTTATGACAATAGCCTTAGATATTGTACTTTTGCACAATGATTCAAGAGGACTTCCAATTCTACAAGCCTTGCAAGGAGTTACAACCTTACGTTAGGTATTATTGGGTATTCAAAAGCAACCAACCGCTGAATACCCTCACTTTTCCTATTGGCTGTCCTCAAATCATTTTCCATAAACAGACACCGCTCTATATCCCGGAATTGAAAACCACTCAATCGGAATTTACCATTAGCGGTCAGGTAAACTATCCTTCCCATTTATATGCGGATGGGAATGTGGAAATGATTGTGGTCGTGTTCCAGCCATATGTTCTAAAAGCTTTCTTGAACCTACCCATATCCTTATTGCACAATCGGGAGGTTTCCGGTTATGACCTTGAAAATAAGCATTTGAAACGACTGGCTGCGCAAATCTTTGATTGTGAAGACACGAATTTGTGTATCAGTATAATAGAGCAATGGCTGTTATCACAAATCGCAGATGTATTGACTTCAAAAACGGCATACAACATCAAAAGAATAACCGCTGCTATCAAACAACTATTCGCAATTTCAGCAACTCCTGTCACAGAACTGGCTTCCATTGCCTGTTTAGGCAAGAAACAGTTTGAACGCCTGTTTAATGAATTGGTTGGTGCGAATCCAAAAGAATACGCAAGAGTAGTTCGTTTCCAGAAGTCATTGAAATTGTTGCAGCATTGCTCGGAAGATACAACTCAGGCTCAGCTGGCATACCAATGCGGCTATGCTGACCAGTCGCATTTTATCCGGGAGTTTAAACAATTCAGCGGCTATACGCCTTTGTCTTTGTTGAATGTATGCAAACCCTATTCCGATTTATTTAACAACCCTGCATAATGTCCCTTTTATTCTATTTATAGTTTAATGATGAGCTTACCTTTGCGCTTATTTAACTTTAAACGATCGATAGAATGAAAGAAGTAAACCCCAAAGAAACGACCCGTGCCTACGCATT
>CASFRN010000064.1 GCA_949296855.1 uncultured Bacteroides sp. | reverse complement strand
CGTTGCAATTTCTTGTTATAAGCTCAATGTAAACATTTGTTAAAACGGGGGGGGCAATTTTAAAGGTCAATTACAAAAAACATTGTAGATATGGAGATTTTCCGTATCTTTGCACACAGATTCATCTCTTCGGAAGAGATGAATGAAAAACAGTTTAGACACTTTATAAATTTTTCAATATACGGGCATTGGCTTGGTCAATGACCGAATTGTCTAAAGAAGCCAGGTAGATACGGGTGGTACTCTCTGATTCATGCCCCATACTTTCGCTGATGACCGAAAGAGGAATGTGCTGGCGCAGTGCAATGCTCGCCCAACTGTGGCGCGCCACATACATGCTAAGCCGCAAGGCACGGAACGTATGCAGCGGCATTTCCTTCAGCTTGCAATTGACTAAATGGATGGCATTGATGTACTGCCTTCTTTCATCGCCCTGCCGTGTAATGATGGGAAGCAGGTATCCGGTTTCGGTAAGCGGATATTTCTCTATGATGTCTTGCATGCATTTCTCCCACCGGATGCACAGTTGCTGTCCGGTCTTCCGGCGCCGGTAAACCAAGACCCCGTCCTTCAAGTCTTTTTTCTTCAGGTATGCCATATCGATGAACGACATTCCGCGCGTATAAAAGCTGAACAAGAACATATCGCGCGCAAAATCAAGCGAGGAGTTCAAGGGAAGCTGCAGATATTTGAGCCGCTTGATGACATCCAGCGTGACGGCACGCTTGCGGGTTTTCCCGATGCCGGTATACACATGCCTGAAAGGATAACGCTGCGGGGTTAGCCCTCTCTCTACGGCACGGTTGTAGACCGCCCTGAAAATACGCATATAGAAAGACACGGTATTCATGGACTTGCCGTTCCTCTTCAAATAGGCTTCATAGCGGAGCGTCTCTTCCTCATCGATTTCGTCCCAAGTCAAGTCGTTGCCCGAACGGAAAGAACAGATGCTACGGAAGGTAGCCGCATAAGTTTCCGAAGTGCGGATTTTATCCAATTCTTCCAACCGCGTGATTTCATCTTGCATGAACTGGAAAAAAGACTGCCGACAAGCAACTTTGTGAACGGGATAGCCTTCTCTTCTTCCCGTAGAAAAGGCATCGGATTTGGTTTTGATTTTCATTGATGTCATATCTGCTTTACATTAAAAGGTAAGTATAACAATAGGATAAATATAATAAGGTATATGGATACAAAAATAGACAGATAAAAAGAAGATAGAGAAGCGAAAGGAAGCAAAGGAAACAAAGAAGTGAAAAACAAAGACGGATTTTGTTGCGGATTCTGCATAATATCCCTTATATTTGCCTCGTGCTTTTCAAGAAGGAAAAAATGATGAAACCAGAACCGCCACATACTCTATTTTCGAATAAAGAACTGCTTGAGGAAGCGGCCCGCCAACTCCGCCGGGGACACAAAATAAAACTGCTGGCAAAAGGAAACAGCATGTACCCGTTCATTACAGGCGGACGCGATACAGTCATCTTACAGAAAAGCGCCCGCTTGCAAACAGGAGACATCGTATTGGCACAACCGGAAGAAGGGAATTTCGTATTGCACCGGATTTACTGCATAAAGGATGAACAAATCACACTGATGGGTGACGGAAACCTGCAAGCCCAAGAAAACAGTAGAAAAGAACGGATTTACGGGACAGTGACCGAAATCGTCCGGAACGGGCGAAGCATTGACTGCACATCGTTTCCCGAACGGAGCAAAGCGTGGATTTGGCGCAAATCGCTGCCTTTCCGCAGGTATCTGTTGGCTGTCTGCCGCATCATAAACCCCATTCACGACCCATGATGAAAACAAGAAATTGCATAAGTTGGCTATGGAACGCCACCCAAGGATTCCGCATCCCGATTGCCGGAAACAGCCTTGCCGGCATCGTGCATGTCGGCGTATCCCTGCTGTTTGTATTTGCCTGCAAACAAGTGATTGATGCCGTAACCGGAGAAGCAGACCATCGGCTGGACACCTGCATCGGATGGATGCTTGCCTGCATGGCGGCCCAACTGCTGCTGTCGGGCTTACGCAGCCGGATAGGAAGCGGAATGGAAATAAAGATGCGCAACCGGCTGAACCGCCAACTATTCAACCAACTGATGGAAAGCAGATGGATGGAACGAGGCAACCTGCACACAGGCGATATGCTGAACCGCCTGGAAGAAGATGTTCCTACCGTATCGGACGCACTGTGCAGGGAAGTGCCCTTCATCATCGCCACCCTCACCCAACTGGCCGGAGCGCTGTTCTTCCTGTCAAGACTCGACGCACGGTTGACCGGCATCCTGCTGTTCATCATGCCCGTAGCCTTATTGCTCAGCAAAGGCTATGTACGGAAAATGCGAAGGCTTTCCGCCGACATACGCCGCATGGACAGCCAAATACAAGGCTACCAACAAGAGCAACTGCAGCACCGCTACCTGATCCGCTCTCTAGAACAGACCCACCGCAGTGTGTCAACCCTCGTTTCCTTACAACAAAAACTACAGGCCCGAATCCTCTACCGACTCAACTTCTCGGTTACTTCACGCCTTGCCGTGCAAAGCGGATTCGCGGCAGGCTACGCCGTAGCCTTCCTATGGGGAATCTTCGGACTGCAAGACGGGACAGTCACTTTCGGCATGATGACGGCTTTCCTGCAATTGGTAGCCCAAGTGCAACGTCCGATGGTGGACTTAAGCCGGGAAATACCCGCTTTTATCCGGGTTTTCACTTCGGTGGAGAGGCTGGAAGAACTCCGTGCCCTGCCGCAAGAGCCACAAGGAAGCCCCGTCACACTCGAAGGCAAAACGGGCATCCGCATCCAGGGGTTATCGTTCGCTTACCCAGGCAACGCCAAACACGTATTCCGGCATTTCAACTACGATTTCACCCCCGGAAGCCTGACCGCTGTAACAGGAGAAACCGGTGCAGGAAAAAGCACCCTCATACGGCTCATCTTAGCCTTGCTGACCCCCGATGAAGGACAAATCGTCTTTTACAACGACCGCAAAGAAGCACCGGCATCGCCACAAACCCGCTGCAACGTATCGTACGTGCCACAAGGCAACACACTTATAAGCGGCACCATCCGCGACAATCTGCTTATGGGCAAACCAGACGCTACCGACAGCGAACTGTATGCAGCCCTCCATACCGCCGCAGCCGACTTTGTCCGTCTGCTTCCTGAAAAGCTGGACAGCCTCTGCGGAGAACAAGGAGCCGGACTGAGCGAAGGGCAAGCGCAACGCATCGCCATCGCACGAGGGCTATTACGGCCGGGCAAAATCCTGCTATTGGACGAACCTACCGCGGCATTAGACAATGAAACGGAAGAACTGCTGCTGGAACGCTTATCCCGGCAACTACAAGACAAAACGCTTATCCTCATCACCCACCGGCAAAAAATAGCCCGGCTCTGCACTTCAACCGTCCGACTCGGCCATTCATGAGAATCAAACCCATAACCTGGAACAAAATAACAGTCATCCGATAAAGACATCTATCTGTAATCAAGGTAGCATCATCTGTAATTCATTTACAACAACTATACGAAGAATTGATTATTTTTGCACCGTAGAAAATAACGCTAAAACAATAAATGCTATGCAACTGATTAAAGACAAAGAATTCGGAGGCGAACGCCCTTTGTTCGCCTCACACGACCTCCATTTGGATAACGTGACCATCCGCGAAGGAGAATCGGGCATCAAGGAATGCAGCAACATCATAGCCACTAATTGCCGTTTTGAAGGAAACTATCCTTTTTGGCACGTACACGGCTTCACCATCGATAATTGCTATTTTGCCGTGGGAGGACGTTCGGCTTTGTGGTATTCCGACCATCTGGTAATGAAAAATACCATCATCGACGCTCCGAAGATGTTCCGCGAGATGAACGACATCGACATCGAGAACGTACAGATGAACGATGCCGATGAAGTGTTCTGGCGTTGCAACCGCATCCGAGTGAAGAACCTAAAATTGCACGATGGAACCTATCCGTTCATGTTCAGCAACGATATTTATGTAGACGGCCTGGAAAGCGATAGCAAATATGTATTCCAATATGTAAGGAATGTAGAGATACACAATGCCAAGATTACTACGAAAGATGCCTTTTGGGAAGTAGAAAACGTAACTATCTACGATTCTGAACTGAACGGAGAATACTTAGGTTGGCACTCAAAAAACCTGCGCTTGGTAAATTGCCATATCTCAGGCGAACAACCCTTGTGTTATGCCGAAGACTTAGTATTGGAAAACTGCACTTTCGATTCCGCCTGCGACCGTGCTTTCGAATACAGTACACTGAACGCTGACATCCGCGGGGCGATAACCAACATCAAGAACCCGATATCGGGACACATTGTAGCAGACAGCATCGGTTCCATCACACTGGACGAAAACATCAAAGCACCCGCCAACTGCGTGATAGAAACAAGATAAATGAAAACCTTTTTGAATGAAGAATCTCATGCAGACGAAGCGATTCTTCATTCTTAATTCTTTATCCATACATAGCATAAAAACGGCAAAACCGCTACTTATACAAAAAAAATGATTATTTTTGCCAAATACTTGCATGGGGCGTAACCAAGTGAAACCCACAGGTGCCTGCAACAAAAATAAACACCCTAACCGCCGTAAGCTATGAAATATTTAAAAGTTACACTCATCTCCATCTTAACCGTCATATTGAGTATCGGTTTATTATCTGCTATTGCCTTTTGGGCAGCAAAAACATTCTACCTGACACCTGAAAAACTGACAAGCTTAATAAAACAAGAGGTCAACGAACGAACCAATATCTTATTTGACTGTCAATCCATCGAACTTAGTTATTGGGATACATGGCCTACAATCTCTATTGCTGTAAAAGAAGGTAAAGTCAAACTACCGGCACGCACGCCGCATGATTCCATAAAATATGTCCTGTCGGGCACATTCAAGAAAGCGACCGGCAGCATTCAATTCACACAATTCCTAAAAAACAAAGAATTGAACATCAATAATGTGCAAATATACCAGCCCGACATCTTCTATATCAGTGGAAAAAAGATGTTGCCTATACTCAAAAAGAAACCCAACAGAGCCAAACAAAAAATACATCTGCAAGTAAATAGGATAAAAGTGCACGAAGGTAGCCTATCTTATCTGACTAAAAAAGGAATTTCATGGAAAATCTCACAAGCTTACGCGGAAGCTAAAGGCGAATTAGGCGTGCCCGACAAGACTTTCGACCTTACCGTGCAAATCCCACAAATCTATTCGGACAATAACGCATTTATCCCCAGCCAAAAGCTGTCGCTTACGTTAACATCCCATTGCAATACAGCCAATAAATTCCAAACCGTCACTTTGAACGACGCTACACTCATGGTCAACGATTTCCCTTTTTCACTGGACGGCACGTTCCATCAAACCGAAAAAGGAAAAGCTCCGACTGTAGACCTCCGTTTCAAGTTATTGGCAGCCAACCTAAATGACTTAATGGAATTCATCCCCGAAAAAACCATCCCACAATACAAAGATTATAAAATTAACGGCAAAGTAGCGTTAGAAGGAAGTGTCAAAGGAACAGCTAAAGGAAACATTTTGCCAGACATCCAAATAAGCGGATTCATACAAAACGGTTCTTTAATCCGGAAGGATATGCCTTACGGAATTGACAAATTAAGCTTAAACCTCAATTTCAATCATCTTCAGAACAAACCAGACTCTTCTTTCCTTACCATAGACAACCTGGAAGCTGAAGGATTAGGCAGTAAAATCAACATGAGGTGCATGATTTCCAACCTCTTTACCCACCCTTACATTGCGGCCGACATCTTAGGGAATTTAGACTTCAACCGATTCGGCAAAGAATTCTTACCTAAAAACACGACCCAAATGGAAGGCAAAGTCAAGATGGATATGGCTTGCGCATTCTCATGGGATGACGTGCTGAAGCAAAGATTCCAACAAATTAAAATCCAAGGTGATTTCCAAGCGGACAAGATTTCTGCTAACAATGAAAAAGAAAAACTGAATCTATATACAAAAAACGTCAATATCCATATCAGCAACCAAAAAAACAAAAGTGACTTCATCAAAGAAAACGAAGTCCTTAACGGCATTATCGACATTGACACGCTGCACGTAGTCTATAAACAAGCGACAAACCTAAATCTGTCGCAGCTTCATATACGCACCAATACAACTTTGACTCCTAACAAAGAAACGATACAACCTATTACCGCCCATGCTGAATGCAGCAACCTACGTGCTCAAACAAATAAAAAACAATGGATAGCGGGAAACAACATCGAGATACATGCCGGAAGCAAGGCTTCGGCATCCAATCCGTTGAAAGAAGAAAGAGCCTTAGTCGTAAAAGCCGATATGCTCAGATATGTAGATACGGAAGACCAATATGCCGCTATTTTAAGAAACAGCAACTTCATATCTGAATTCAGGCCTTCATCCCATAAAGGCAGAACATGGGACATCAAAGGTATAATCGAACTGAAAAACTCACAATTCTATACGGTTCTATTCCCGCTGGAAATAGACATACCCAAAGGATTCCTGCATTTTCAAAACGACCAATATTCTTTAAACCGCTTCGAAGTACAAGCAGGAAAATCGGACTGCCTTTTATCCGGTTCATTAGCCGTCGATTCCCAAACGAAAGAATTGGCCGGCTCTCTACAAATGTCCGCACAATACATTAACTACGACGAACTCTACCAAACGTTTCTATACGGGAAAGCAAACAACCAAAAGGAAAAAACAAGAAACATACAAGACCTTACCATTGATAACTTCGAGCAAAAAATACAAACAATCAAAAAAGAAACCCCTATCACCGACCGCAGCATCTATCTGCCGGAGAACCTTTCATTGAATATCCTTTTTGATGTTGACGAAAGCAATTATAAAGAAATGAGCCTCCAACAAATCAAGGGGAACATTACACTAAAAGACCAAAAAGCGTTAGCCGATTTTTCCACAAGAACAAATTTAGGGAAAACAGCCATCCATTTGCTTTACGACAGCCATCAAAAAGAAAATATAAAAACGGTCTTCGACATTAACCTTGAAGACATCTTGGTAGCGCAAATACATAAAGTCATCCCTACCATAGGCACGATGCTCCCTTTAACAAAATCAATGGACGGACTTGCCGATTGCCATGTCACCGCTTTCACCCGACTAGACAATCAAATGTTGCCTGTCTTAGCTTCAACAAAAGCCATCTGCACCTTCAAGGGACAAAAGCTGGTAGTTTTAGACAACAAGACATTCAATGAAATAGCCAAACGATTCCGGTTCAAAGACAAAACAAACAAAGTCATCAACCAACTGGAAGCCAACATTGTAATGAACAACGGAAAAATCGAAGTCATCCCATTCGCTATCGAATGGGACCGATACAAAGCCATTATAGGAGGCACCCACGGAATAGACATGAATTACAATTACCACATTGATATGCTAAAGTCGCCCATCCCGATTGATTTCGGAGTCAACATTACAGGCAATGACGACAACCTCAAGTTCAAAATCAGCAAATGCAAATACAAGAGCCTATTTAAAAATAAAAGCGTGCAATACGATAAGGAAATAAACAAAAAGATACGGCAAACCCGACAAAGCATCACTGAATTAATCAAGCTATAACCCTTCATAAACAACAAATAAAAAGCCAACCGCATCTTGTGTTCCAGGAAGCGGCCGGCTTTTTATTTGTTCCGAACAGGATATTCCCATCAGTAACAGAAACCAATACCAATAGCGTGACGGGTTCTGCTAAACTTATCCTCGTATTCTTTCGACACAGAGAAACGGTATTGGAACGTATAGCGCAACACCAAACGATTGAAAATCTTTCCGGCAATACCTATTTCCGGAGATATTCCACTGTATACCTTAAATTCGGGCTTGTTTTCTTCCTCGTCACCATAGCTAGGAATCTCTTCATCCGTAACAGTTCCTGTATTTTCTTCCGGTTCAAAATAACGGTTGCCTTCACTATCTACAAATTCACCGACACCGGTATAACCCACACCAAAGAAAATCCAAACAGGATATTTCTTTACCGGATTAACCGTCCAACCGAATGACACATTTAATTCCGCGTCATCTACTTCATTATAGGATTTCTGCATCGCTTTAAAAAGATCCGGATGAAAACTCAAACTGAAATAACCGCCTACCCTGCTTTTATAGGTACCGGTAGTAATGCCTATTGGAGCACTTTTACTCCATTCATACAACCAAGCACGCGCACGCTGCTTACGGCTATACACATCCTTACGCAACGCTTTCAGGCTCGCGCTTGCCAAAACCGCATTCTGACAATTCGCATCAACCACCTTCTGATACAAAGCTATCGCCTTTTCATATTCACCCTCATACCGGTAAGCTTCTGCCGCATCGTAGTTTTTCTGGCAATCGATATTATAATTACGGGTACATTCGAATAACCGGGTAGAAGCATTTTCATCAGAAGGATTCAGTGCAAGAATCCGGCCGTAATAATCTTTTGCCAATTCGTAATCCATCAATTCGAATGCCGATTCAGCCTTGGTTTTATAAGACGTAATCGAATCAATATTCGTGATAAGCTTATCCAGTCCTGAATTTTCGGGACAGTCCGAACACTCCTGTGCAATGGCATATTGCTCTCTTGCCTCCGAATACATAGCCTGCTGAAAATATTCAGTTCCCCGCTTACGGTATTCATAATAGCAACCGTACACAAACTCCACGTCCGGGTCTATCAGCTGATAACGCTTCAATTCTTTCGGATTCAACTCCGCCATAATCATTACAGGTGCATACCCGTCCGCCCTGATTGTCAATTTACGGCCACGATACCGCTTGCCCGTCTCAAACCGCAAATAATAAAAAACTTCCTCACCTTTATCTTCCGTATTGTATACATCAACAACCTTATCATGCGATGATTCGATAGTCAACTTTATATTAGCAGGACAAGAAATCACAATGCCTGCCTCTGTATCCTGTCCTGAGAACACATCGCGCGGTGTAGTGATATCCTTTACTTCTAAACTACGCTGACCGAAAGCCGACGCTATGGCCACTACTAATCCACCTAACAACAAGAACAATTTCTTTTTCATAATTTATCATATTTGTTAATCATTTACTAACGAACGGACAATATCGAAATCCCCTAAATTGAACACTTCTTCACGAGCCAACACTTTGCCGTCCAGTTTCTCAGGCTGCCAGGTACGGACCTGAATCAACGGACGCATTTCGTCTTGAAAATCAATCATCAAGAAAATAAAGCCCACATCACGGTATTTATCGGAATTCCACTCCTGCTTCAACGTGACTCCGTAAATATCAGTCAGTCTCGGATGCTGGATTACTTCCACCTCATCAAACAACACATTAATGTATTTATTCGACTTAAAAACCTTTTTCAAATTCGAAATGTATTCTTTCTTCGTACGCTTTTGATACACTATCTTCTCGCGGCTTAAAGCACGCATAGCATAATCTGATTTCGGTTTCTCGCGGATTACTTTCCCGGTAAGAATCAGCGCATTGTCACTGAATACAGATTCGATATACGACAAATCTTTCCGATTATAAGCTGTCCTGTAATTTTCTACGAAATCTATTATCACCTGACGGCGGTATAAATCTTCAACAGATTCGTGTTCAGCCAGAATATCTTTGTACTTATGTTCTTCGATAGCTATCGAAATATTATCAATCAAGCCGGAGGAAGTGAAATGAAGCACCAATTCTTGTTCTTGTTCCCCTTCGGCTGCCGCCATCATTGTCACCGGAATATTCCTGACTTGATATCCTTCCGGCGTATGCAGACAAATTTCTTCCAGCGTAGATACCGGACAAGACATCGGACTCATTTTCCACATTTCTTTCAGCACCTCCTTCGCATCGTCTGTCAACCCATCTTCAATGTCCGGCTTTTCTCCTTCCATCACAGCCACATTGCATGCTTTCAAAAACAATGATACATTATTTTCCATAGCAGCTTTCAAAGAAGCATTATCCAAACCATCTGTAATAACAAACTTCGTATCTTCTAACTGAGCAAAAGAAAACAATGGCATCAACACAAATAATAAAATCAACTTAATCTTTTTCATTGTAATAACGTTTTAATATATTGTTGCGGTATATTAGAATAAAAATCAGCTTTAAACACCGGATTTGCAGCAAATAATTGTTTCTCGTCCAGCGATACTTTCAACAAATGAATATAATTCAATTTCTTATGGCTAAAAACTACAATCGTTTCTAAATTCCCTTTCTTATTATATCCGGTATAAGAATATGTTATAAAATCATCGGCAAAACACTTCAGGAAATTCAGAAGAGGTATGGTTATTTCCGGAGTGAACTGCCCATACTTGCGATGGGTAATCAACAACGATTTTCCTTTCCCGTTCCGATAAGTCAAAAACAGATTATTAGCCGAATATTCCACATATTCCTTTTGAAAAAGCGGAACGTATTCATTTCCACTCCACGCATAGTACCGGTCGGAAGACAGAGGCTGAACCGCAAACACTTCTCCCTTATTCACCCATACCTTTCCTCCTTCTATCGGCTGCAACCCCCTTTTATCAACCGGCTTATCGACAAGAGTCCCCGTATCAAAAACCGCTACCTGCAATTGATGATAGACATTATCATCAGACTCCTTTTTGTCTGTCCCGTCAATCAATTCCCGATACAAAGGAAACGACATGCTTAACGTGTGATGCCCGAACTTCCAATAAGCTTCGGCCTGTTTGTCTTTATGCCGCAAAGAAAAGTTTACAGGCATTTCCATCAGTTCCAACATTGTGCTTAAAGACATCAGATTCCCTTCCCCGTAAGCTTTACCGTCCAAAAACAAATCGATATGGTACTCCGTCAATTTCCGCTGGACTGACTGACTGCTTTCCTGCAAAAGCAATTCAAGCAAGCAACGTTCCAAAAAATTACAAATGCTTTTATCCAAAAGAAGTTTGGTAGCACCGCTAAACAAAGACAACCCTATATGCGACACTTCTTTCCGGTCGTTAAAAAGGAACACCAATGATTTGTTCTTAATCACTTGGGGCACAGCCATTATTGTATCGCGGTCCGGAATCTGCCGCATCGGCAACAGGGATGCCAATTGCTTCATTTTCCGACTTGCAAAATTTACATCGGCTTTCCCATTGCCCGCATTTACCCAAACAGCAGAAACCAAACATAAAAAGAAAGCCACTAAAACCCTATGCATAAGCTCTATTTTTTGGTGTGAATAATCGATTTTATCTGTCTCTTTATCGAAGAATATCCCTTCAATATTGAATTATCCGCATCCATAGACCTGCGTAACCATTCTTTAGCCAATTTAAAATCAGGCCGGACACCTTCACCACGCAAAAACATCTGATAAATCTCATACATAGCCTTTACATTCCCTTTTGCGGCTGCCTTTTGCAGATATTCCATTGCTTTTGCGTAATCCCGCTCTACAAGCCTTCCCGTACGATAGAAATTCCCCATATCAGCCAAAGCGTCCGGATAAGACATCGATACGGCCTGCTTATAATAATTCAATGCCCTCGCCGTATCCTGCTCTACACCTAACCCTTCATTATACAACCATCCCAAGCGGAATGCAGCATACGGACAACGGCGTAACATGGCTTTCTGATAACATGCCAACGCCTTTGAATAATCGGGATTCATCCCGTCTTCCGACTCCCAATACGAATCTCCGCAGAGCACTAACGCGTCTGTATACCCCGACTCGTATGCACGCATAAACAAATCACGGGCTTTCGTTAAATCTTTCTCTACCCCATAACCTTCTTGATACAGCAATGCCAAATTCAAGGTCGCAAAAAGATTGTTTTTCATCGACGCTTCCATAAAATAAGATACCGCCATTTTCATATTGCGATGCGTACCTACCCCCCACATAGAAAGGCATCCTAAATCATTCAAAGATGACACGTTATCGGACGAACGTCTTTTTTGATTATAAATTTCACATAATTCGGGCATAGTCGACAACTCTTCACCAGAAGGTTGCACATAGGTAAAGCCAAGATAATCATCAGGAGCCTTAAAGAGTTCACACGCATGGCTTAAATCCGACAAATAACTTCCGCTTGAATGGGCATCATACATCCGGGTATTCACCTTTCCGTCAAGCTTCATGCCATCAAACTTCAACGTAAACACATAAGCATGAATGATTTTAGGTTCAACCCACATAGCCGAATCCATGGCAAGAGTATCCACAACTATAGAATCTTCAGGTTGCTTTTTATCCGTCCTCCCCATCAGCCCGCCAAAATCAATACCTAAAAATTCATCAATCATAGTAGCGAAAGGGTCCGCATTCGTTTTTTCTTTCTTCGATGCCAAAAGGTCTTTCTTTTCTTCTATTTCAAAAGAGAACACAAGGCTGTCTCCCCGTTGCATACCTTTTGCTTTCAGTCCGGAAGCGTTTACCAGCCAAACATCTTTCTTCTTCATATATGCGCTATCGGTGAGCTGCATCCACATGGCATTACCCTCCGCATAAATATCAAAAATCCACATTTCCCGACCATCAAAGTTCAATTCATCCGAAGCCCAACGCCCTAACAATCTTGAGTCTACAGGAGCTACCACTTCTTGTTCCGCCGGCATCATCACTTTCGCTATCGTTACAACAGTATCTTGGGGAGGCGCTAATTTTTCCTGTACTTTTTCCACTGCTACAGAAGCTATTTCACCAGAAGTTACCGGCAACACAATAGCAGGCTCAGGTTGTTTAATCTCTATAGAACGGATTCCCTCACCTGTTTCCGCTAAAGCGGTAAGACGTGTTATCTCCGATTTCAAATATTCAGCTTCCGATGCTTCAGGTTTTAACCTTAAATAATTAGAGTAACAAATACAAGCCTTTTTTAACGAAACAGCATCCGCTTTAGCTGCATATAATTTTCCTAACTTCAAATAAGAATCCGGCAAACCGGGCGAAAGTTTCAACACAGAAAGATAAATTTCAATCGCTTTATCCGTATCATTAGCTTTCTGAGCTACATTCGCCTGATAAAACAATTTAAGCAATTGCTCTTTCGTTACATGTTGGGCATAAATAGTGTGACAAAAACACACAATCAAAATCCCAACTAACCAACTTTTAATTGTCTGACTGCTCATAATTAATACAATTATTTATTGGGCAAATATATCGATTTTTAAATAAAGCACACAATTATATGCTAAAAAATTACACATTTCTATTCTTTTAGGTAAAATACAGGCATAAACATTTTTATTACCTCAACCACAGACAATCGTTCTTTTGAATGAAGAATCGCTCCATCCGCATGGAATTCTTCATTCAAAAAGATTCTTCATTTACCAAAGTACACATCGAGTAAACGCTTGGCGGCGGCGAAAGAAGAAGTCTTGCCCGAAAGAACTTGTTCTTCTTCGTATGCCAGCATTGGAGTGATTTGCGGATTATTATAAAAATTGTCCCGCAATTGTTCGTTGATGGTTTCATACATCCAATATTTTGCTTGCTCGTTGCGCCGGTGTTCAAAATATCCGTTTGCTTTTACGAAAGCGAAATATTCGTCAACCATGTCCCAGATTTCTTTGATACCAATGCCATAAAAGCCTGAATAAGTCAAGACTTTCGGCATCCATCCTGATTCGGGAGCGGGAAACAGATGAAGTGCATTACGGAAATGAGCCGCTGCCAATTTGGCTTTCTCAATATTATTTCCGTCTGCCTTATTGATGACAATGGCATCTGCCATCTCCATAATGCCGCGCTTGATACCTTGCAATTCATCGCCCGTACCGGCAAGTTGGATAAGCAAGAAGAAATCCACCATCGAATGTACAGCCGTCTCGCTCTGTCCTACTCCGACTGTTTCTACAAATATCTTATCAAAGCCAGCCGCCTCACACAAAATAATCGTCTCGCGTGTCTTACGTGCCACTCCGCCCAACGAACCTGCCGTAGGGCTGGGACGAATAAACGAATCGGGATGTACGGAAAGTTTCTCCATACGGGTCTTATCTCCCAAGATGCTTCCTTTCGAACGCTCACTACTGGGATCAATGGCAAGCACTGCCAACTTTCCTCCTTTCTCTAAAACATGCAATCCGAATACATCGATCGAAGTACTCTTACCTGCTCCGGGCACACCACTGATGCCAACCCGAATCGAATTACCTGAAAAAGGCAGGCATTTCTCTATCACTTCCTGCGCCAACGCCTGGTGCTCGTGCTTCACGCTTTCTATCAACGTGACCGCTTGACTCAACACCGTAATGTCTCCTTTCAAGATACCTTCTACATACTCGCCCGCCGTAAACTGGCGGCGTTTCGGTCGCTTTCTCGCTTTCAAATACGGATTTACCGTAGCAGGTTGTGCGATGCCTTGGTTTACCGTCAATCCTTTGTATGCATCGCTGTTCTCAGGGTGTTCCATAGTTATTTTATTTAGAAGTTAAAGAAGTTATTTTAGGGAGTTAAAAGGAGTTAGAAGCCAATACCACAAGACTATTGTCTTTTAACTCCTGCGAGCCAAGCGAAGCATAACTTCCTATAACTCCTTTTAATCCCTGATTCTTTGCAAATATTTATTGCAATTCCGCCTTCACCCGAATCGTGACCGAAGGTTTTGCCGGATCGTTCGTCAACATCAACACACGAGGCGCTCTTTTCACACGAGGCAAGTTTTCCGCCAACACCGTAATCTTCATTTTGGTTGATTCACCCGGTTTCAGCACCGTCTTTTTCAGACTTACAGCAAGAGCGATATTATTTACCTGCATATCTTGAATCTCCAAATCCGATTTGCCGGTATTGGTAATCACGATGTTCTGTGATTTCTTTTGTGTCGGCTTCAAGCCCGTAAATTCCAGTTGGGTAGCCGAAAGCGAAAGCTGCGGAGGGTTGTTCTTCTGTTGTTCGGTCATGTCCGAGAAATCAGGGAGCAAAGCTATGGATACGGGTATCTCATTCTCCGCCCCGACCTTATCACCCAAGAAACGTGACAAATACACCGAAGTGCGGGTAATACCGAGCTTAGGCAACTTGTCGGTATCAAGAGTCACCACTATTTTTCCGTTCTTCCCGCGACCCAACACTTCGGGCGTAGCTTTCGCCGAAAGATAAGGAGGCAAGTGCATCAACACTGGTGTATAAGCCTTACTGGAGGTATTAGCGACCAAAATAGTAAACTCCGGACGGTCGCCCTTATTGACATTCTCGAACTCGATTTCTTGTTGGTTCAAACGCACAGAACCAAATCCGTAAGGATGCGTAAACGAATAGTTCTTGGCATCGGCGGTCACTTCTCCATTAAATTCCAAATAGACGGGCATCGGTGAAGCATTACAATATACACCCACTTCTTTATAAAAATGCCCGATGGCTTCTGCATCGAATACCGCACTTACCGTACCTTTTCCTCCTGCCGGAATGGGTTGCTTGGTCCAATCCACACTGACACATCCGCACGAAGCCGTCACATTCGATATAACCAAAGGCTTATCGCCCGTATTGGTAAACGCATAAGTAACAGTGGTCGGATTACGCCAAAGAAGATAGCCCAAATCCTGCTTCTCACGGTCGAAAGAAATTTTCGGCTGGGCTTGTACGGATAGAACCGTCACGAACAATATGCTGAATAAAAATAAAATACGTTTCATCATCTTCTGTCTTTGCTTGTTTTGAGAGAACAAAGATAAAGAGAAAATCAAAGACAGACAAAAAAAGAAGGCTTGGAAATAAAGATGAAACGCAGATTAACGCGGATTAACGCAGATTTTTTAATATTCATCTGCGAAAATCTGCGTTAATCCGCGTTTCAAATAAACGTATGTATTTACTCTACCCTTAATTCCGCAACACATATTGTTAGAAATAAATTTAAAATACTGAGTAATAATATATTACCCAGTATTTTGCCATGTCAGAAGATTCACTTAACTTAGTGTTGCAATAAAAATCAAACAAATCTTCATCAGGCATGG
>CASFRN010000063.1 GCA_949296855.1 uncultured Bacteroides sp. | reverse complement strand
TTCGAAACGTTGATGCCTTGGAACTTCCAATGGCTGCCGTTCAACACCTCGCTGCACATCGACATGGGAATCTTGCTCGACCCGATTTCCGTCATGATGTTGGTAGTTATCTCTACCGTCAGCCTGATGGTGCACATTTATTCATTCGGCTACATGAAAGGTGAAGTCGGCTTCCAACGCTACTATGCGTTCCTGTCGCTCTTCTCGTTCTCTATGTTAGGGCTGGTGCTCGCTACCAACATCTTCCAGATGTATGTGTTCTGGGAATTGGTGGGTGTGTCTTCTTACTTGCTCATCGGCTTCTACTACACAAAACCCGAAGCCATTGCAGCCAGCAAGAAAGCGTTCATCGTTACCCGCTTCGCCGATTTGGGCTTCCTCATCGGTATCTTGATTTACGGTTTCTATATGGGAACCTTCACGTTCACTCCCGAACAGGAACAACTGATGAAATGCGGTATGCTATTGCCGCTGGCTCTCGGCCTGATGTTCATTGGTGGTGCTGGTAAGAGTGCCATGTTCCCGCTGCACATTTGGTTGCCCGATGCCATGGAAGGCCCGACTCCTGTCAGTGCCCTTATCCATGCCGCAACCATGGTTGTTGCCGGTGTATACTTGGTAGCCCGCATGTTCCCGTTGTTCATCGGCTACGCACCCGAAACCTTGCATTTGGTAGCCTACGTAGGCGCGTTCACCGCTTTCTATGCGGCATCTGTAGCGTGCGCGCAGAGCGACATCAAGCGTGTGCTTGCCTTCTCTACCATTTCTCAGATTGGTTTCATGATGGTAGCTTTGGGCGTTTGTACCACTGCCGACCCGCATGAAGGCGGATTAGGCTATATGGCTGGTATGTTCCACTTGTTCACTCACGCTATGTTCAAAGCATTGTTGTTCCTCGGTGCCGGATGTATTATCCACGCCGTTCATAGCAACGAAATGTCTACCATGGGTGGCCTGCGCAAGTATATGCCTATCACCCACATCACTTTCCTTATCGCCTGCCTGGCTATTGCAGGTATTCCGCCGTTCTCAGGCTTCTTCTCGAAAGACGAAATCCTGACAGCCTGCTTCCAGTTCAGTCCGGTTATGGGATGGATTATGACCATCATTGCCGGTATGACCGCATTCTATATGTTCCGCCTGTACTACGGCATCTTCTGGGGAACTGAAAACAAAGAATTGCACAAGCATCATACACCGCACGAAAGTCCGTTGTCAATGACTTTCCCACTAATGGTATTGGCAGCCATTACCATTGTATGCGGTTGGATTCTTCCGTTCGGCCACTTTGTATCCGCTAACGGACACGCTTACGACATCCACCTGAATACCCAAGTGGCTGTTACCAGCATCGTAGTGGCCTTGATTGCAATTGCATTGGCTACATGGATGTACGCACGCGACAAACAACCCGTTGCCGACATGCTGGCAAAACGCTTTGCAACACTACACCGCGCAGCTTACAAACGCTTCTATATGGACGAAGTTTGGTTGTTTGTTACGAAACGAATCATCTTCCGCTGCATCTCTACTCCGCTTGCTTGGTTCGACCGCCATGTCATAGACCAGTTCATGAACTTCATGGCATGGAGTACCAACGCTGCCGGTGAGGCTGCACAACCCATCCAGAACGGTAGAATCCAAAGCTACACCATGTGGTTCTTGGGTGGAGTTATAGTATTAACCATCATGTTATTAGTATTATGAATATATTAAGTCTTTTCGTATTAGTCCCTCTGCTGATGTTATTGGGCTTATGGATAGCCCGCAACCTGAATCAGGTAAGAGGAGTGATGGTAGCTGGCTCCAGCGTACTGCTGGTTCTTGCCGCATACCTTACCGTTTCCTATATAGGACTCCGAAATGGGGGCGCAACCGATGAAATGCTTTTTACCGATAGCATTACGTGGTATGCTCCCTTACATATAGCCTACTCTGTAGGTGTAGACGGTATCTCAGTAGTGATGTTGCTGCTGAGTGCCATCATCGTTTTCACAGGAACATTTGCTTCATGGAAACTGAAACCCCTCACCAAAGAATACTTCATGTGGTTCACCTTGTTGAGTACAGGTGTATTCGGTTTCTTTATTTCTACCGACCTGTTCACCATGTTCATGTTCTACGAGGTAGCTTTGATTCCGATGTACCTGCTGATTGGTGTATGGGGAAGCGGCCGCAAAGAATATTCCGCCATGAAGCTGACGCTGATGCTGATGGGTGGCTCCGCATTCCTGCTGATTGGTATCCTAGGTATCTTCTATGGTGCTGGAGCTGAAACTATGAACGTAATCGAAATCGCTCACTTGAAAATCCCTACCGAATTCCAGAAGGTGTTCTTCCCGATGGTATTTTTGGGATTCGGCGTATTAGGAGCATTGTTTCCGTTCCATACCTGGAGTCCTGACGGTCATGCTTCGGCACCTACTGCCGTATCTATGCTGCACGCAGGTGTATTGATGAAGCTGGGAGGATACGGATGTTTCCGCGTAGCCATGTACCTGATGCCTACAGGCATGGCATACTGGGGAGATTTCTTCCTGGTACTGACCACCATCTCAGTAGTTTACGGAGCATTCAGTGCTGTTGTACAAACCGACTTGAAATACATCAATGCATACTCTTCTGTAAGCCACTGTGGCCTGGTTCTGTTCGCCTTGCTGATGGCTACACGTGTCAGCTCTACCGGTGCCATCCTGCAAATGTTAAGCCACGGTTTGATGACTGCCTTGTTCTTCGCCCTCATCGGTATGATTTACGGACGTACGCACACACGTGACATCCGCCAGTTAAGCGGCTTGATGAAAATCATGCCTTTCCTGGCAGTAGGTTATGTTATCGCCGGTCTTGCCAATCTCGGTTTGCCGGGCTTGAGCGGATTCATTGCCGAAATGACCGTATTTGTCGGCTCGTTCCAACACACCGACTTCTTCCATCGCGCATGTACCGTCATCGCAACGACCAGTATCGTTATCACGGCTGTGTACATCCTGCGTGTTGTCGGAAAAATCTTATATGGCACTTGTCATAATCCGGAACACCTGAAACTGACCGATGCCACTTGGGACGAACGCTTCGCCGTCATCTGCCTTATCGTAGCAGTAGCCGGACTGGGACTCGCACCGTGGTGGGTAAGCGATGTCATCAGCACGAGTGTCGAACCTATCATTTCACAATTAATACATTAATCAAGACACACTATGGATATAAGTGCAATATTCTCTGCCATGCAGGCAGAAATCAGCTTGGCAGTCATACTGATTATCGTATTGCTTGCCGACCTGATATTGAAACAGCCTAACCACAAGGCGTTGCAAGGTTTGGCTTGCGGGCTTTTAGTGGTACAAATCGCATTGAACATCATCCCCGTGACGGGCGAGGCTTTCGGAGGTATGTATCGCACCACTCCGATGGCTTCCATCGTCAAGACCGTATTGGCAGCAGGTACGCTACTCGTCTTCATGCAGGCCGATTCATGGATTAACCGTGAAGACACACGCCACAAGGCAGGCGAATTCTACGTACTGACGCTCTCTACCCTGCTGGGTATGTATTATATGGTAAGTGCAGGCAGCTTCCTCCTCTTCTACGTAGGCCTGGAACTTGCCAGCATCCCCTTGGCTTGCCTGATAGCTTTCGATAAATACCGTCGCCAAAGCGCGGAAGCTGGAACAAAGTTCATCCTGAACGCCATGTTTTCTTCTGCCTTGATGCTCTACGGCTTGTCATTAGTTTATGGTACATGCGGAACCATGTATTTCGACGACCTGCCCGCCTTGCTGACCGGCACGCCGCTTCAAATCATGGCTATGGTATTCTTCTTCGCTGGCTTAGGATTCAAGTTGAGCCTGGTACCGTTCCACATGTGGACTCCCGACACGTATCAAGGTGCTCCTACCAGCATCACAGCTTACTTGTCTGTCATCTCAAAAGGTGCAGCTGCTTTTGCGTTGATGAGTATCTTGGTGAAAGTGTTCGGTCCGATGATTGACAATTGGAGCTTCTTGCTGTCGGTAGTCATCGTAGTGACCATCACCATCGCCAATATCTTTGCTATCCTGCAGCACGACCTGAAACGGTTCATGGCTTACAGTAGTATCTCGCAGGCAGGCTACATCATGCTGGCTGTATTGGGAGCTGACGGACAAGGCATGGCATCGTTGGTTTACTACGTCATCGTTTACATCGTTGCCAACTTGGCTGTATTCGGTGTCATCACTACCGTAGAGCAGCACAACGGCGGCCGTGTAGACCGAGAAGCATACAACGGTTTCTACCAAACCAACCCGCACCTGAGCTTCATCATGACGCTGGCACTCTTCTCGCTGGGAGGTATCCCGCCGTTTGCCGGTTTCTTCTCGAAGTTCTTCGTATTCGCTTCGGCATTCCATGCCGGACACTGGCTGGTAGTATTCCTGGCATTGGTGAACACCATCATCTCACTGTTCTACTACCTGCTTATCGTGAAAGCCATGTACATTACGCCGAACGACAAACCGCTGCCTACATTCCGCAGTTCGGCCATGACACGCGCTTGTCTGGTCATCTGCCTGTTGGGCATCGTTCTGTTAGGTATTTGCAGCAGCGTATTCAATACATTGAGCGAAGTAGCTTCTTTGTAATTACGCCCAAATAAAAACGAGAGGCACAGGATTTTCATCAAATGCGAAAATCTTGTGCCTCTCATTTTTATGAATCACCGATAATCAAACTGATTTCCTTTCACAATTTCTCATTCAACAATAACAACCTTGCAAACACTCAAACCCCTGTTTCCTTTCTTTTAAATATTTAATCACGACAAATTCACTGATTATGAAGACTATACACTAAATACGCCCATATAACAAATAAAAAAAATAGAGAAATATTTTGCACATATCAAAAAAAGCACTACCTTTGCACCCGTTATCGAAAGACAACGATACTGAATCGGAATGTAGCGCAGTTGGTAGCGCACTACGTTCGGGACGTAGGGGTCGGGCGTTCGAGTCGCCTCATTCCGACAGGCGATGAAAGAAGCAATTCTTTCATCGCTCTTTTTTTTATAGATAGTTGAAAGACATTGGCAGAATACGAGGTCAGCGGATATTTCCAGTGGAAATGATTCGTTTCATTACATAACTGCATTGCCGACACGATTAGTAATCGTCAGGCTGTACGATTAGTAATCGTCACACTGTACGATTACTAATCGTGTCGGTCAAGCAATTATATTGCATCCGCCTGTGAATATATATACTCCTCCGGCAAAGCCAGTAGTATCGTTTTTTAATACACTACCGATTGCGGAATTCATGAATATAATCATTCGGGCAATTCTACTACACCCACTTTTTTCTTTCCGTTCATCTTAACCGTAAGCGGACGGTCGAAATGCACCCAACGGATAAACTTCGTTTCTTCCACAGCAGGCATACCGTTGAGCAAAGCTTCGTTGAAAATACCGTCATCGCAATACGTATTGATGGTGAAATAGCCTACACCGAATGATGTCAGGTTCTGGAAGAAGTGCGTACCTTGACTGGGGTCTACCCGGTAATTGGTCAGTCCAGCCTCAACAATGACACGGGCAGCCGAAATATTGGGCCATTTTACCGGAACGCCCAACCATGTATCACTACTTCCCCATCTGCCCGGACCTACCAACACGTAATGCTTCCCTTCGTCAAGGAAACGCTTGTTCAACTTCTCAATATCGTAGGCTATCAACTGGTTGTTCGAAGCGGTATAGCCTTCGGTCTTCACGTAAATCACGTCCTGAATGTCATCCATGACACCCTGTCCCAACGAGTTTTCACTTTTAAGCAGCAAACGTTCTTCGGGAATCGCCTCAAGGTCTTCTTCCAAATCCGCTTTCATATCCACCATCGGACGGATTTGCAAGAGATAGAATATGCCGCTCTTTTCTTTTGCATTCAGGTTGACCGCAAACTCGATTTCTACCGGACGGCGCATTTCTCCTTGCCCGTATTTCTGCACCAGTTGAAGGATGCGCGGCAAAGGAAACACATCATGCTGGAGGATGTTGGCAAAGGTGATGACTTTCCGCCCGCCTGGATAGATACCGTCACGGATAACCATATCGTAAGGGTCGTATGTGGATGCTATGTAATTCAACGAGCCGTCTGCTTCGGCATCCTTTACCGATAGCTTTAACAGGTTGAATCCATCATCCAGCGAGAAATCGTGCCCCAAGTTCTTCAAGTCGAGCGCATAGAAACGCGTCTGGGTCTCGCGCAACGCCATTTCCATTTCACTGGTTTGAAGCACTTTGTCGGGATGGTAGGGACAAACACGCAAGGTCAGTCCGCCATCTACGATATACTTGCCCAGTCCCAACGCCAGACTGACCGTTCCCTCCTCGGCTAGCTCATCGTTTATCGGATAATAGTTGACAGAGCGTGCCACTCCTGATATGGTAGGATAATAGCGGTCGCCATATTGCGTGCCGACTACCTCCTGCAAGATAACCGCCATCTTTTCTTCGTCTATCACATTGCTGGTAGCTTGCATATATGCCTTGCTGTCTTTGTAGAACACCGAAGCATAAACGCCTTTTATCGCGTCGCTCAACATCCGAAGACGTTCGTACTTATCATCCATATAAGGAATCATATACGTAGAATAGATTCCCGCAAAAGGCTGGTAATGTGAGTCTTCCAACAAGCTGGACGAACGGATGGCAATAGGTGCCTTCACCACATCGAAGAAAGCGAAAAAGTCTTCCACCAAACGGTCGGGCAGTTTGGCACGCAGGAAAGCACGTAAGATTGCCTCGTCATCGGCATCACTCAACGCTACCTGATACAACTGATTGGTCTCCATAAACTCATCGAAAACATCCGTACAAAGCACCAC
Organism: uncultured Bacteroides sp.; assembly: GCA_949296855.1. Lineage (GTDB taxonomy): Bacteria > Bacteroidota > Bacteroidia > Bacteroidales > Bacteroidaceae > Phocaeicola. The sequence continues at coordinate 14,393 of CASFRN010000063.1, read as the reverse complement.
CGTCTTCGGAATCTCAATGACCGCATTCTCGAATTCCTCAAACTCGGGATGACGCTTAATCATATTGTCGATAAAAGCCAAGCCTCTTCCTTTACCTCCCAACGACCCGTCGCCGATACGTGCAAAATGCGAATAACGGTCGAAGCGGTCGCGCTGAAAAACAGCCACCACGCCTTGATTCTTCATCTTGCGGTATTTTACGATAGCTTCGAAAATAATCTGACGGTGCGCGTCAAGGTCTTGCAACGACTCCCACGTAATTTGCTTTAAGAACTCGGCTACGGGAAAGATAGCACGCGAATAGAGCCAACGCGACATATGGTTCCGGCTAATGTGATACAGAAGCGAATCGGCAGGAATCGTGAATATAGCATTCTGCAGGTCTTTCAGGTTATGCACACGAGCTACCTCTTCTTTCGTTTTCGGATTGCGAAACACAAAATCGCCAAAGCCGAAATGCTCGGAAACCGCCTGGCGCAATTCAAGGCTCATCTTCTTCGAGTTTTTGTCGATGAACTGGGCATGGATATGGTCGGCAAACTCCCGGTTCGCGATTTCGGCAGACTGTAATATCAAAGGTATGAAAGGACTTTGGCTACGCACCTCGGTAAGAAAACGAACCCCAGCCTGCGGATCGATTTTTCCTCCACTCGGAAAACGCGCGTCGGATACAATTCCTAAAATATGATTCTTATACCTATTATATAAATCAATAGCCTCCTCATAACTGCGTGCCAACACAATTTTAGGACGCCCACGCATACGCAACGTTCGCTGGTGCTCATTTAACGCCTCGGTAGCGAACTCCTGGCTTTGGCGCAACACAAACTTATATAGATTAGGCAAGACAGAAGAATAAAAGCGGACTGAATCTTCCACCAAAAGAATCATCTGCACTCCCACTTCTTTAATGTCGTGCTCCAAATTCATCTTGTCTTCTATCAATTTAATGATAGACACTAACAAGTCGGTGTTCCCCAGCCAGCAGAACACATACTCGAAAATACTCAGGTCTTCGTGTTCCATCCGTTCCCGTATGCCGTGCGAGAAAGGGGTCAGCACCACCAAAGGGATATGGGGATACTTTTCTTTTATCTGCCTTGCGATATCGAACGTATCGCTGTTATCCGTACCCGGCATACAAATAACCAGTTCGAAGCGAGTATTCTCTAACTGCTTCCAGGCATCTTCTTCGGTGGAAACCTGCGTGAAGCGGGGCGGATAGCGAAGGCTAAGGTTCATATACTCGATAAATATCTTCTCGTCAATGCGTCCATCGTCTTCCAACATGAAAGCATCATACGGATTTGCCACCAACAACACATTGAATATGCGCTTCGTCATCAGGTTGACGAATTGGGTGTCTTTAAAATAGAGTTGATTTAATTTTAACTTATTGAGCATAGCTTTCGGATTTACGCTTTTATTTATCTAACAAATTACGGCATTTCTCTTGATTTATGCAACTTATCTTGCGACAAACTTTACCTCGCTATCCTGACGCGTCCGTCGCACTTTAACTTTTTATCACTTTCAATGCACAAATTTCCCAAAAAACATTTTGCCAATCCATCGAAAACACTACCTTTGTAATACGAAAACATTTCATTTTGTCAGACCTTAAATATAAGTAGTCATGAACATCAATCAAATTATGTCATCGCTGGAGGCCAAGCATCCGGGTGAACTCGAATATTTGCAAGCTGTAAAAGAAGTACTGCTCTCTATTGAAGACATTTATAACCAACATCCGGAATTTGAAAAGGTTTCATTGATTGAGCGTTTGGTAGAACCCGACCGCATCATTACGTTCCGTGTGCCTTGGGTAGACGATAAAGGCAAAGTGCAAGTCAACTTAGGCTACCGGGTACAGTTTAACAATGCTATCGGCCCGTATAAAGGAGGTATCCGTTTTCATGCGTCGGTCAATCTCTCCATCTTAAAATTCTTAGGATTCGAACAGACATTCAAGAATGCATTGACTACATTGCCGATGGGAGGCGCGAAAGGAGGTTCAGACTTCTCTCCTCGTGGAAAGAGCGAAGCCGAAATCATGCGTTTCTGCCAAGCCTTCATGCTGGAACTGTACCATCATTTAGGGCCAGACATGGACGTGCCCGCAGGCGACATCGGTGTGGGCGGCCGTGAAGTAGGCTATATGTTTGGCATGTACAAAAAGCTGACGCACGAATTTACGGGCACTTTCACCGGCAAAGGATTGGAATACGGAGGCTCGCTGATCCGCCCCGAAGCTACCGGATTCGGCGGGCTGTATTTCGTGAAACATATGCTCGACAAGAAAGACATCGACATCAAAGGCAAGACCATAGCCGTGTCGGGATTCGGCAACGTGGCATGGGGAGCTGTGACGAAAGCCAACCAATTGGGGGCGAAAGTCGTCACCCTGTCCGGACCTGACGGATACATTTACGACCCCGATGGAGTAAGCGGCGAAAAGATAGACTATATGCTCGAACTCCGCGCTTCGAGCAACGATGTCGTGGCACCGTATGCCGAGAAATATCCGTGCGCGACCTTCTACCCAGGACACCGCCCGTGGGAAGTAAAGGTAGATATTGCACTTCCATGCGCCACCCAAAACGAATTAAATGGCGAAGACGCTTGTAATTTGATAAAAAATAACGTACTTTGCGTCGGCGAAATATCCAACATGGGATGTACACCAGAAGCGATTGATGCGTTTATAGCCAATAAAGTGATGTATGCACCGGGTAAAGCCGTAAATGCAGGCGGTGTAGCCACATCAGGACTGGAAATGAGCCAAAACGCTATGCACATCAGTTGGACGGCACAAGAAGTAGATGAAAAGCTGCATCAGATTATGCACAACATCCACGAACAATGTGTAAAATACGGCACAGAGCCTGACGGTTATATCAATTATGTGAAAGGAGCGAACATTGCCGGATTCATGAAAGTAGCCCACGCCATGATGGCCCAAGGCATCGTATAAAACCAGGAAAAAGTTAATAACATATCTCGTTTAGTTGTATTTGTATTTTGTATTGTAGACGCGCTGCCCGCCTGTGAAGGTAGACAGCGCTTTTTCATGCTACAACAATAATTCTATTTCTTGTTCAGACAGACCGGTTACTTGCGATATGACAGGCACAGAAACCCCTAACCGCTTCATGTTTTTAGCATTTTCACGATTTGTCTCCACAACCGCCTCTTGACGACCTAACGCACGTCCTTCTTCCAAGCCCAAAGCATGGCCTTCCTCTAAACCCTCTGCACGACCTTCCGCATGACCCTCTGCACGACCTTCCGCACGTCCTTCCGCACGACCTTCCGCACGTCCTTCTTCCAAACCTTCTAATTTAGCCGTACTCAATACATCATTCTGTATCATAATGGCATTGATATGCTCATCATAAGCATGCCGTTCTTCAGGCGACATATCATAATACCGAAGTTTCTCACGAGCTTCCGGCAAACCCGGAGCGGTAGTTTCCGGATCGATGACGCCTGTCTTCAAGTATCTCACCCATTCTTCAAGCGGCGTCTTCGCTACCTGATTAAACTCGTTAACCCGTATCAAATAATATTCAGGAAACACCTCACTGGGAAACTTCTGCACAATGGCTCCCTCTTCTTTGGCCGTTATCAACAATTCATCATTCGTATGTACACCTATAAAATGATTCTGCCCATGATACAAATAATCATTACCCTTACCTAAATCAAAATAAAGTATACTGATTGAATATACTTTCTTCACTTCCTGATATGTATCGCCTAATGAAATATGTTCTGTGATGGCTTTAGCGGTACCGTACAAAATACGTTCCAGGTAATAAAGCTCCCGCGTGTTCTGAACCTCTACGATAATGATTTCCCCTTTGCTGTTCTTTGCCTTTATGTCAACCCTATTAAACTTATCATCATCCCGTTGTTGGTTGCCTTCGCTTTCCAATATTTCCACAATCTTTGTCTTGTCATTGAACAAGACTGTAAGCAACCCCTCCAATACGCTAAAATTCGCTTTGTCGCGCAACAAGCGTTTAATAGCCCAATCAAACCGAATATAAGTGTTATTATTCATACCCTGAAGTTTTATATGTTAAACCATCTCTACAAAGAAACGACTTTATTTTGAATACGGCAAGATACAAATACAGATTTTTATTTCAAATCGGAACAAACTTGAAGTAAACAAAATCAGAAAGTTGCGTTGTATACAACAAAAAACTTTCCTCAATACCCATTTATGAAAAAGACAATCATCCTCATATTCCTTTGCCTAACGATAGGATGCACAGAAGAACAATGCTTCACTCCTGTCGGGAACCATGTCGTCATCACAGGAAACCGATTGCAAGACACCGGAAGAAGCAGCGAAGAAAAAAACACACTGGAAGAAGGCGACCGAATCTCTTTCTTCAGCCAAGGAGGCATCGAAGCAAACAACGTACCGCTTACTTATTCTCACGGCGAGTGGCAGCACGACAATACCTTAAAATGGAATGAATCGGGAGAAACCGCCCTATTGACCGCCTATTATCCTTACGCGGCATCGGGCATCACCGATTTTTATGAAAACGGACAACTGAAAGACATCTTATACACCCATCAAGAAGCGGGATACGGAAAACGGATCACGCTTCAATTCGGACACCTTTTCTCCAAAGTAACTTTCGAAGCCGGAGAAAAACTTAATCAGCAAATACAGCACATCGACTTTACTCCCTCGGTGCAAATAGAAAGCCTCGACCCGCTTACAAGAGAAATCACCTTAACAGACACTCCTGCTCCGACTTTCCGGCTCACCAACCAGCCCGACGGCATTTACGCATTCCTTATACCACCGTCCGAAAACGCGTCTATCCGTATCACTTTTACTACAGGACAAGGCGAGCAAACGCTAACCACTTCACCGCAAACCTTTGAATCGGGACGGCAATACCACTACCACTTCATCACCAAAGAAAAAGAAGCGGGCATCTATACCGCCGAAGATTTTATCGCCTTCACCCACCTGATTAACGGAATGGAATACGAAGGAAGAAGTCTGGATGAATTCGGAATCCAAGAGAGCGGCGTAACAACATACTACCTGCGCAATGACATCACATTCAGTGAAGAAGAAAGCAAGCAGGTACAGCCGATAGGATTCTTAAAATCTTACGGCTTTCCTAATAGAAAAACACTCGCTTTTAAAGATTGTTTTGACGGGCAAGGACACACCTTATCTAATTTACAAATTATCACGCCTCAATATACAACATACCAAGGACTTTTTGGCAACATTGGACCAACTGCCATCATAAGAAACCTTACTTTAGATAATTGTTCTTACACCAAAGACCCTTCTATAAGTCGAGAATTTTATTGTAGTATTCTTGCTGCATGGAGTGAAGGAACAATCATTAATTGTCACGTAAAATCATGCACCATAAACAACTTAGGATATGCTGGAGGAATAGCCAACACCAATGCAGGTCGCATTCTAAACAGTTCGGTCAATGATATGCATTTCTTGGGGAATAGCAACATTTGTGGCGGATTGTGCTACCAAAATAATAACAGCATCATTAACTGCTATGTCACCCAATGCGATTTTAATAACAATCCAAATGTAGGTGGTTTATGTTACAATTCATCAAGTAACAGTGAACTCATCAATTGCTATCTTCACATTGATTCTCCGAAAGCTGCTTCGTTTGGAGCATTTACAAACACGGGAGGAAGTGGTTTAGCCATCGACCAATGTTATTATGCAGAAGATTCTAATTTTGAACCTGTTTATGATAACAAGATAAACTTCGAAATCGATTACATCCACACCTTCACCCCCGACTTTATCGTAACAGATACCGGGCAATCCCTCCTCGATGCCTTGAACGATTGGGTAGACGACAACCAGGAAGCATACGATAACCAACTCCTGCGCTGGCAAGCAGGAGATGAAAATACCCCTTGCGTCCATTGCCAACCCTAACACCTTACCATGCGGACGATTGCATCGAATTACGTATGCCGCATCCGCCGTAGTTTCATTTCTAAAGCAGCATTATAGTTTTTTATACGCAAGACGCTGCACATCTGAGCAAAATATTGTATTTTTGCGGCCAAACAAAATGCCTTATGGAAAAAAACAAGAAATTAATCGGAGCAATCATCATATTGATCATCATCGCGGCAGGAGTATCTTTCCTTGCCGTAAACGAGTTTCGGAAAAATAAAGAAATGACCGAACTCTTCGCCGTAGAGAAACAAGAAATGGAAAATGAATACAGCACATTCGCCGCACAATACGATGAACTTCAGATACAAATCAACAACGACTCGCTCCGGGAAAAGTTAGAAAGCGAGAAACTAAAGACCCAACGCCTCTTGGAAGAACTGCGCCAAGTGAAGACCACCAACGCAGCCGAAATATTACGGTTAAAAAAAGAATTGAAGACCGTACGCGCCGTGTTACGCACTTATGTCATTCAAATAGATTCACTCAACCGCTTAAACGCCGCTTTAATGGAAGAGAACAAAGAGGTAAAGAGCAAATATTCTGCCGCTACGGCACAAATCAACACGCTATCGGAAGAAAAGAAAAACTTGAATGAAAAAGTCACGCTCGCCTCACAATTGGATGCCACCAATATCTCTGTCTTGCCAATGAACAAGCGCGGAAAGAAAGCACGGAAAGTAAAAGACGTGAAGAAAATAGCCGTCTCGTTCACTATCGTGAAGAACATCACTGCCGAAACGGGAAACAAGACCCTCTATGTCCGCATTGCCAAGCCCGACAACGAAATTTTGTCGAAAGGCAACACCACCTTCGCCTACGAAGACCGGGAAATCACCTACTCCATCAAGAAGTACATCGAATACACGGGCGAAGAGCAAAGTGTCACGGTCTACTGGGATGTGGAAGAATTCCTTCCCGCAGGTACCTACAACGTGTACATCTTCGCCGACGGCAATATGATTGGCCAAAATTCGTTCAGCCTAAAATAAACTGCCGCCATGAAGAAACGCATTCGCTATACCTACATTGTATGCTTGGCCGTCTCTGCCTTCTTTTTTGCCTCGTGCGGACAAGACCGTTCAGGAGAATACTACGCACTCATCGGCGCCAAGACATGGATGTACGACGTAATGCAGCAACATTATCTGTATTACGAAGACCTCCCCGCCGAAGAAGAACTGAACTTTTTCGACAAGCCTGAAACCTTCCTGCAATCGGTAGTGTCTGACCAAGACCAGAAAAGCGGAAGCGTATTCTCGCACATCGACTCGGTGAACGTGTCGCGCGTAATGAGCGCATACCCCACGTTCGGATTGGAAGGAGCATTGATACGTAACGCCAACGGCGACTATGTAGTACATATATTATATGTATACCCCGATTCTCCCGCAGACGAAGCAGGACTGAAACGCAACGACTGGATAGTAAGCGTGAACGACCGCGCCTTGAACTCCACCAACTTCGTGGAATACGTCCAGCGTCCTGCAAGCTCATACCGCTACCGCATAGCCACCGTGACCGACGGACGCCCCGATACGGCTTACATTGATATGCCCGCCCCACGCATCATCGAGCAACCCAGCGTATTTACCCATAAGATGATAACCATTGGAGGCAAACAGGCATTTTATATCCTTTACAACAGTTTTGAAACCGAAGACGAAGGAACCCTGAAAGCAGCGTTCAACGAAGCTGCCGCCCAGTCGCCTTCCGACATCATTTTAGACTTACGTTATAATCCGGGAGGCTATGTATCAACCGCCCAATTGCTCAGCACCATTCTTGCACCTCAAAACGCAATGGGACAACCGTGGCTGAACATGATATTCAACGACAAGACTGAACCGCAAACTCAGACATATACTTTCGACAATAGCCTGTTACAAGGCGTAAGCAATGTAACCTACAATCATTTGTACGTTATCACAACCAACAATACGGCTTCGGCAGCTGAGATTATTATCAATACACTACGCCCCTACTTAGGCGACAAGCTGATACAAGTCGGAACTGCTACTTTCGGCAAGAATGTGGCTCAAAGTTTGTTCACTGACGAAGCCTATCCCCAACTGGAGTTTTGGCTTACGACTTCTTATGTCGGCAACTCGGAAGGTTTCTATGACTATTATACTAACGGACTTCAACCCGATTATACCGCAACAGAAGACATGAATGCAAATTTAGGTGAGTTTGGTACAGAAGCAGACAGCCTGATGGCACCCATACTTTACCACTTGGAACATGGAACATTCCCCGAAACGGGAACAGGCGAAGAAACACGTGCTTTACAAAGCAAGCCCGGCACAGTCGTTTACGACCCTATTGCCGTCAGGCCCAAGCGTTCAAAGGCAGACTTGAGACATTAAGCACAAAGCTAGTTACGCATTTATAGTGCACAAAATATATAAGACACAGAATTTTAGAACACCATTCGCACTATCGACCACTAAAAAGGAACAAAGAGTAAGACTTTTTTAAAACAATTCATTTGCCTGTTTGTTTTATTGTCAGTACATTTGCTACACTTGATGAGCATTTAAACAAATAAACCGAATTGGCAATGAAAAAGATTCTGAGCTTCATCCTTTTGGGGACATTCGCGATGGCTTCATACGCCCAGCGCATACTCACTTTAGACAGTTGTCGGAACCTTGCGTTATCGAACAACAAAGAACTGCGTATGGCACAAGAAAAAATAAAAGCCGCCCGCTACCAACAGAAAGCGGCATTTACGAACTTCCTGCCCAAAATCGACGTAACGGGTACGTATATGCGCACGCAAAAAGAAATCTCCCTGCTCAGCGATGACCAGAAAAACGCCATCGGGAACATGGGTACGGCCGTAGGTGCGGAACTCCAGCAATTCAGCCAGCAGATAGCCGCCTCCCATCCCGAACTGTTGCCTTTACTCACTCCCCTGTCGGGTATTATGGAACAGATACCCGGTGCACTTAACGGGGTAGGACAAAGCCTCGTCGATGCCTTCCGCACCGATACGCGCAACCTCTATGCAGGAGCCGCCACCCTGACCCAACCGCTATTTATGGGAGGAAAAATCATCGCCTACAACAAAATCACCAGATATGCCGAGCAACTGGCCGCCTCGCAACACGCCACAGGGATGCAAGATGTCATCCTCAGCACCGATCAAGCTTATTGGCAAGTCATCTCCTTAGCCAACAAGAAACGCCTTGCCGAAAGCTTTCTGAAACTGGTGCAGAAGTTAGACTCGGACGTGAACAAAATGGTAGAAGAAGGGGTTGCCACCACAGCCGACGCGCTCAGCGTACGCGTGAAAGTCAACGAAGCGGAAATGACATTGACTCAAGTGGAAGACGGACTGGACCTCTCGAAGATGGTGCTCTGCCAACTGTGCGGAATCCCGCTGAACACCGAAATCCGGTTAGCGGACGAGGATATGAAAGACCTGACTTTGCCAAGCACATACACCGAAAGCAACGTAAGCACAGCACTCGCCAACCGCGAAGAACTAAAAAGCCTGGAACTGGCATCAAAAATCTACCAACAGAAAGTGAACGTGGCACGCGCCGAGTACCTGCCTTCCATCGGACTGACCGCCAACTACTTGTTTACCAACCCTTCACTTGTCAACGGATTCGAAAACCGCTTCCGAGGAATGTGGGGTGTCGGTGTAGTGGTAAGTATCCCCATATTCCACTGGGGAGAAGGCATTTACAAAGTGCGCGCAGCCAAAGCCGAAGCCAACATCGCCCGTTATCGCTTGGATGACGCACGCGAGAAAATCGAACTGCAGGTCACCCAAAGTTCATATAAAGTGAATGAAGCCACCAAAAAACTGGCAATGGCGGAAAAAAATATGGATAAAGCCGAAGAGAACCTCCGCTACGCCAACTTAGGCTTTAAGGAAGGAGTTATCCCCACCAGTAACGTATTGGAAGCGCAAACCGCTTGGCTCTCGGCGCAATCGGGCAAGATTGACGCACAAATAGACCTGAAAATGAGTGAGATTTATCTGAACAAATCAATGGGAACATTAAAATAAGAAACGATATGGCAGAAAAAACACAACGCAGCAACATCACGCTGGCATTCATCACCCTCGTGGGAGTGGTACTGATTGTAAGCATCATCGGCTTCATCGCCTTCCGCAAAGGCAACGAAATCATTCAAGGACAAGCCGAAGCCACCGAATACCGCGTATCGAGCAAAGTGCCCGGACGCATCCTGAAATTCTTCGTCAACGAAGGAGATCCCGTGAAGGCAGGCGACACACTTGCCATCCTCGAAGCACCCGATGTCATGGCGAAACTTTCACAAGCGGAAGCCTTGGAACAAGCCGCACAGGCCTTGAACGAAAAAGCGGAAAGAGGCACACGCGCCGAACAACTTCAAGCCGCCTACGAAATGTGGCAAAAAGCCAAAGCAGGACTGGAAATCGCCGAGAAATCGTACCAGCGGGTCAACCGCCTATACGAAGAAGGGGTGATGTCCGCCCAAAAACGTGACGAGACCAAAGCACAATACGATGCGATGGCAGCTACCGAACGTGCGGCCAAAGCTCAATACACAATGGCGAAAAACGGAGCACAACGGGAAGACAAGCTGATGGCCGCCGCCAAGGTGCGCCAAGCGGAAGGAGCCGTAGCAGAAGTGAACTCTTACATCAATGAAACGTACCTCACAGCGTCCGCTGATGGAGAAGTGACCGAGATATTCCCAAAAGTAGGCGAATTGGTAGGCACAGGTGCCCCCATCATGAATGTAGCCCAACTGAACGATATGTGGATTACCTTCAATGTGCGCGAAGACTATCTGAAAGATTTCCACGTAGGCGGTGAAATTTCAGCTTTTATCCCCGCATTGGAAAAAAACGCTACCTTCAAGGTAACTTATATGAAAGATTTGGGAACGTACGCCGCTTGGAAAGCTACCAAAACAACGGGCGGATTCGACTTGAAGACTTTCGAAGTGAAGGCAAAGCCCGTACAGCCTGTAGAAAACCTGCGCCCGGGCATGTCGGCTATTATAAAAGAAATTGAGTGACTAAAATCACCATAGAAAGAATTATGCAAACTACAATTCATAAACGCCTGTACCGGATAGCCGTACGCGAACTAAGGCACATCGCCACGCGTCCGATTTACCTTTTCTGCATGGTGATAGCACCGATATTCTGCTATATATTCTTCACCACGCTGATGGCAAACGGTCTGCCTGTCAATATGCCCGCTGGCGTTGTGGATTTAGACAATACATCTACTACCCGGAACATCATCCGCAACCTCGATGCCTTCCAGCAAACGCACATCGTCGCTCATTACGCCAGTTTCCACGAAGCGCGCAAGGCGGTACAGCAGGGAGAAGTCTACTCCTTTTACTACATACCCGAAGGAACCACCGAGGAAGCCATAGCCGGACGGCAACCGAAAGTTTCTTTCTACACCAACTATGCGTATCTCATCGCAGGCTCGCTGCTGTACAGAGACCAGCGCACCATGTCGGAACTTGCCAACGGTGCCATCGGACAAAGTACCTTGCTTGCCAAAGGCGCCACCGAAGACCAAGCCATGGCGTTCCTGCAACCTATCGTTATCGACACGCACCCGCTGAACAACCCGTGGCTGAACTACTCGGTATATCTCTGCAACACTCTGCTGCCGGGCATCCTGATGCTGCTCATCTTCCTGACTACCGCCTATACATTAGGCACCGAACTGAAGGAGAACACTGCCCGCACACTGATGCGCCTGTCCGACAACTCGATAGTCACCGCACTGGCTGGAAAACTCCTGCCGCACACAGTCATCTTCTTCAGCGTCACCGTGTTCTACAACGCTTACCTTTACGGCTTCCTGCACTATCCCTGCAACAGCGGCATCGGCCCCATGCTGCTTGCCGGGCTGCTGCTCGTACTGGCATCGCAAGCGGTGGGCATCTTCTTCTTCGGAATGTTCGGCACACTCCGCCTTGCCCTAAGTGCCGCATCGCTGTGGGGAGTTATCTCCTTCTCCATCTCCGGCTTCACCTATCCGGTAATGGCGATGCACCCTACCCTCCAAGCATTGACCGTACTGTTTCCCTTGCGGCATTACTTCCTGATTTACGTCAACTTAGCACTGAACGGTTATCCGCTTACCTACGTTTGGCAACCCATCGTAGCACTCCTGCTGTTTATGCTGCTGCCTTTCTTCGTACTGAAGAAACTGCGCAACGAGATGCTGCACTACGTATATATCCCTTAACTTAAAAGCCTTATGAGCAAGTATTCACTCCAACATACCATCAGGCAAGGCCTTAACGGACTGTTTCACATCTGCAAAGAAGAACTGAAAATGACCGTGCGCGACCAAGGTGTGCTGATTTTTTTCCTCCTCGTCCCTCTTGCCTACCCGTTGGTTTACGCATTTATCTATACCAATGAAGTGGTACGCGAAGTGCCCGCCGCTGTAGTCGATGAAAACAAGTCGGCACAAAGCCGCGAATACCTACGATGGGTAGACGGCAGTCCCGACATCCACATCGTTTCACATTGCGCCGATATGGAAGAAGCCAAGCTTTTATTGAAACAACAGAAAGTGTACGGCATCATCCGCATACCCGAAGCATTCAGCAGTGATTTGGCGAGCGGCAGACAGACCCGTGTCAGCATCTACGCCGACATGAGCGGTATGCTTTACTACAAGGCATTGCTGCTTGCCAATACCGAAGCGTCGCTGAAGATGAACAAAGAGATTCAGATACAACGGGCGGGAAACACCACCGACCGACAAGACGAGATAACGGTGCAACCGCTCGATTACGAGGACATATCGCTATACAACCCGCAAGACGGTTTCGCCAGCTTCCTGATTCCTGCGGTGTTGGTGCTGATTATCCAGCAAACGCTCTTGCTGGGCATCGGGCTTTCGGCAGGAACCGCACGCGAGAACAACCGCTTCCGAGACCTTGTGCCCATCGGCAGACATTATCAAGGCACGCTCCGCATCGTGATGGGCAAATCGTTCGCTTACCTGTTAGTTTATGCGGCAGTAGCCGCCTACATCCTCTGCCTCGTGCCCAAGATGTTCCGACTGGTGCAACTTGCCCAGCCCGGCACATTGTTGGCATTCGTTATCCCGTTCCTGTTGGCGTGCATCTTCTTTGCAATGGCTTGTTCCTGCCTTATCCGCCGCCGTGAAGACTGTATGATGATATTTGTATTCACATCCTTGCCGTTGCTGTTCATTTCGGGAATCTCGTGGCCGGGCAGTGCCATCCCCCCGTTTTGGAAAGTCTTTTCGTGGATATTCCCCTCTACGTTCGGCATCAACGGCTACATCCGCATCCAGACAATGGGAGCGACATTGGGCGATGTCCTGACCGAGTATCGTGCCTTGTGGCTACAGGCGGGAATCTATTTCCTACTGACATGCTTCTTCTACCGCCGCCAGATTCTGTTGAGCCGCAAGCACGCATTGGCACGGCTGCAAGCATACCGGAAGAAACGGCAAAATAAACTATAGTCAATAAAAATATAGAGACGCAAAAGCACAGGTTCCTTATTTCATCAAAATATTTTTCCTATATTTTGTGTCTCTATCTCAGCAATTTCACCGTTTTATCCAATTTTCGAACCTCAAACCAGTAATGCGTTGGAAATGCTTTACATTGTCGGTCACTAAAACATATTCACCTGTTAAAGCTGTAGCCGCTATCATCAAATCAAATTCATCAATCAGAATACCCAATGAACGAAGCCGTGTCTTAATAATCGCATACTCCTCTGCCGCATCTATCAAAGGAACTATCGGGAAACGCTCTACGAACAACTTTACTTTAGGTACTTCTTGTTCTTCCCGTTTCGAAAAATAAGCACCAAACATCAATTCATACACCGTAATAACAGACAAACAACACCTACCTTCACCCAAATTTATCAGTTTTTGAGCTACATCACGGTTACCTCGCAACAGAGCGATACAAATATTTGTATCAAGCAAATACTTATCATTTTTCATCATCAAAAGACTTTATTTGCCGAGTCATCCCAAATTGACGAGCACTTCGAATATCATCAGCTATTTCTTCCGCCGACCGAGGATCATCTTTCCACGCTCCACACATACCATTGATAAAATCAGCATAACTCTGCCTCTCTCTTTCCTCTTTCGCCTCTTCCAGCAACTTTTCACCCAACCATTGCTTATTACTTGCCGTCAATGAGAGCGAATGAATAAAAGACAATATCCCATCTAATGAAACCAGTGCATTCATACATCATTCCTCCTTAATAACATATATCACAAATTTAGATAAAATTCCCCAGATTTTACACCGGCAGGATAAAAAAACAAGGCCGGCGCCTTGTTTTCTGTCCCCTCCTTCGTGCTCTTAGTCACAATTTTATTAACTTGGAGGAAAATTTCTAAATCTGATACATATG
>CASFRN010000062.1 GCA_949296855.1 uncultured Bacteroides sp. | reverse complement strand
TGTTCACTCACCAAATGGCGCACGTCGATAGACGATTCCGCCATACAAGTTATTGAAGCAAGCCCCATAAACGTTCCTAAACACAACGTTTTCACGGTATCGGCAATGCCTTGTTTCTTTAAGGTAATCATTGTTTTTAAGGTTTTAAATATGAACAACTAAAACTAAACTATCTCGGTTTGTATGTCACAAAGTTACGCTACCATCCGTTTCCAGCCTGTAAAAATCGTTTCAAATGCCAGCAAATTTGTTACGTTTGCATGAAATGAAACATTTTTACCATACAGATTCCAGCATCCAGCCCTTGAAATCCATCGAAGTGCCCGGACGTAAGGCAAAAGTTTCAATGCCGGTCTGCGTCTCTGACGGATAGGTAAGCAAAGTGAACACGTCTTTCCCGTCGTTCGTAAACAGTTCGATGCTCGACTTGTCTACATAGATGTGCATCCGTAACTTTCCGTTTACAGGTTCCACTTTCGCATGTGCCATCCGCCTGAACTTAGGCATCTGTTCCTTGGCACAATCCGTACGGTCGATAACCAAATTGTGCGACTCGGTATCGTAACTGATGACCGCTTTCCGTCCGTTTCCCACACACAGGTTGAACCCGAATACATTCGGCTTCGTGGCATCGAAAGTCACGTCTAATTCATATACGTTTTCTTCCGGAGTGAAGCGGGGAAGTCTTTTAGCTCCAACAGGCAGTGTACGTGTATAAGCCACTTCGCCGTACCGTAAGGTTTCCAAACCCGTCACCGGAGTCTGCACCAAACGGATGCCTTCGGGATAAGTTTTCAGTGCTAAGTTACGCGGAACAGACCAGAAGCCTTTCCCGTACGTGGTAGGTACATGAGGTGCATAATCCCACGTAGCTACCCAACCCATCGCAGTCGTATGCTCCAACGTTCCGTCGTAATCACGGAAGGAACGTGTGGCGTAATAGTCCAACCCTTTATCAACATACAACGGATAGCCATGCTCTTCCGGCTTGAACTCTTTCCCGTCGAAATCACCGACAAAGTATTGCACTTGCGCCCAGTTGACCGACACTACCATCACCCATTTCTTGTTATAAGGGTCTCCGTCCACAGGCAATTGGAACAGGTCGGGACATTCCCACGACTTCTCTTGGTCGCCATAAGGTCCGAAGTCACTCATCCATTCCCAATGCTTCAAGTCGGATGACGCATAAATCCCCACTTTCTTCTGCAAAGCTTTCGCCACGACCATTATCCATTTCCGGGTCGGCTCATAATAGAATACAGTCGGGTCGCGGAACTCTGTGCTCCAAATATCCAACACCGGGTTGCCGTCATAATATTGGAACGTATCCCCGTCATGACTGAATGAAATGCCTTGAGCCTGTTTCTTCGAGTTTTTCTCAAAAGCGGTATAGGCCGCTACATAAGCATCCTTGCCGAATCCTGCCGTATTTCCTTTGTCTATCACAACCGACCCGGTAAAGTAACTGATGTTTTCTGGCGCACCTTTCATCGCGAACGGAGTCACCTCTTGGTAATGAACTAAGTCTTCCGACTCCACTTTGCCCCACCAATACATCTGATACTTTCCTTGATAATAGATAAACCCGCAAGGGTCACCTATCCATCCCTGGCGAGGGCTGAAATGGTATTGCGAACGGTAAAGCTCGTGATACAGTGTATCAGGAGCAGTAGCCGAAACGGTCAAGAGTGCAGTTACGCAAAGCAACCAAAAACTTATTATATATTTCATACCTATTTACTTTTTTCTTATCCTTAAAAATTAACTTTCACTTTTGCTTCTTTAAGCTGCCAGCCTGTAGCCTCCACTTCGACTTCTCCATCTGCAAACAATTCGATTTGCGTACTGTTCCGATGCAATGGGAATATGCGGGTAGTAAACGCATCTATATTGTCGATAAATCCTTCTATTACAGAACCATCAATAAACAGATGTAAGTTCACCTTTCCCGGATGATTCGGTTTATAGACATCTTTACGCAGTTGTAAAGGAATGCCCTCGCGCAACGAAGAGCGGCGTTGGTCTACTATCAATTCTTCTTTCTGCAAATCAAAATAGATAGAAGTCGCCTCCGTTCCTTCGGGATTCTTTCCCAACGTCAATCCGAAACGGGTCGCCCTGCCGGGATAAAACGTAATGTCCAGTTCTACCCGACAGCTCTTATTCGGTAAAGGACATACTGCCGAAGCATCAAGCCGCCTTCTTTCTATCCGACATGAATCCGTCCGCAACGATTTCAATAACGGATAAGGCGACTGAACCAACTTTCCGTCTTTTAACGTGATAATACGAGGCAGACTATACACATGCGCCCAACCTTGCTTATAATTGACTTCTGCACTGATTTCATCAGGTATAATCGCCATCGCCACTGCCGAATCTTGATTCAACGGCCAAATGGAAGGAGACAACAACCTGTTTATCACTTCCAAGTTTTGCGGAATCGGGTTATCGGGAATAAACTTTTCATCCTTAAACTCGCCGACCCAATACTGAGAACGAGCCGGAATACCCGGTTCAGGAACACGATTCACCTGCAACACATATTTGTCTCCAAATTTATGGAAGAAAGGCATTTCCCAAAATACACCCGTATGGTCTACTTTCGGATTGCCCTCAAACAACAGATGTACGTATTTCCACTTTTTCGCGTCTTTCGACTTGTAAAGCAACAATGCTCCATGCGGATTAACAGTATCTTCAATGCCATAACCTACAATCATATACCATGTCTTGCCTTCCTTCCATACATACGGGTCACGCATATCTGTGCGGGTATATCCGGCAGGATGCCCGTCAATGACCGGATTTTTCTTGTATTTATCCCAAATCACCAAACTGTCATTGGCAGGGAAAGCTATGCTAATTCCTCTTGGCTCACCACCGGATGTATAAAGCAGTTCCGGAATACCTTCATCATTGATAATGGCACATCCCGACCAAATACCGTCTTTATCATAATCACAATCAGGAGTTAATGCAGGCTTTTCCTCTGTCCAATGAATCAAGTCGGGACTGGTGAAATGCCCCCAATTAATTTGGCTCAACGTGATAGACGAAGCGTTCTTTTGGTTAAAGATATGGTATTTCCCCTTATAGCAAATCAGTCCGTGCGTTTCATTCGTCCAATTGGCTGCCGGAAGCAAATGATAGGTAGGACGATTAAAATCATCCCGAAAACGAACTTCCGGTATAGCCAATATAGCTTCAGGTTTCGGCTGTTCCGCGTCTTCCCGCAAACGGGCTACATCCAATGAAGAAGCGATTTCCACCTCATCTATCAAGCCATTAATAGCCGTTACGTCATAAATGCCATTCTTTTTCTCACGGAAATCTTTCCCTACCCGTAACACGGCAGGAGAAGATACGGCAAATGACTCAGGCAAAGAAGACAACGGTTTCCCGTCCAAATAACATACGGTACCATTTTGTTCAAAGGATATAGCCAAATGAAACCACGCGAACTTATCAACTTTTGCCTTCAATGGATAAAAACGCATCTTACCTTTCGTTCCTATACCTCCACAAAGCTCTCCGAAACGGTCTACACACAATGAAAAGGAATCTCCTTTCTCATTCCGTACCGAAACAAAAGCCGCCGTATCTGTAGGAAAAGACTCTAGAGCAAACCAGGCAGATACAGTTCTCGCACCTTCCGGCCATTCCGCTTCAATATAGGTAGAATACCCATCAGTACGTAAAGCCTTTCCTTTATAACCAGGCACTAACTCCACTTGTTCTTTCACCGAAAGCCAACGAATCCCTTCCGCTTTCAGCGACTCGGCATCCTCAAAGTGCCAGTAAACGGTTTGCGCTTGTAAAGGCAAGCATAAAACACTTACCATTACTATAGATATCATTAACTTACCAATCATACTAAATACAGGATGTCTCTCTTAATAAGTACAGGCAGAAATTTCTATTCTGCCTGTACTTCCATTTTACAAACTAACCTATCTTAATGTGAACCACAAAAAACAGTCATTAGAAATCTCCGTAACCCGGATTCTGAACGTAATTGCCGTTCGAGAAGTTGTATTGCGGACGGGAAATCGGCAAATATTCATCGCGCCCTTGTGTGAAGTCGGCAATCGAATAGTAGACACGGGTATCTTTTTCCTTTCCGATGTATGTGTTCATTGTTTCGGCTGCAATCCCCCAACGAACCAAGTCGAAGAAGCGTTCGCCTTCCATCGCCTTTTCCAAACGAGTTTCGAAACGTAACGCTCGGCGTGCATAGTCTTGTGTCCATCCTGCGGCAGGATACAGACCGATGTTATAGTTGGCAGCATCTTTGGTCGGGTCAGTAAAGTCTTTCACGTATGCGCTGGTCTTCGCACGGTTACGGATGCGGTTGATAATGTCGCGCGCTTCTTCCAAGCTGGCACCATCGCCTATCTCAATCAACGCCTCAGCCTTCCACAACAAGACATCGGCATAGCGGATAATCTGCCAGTTCAAGCCGGATGCGCCCCACGGCCAACCTTGATACATATCCGAGCTTTCGGGAGAAACCAAGAAACGTTTCCGGCTATGGAATCCATATGCACCGCGGTCGCGTACCCAAGAAGAGCTATACGGCGCATCGGGATATGTCTTCCACGTAATGCCCGGACGTCCTACGACAAAATCCAGACGCGGGTCAACCGTCACATCGGTACGGAAATGATACGTAGCGTCATCGTCCACATTGTCCATCCAGTCATAATTCTGATTATTGTATGTATCAAACAACGGCAGACCGTCCGCATCCGTCTGGTAAGCGTTCACCAAGTCTTGGCTGGGTAAGAAGAAGCCGTCACCACTGTAAGGGCCTTGCGGCGTATTCAACAGGTTACTCCAATTGATACGTCCGCCGCTGGGCGAACCGTCATTCATCGAATACTGCACGGCAAATACAGATTCCACTCCGTTTTCGTATGCCACCAAATCCAATTGCTGGAAATCGGAAAGCAAGTCATACTTGCCGTCTAAGCGGTTGCAAAGTTCCACAACCTCACGCAACAGGTCTTTATTGATATTGATGACCCGATGCGTATTCTCGTCTTGTTCGTATGCCTGATATAGTTTCACTTTCGCTTCGTATGCGTATGCCACGTTCTTGTTCACACGGCCTATTTCGCTTTGCTTTTCAGGAAGCAATTCGGCAGCGTCTGCCAGTTCCTGTGCCAGCATTCCTAAGATTTCATCACGTGTATATGCATCGTTAGGGATGTTAGGATACTCATCCATTTCCACATTCTCATCGAAATAAGGAATCCGGTTGAACAAACGGCTCAATTCGAAATAAAAGTGTGCGCGAAGCACCTTCATCTCCGCCTTACGGATTTCCACTTCCGGATAATCCTCCGCCGATACATTATTCAGCACCTTCAATGCCGAATTGCAACGGGCTACGCAACTATACAAGTTAAACCATTTGCCGTCTACATTTCCCAAAGTAGCGTCTACATCGAATATTTCCAATCGGTGGATGTCTTGCACGTCTCCCGTACCACCTCCGCCTTTATAAGCATTATCGGCGCGGACTTCGCCGTAACTCCAGTTGGTCATAGGCATTGTTTGTATGCTTCCCGTTTCACCCGGAGCACCCATCAGAGCTGAATAGGCTGCCGTAATCAGCAAGTCCACGTTTTCGCCGTTCGACAAATTCTCGTCACTCAACGTTGCCGAAGGACGGATATCCAAGAAGTTATCTTCATTGCAACCACAAGCCAATGCGGCTAAGGTAAATGCAAAAGCTATATGTTTGATTTTCATATCTGTTTACTTTTTATCGGTTAATCAATTAAAATCCTACGGACAAGCCGAATGTATACGTACGGGGCTGCGGGTAAGTATAACCCAATCCTTCAGGGTCAGCACCCGTATAATGCGTCAGCGTAAAGAGGTTCTGCGCTTGGAAATAAACGCGGATGTTGTCCAACTTTATCTTGTCTACTACTTTTTTAGGAAGTGTATAGCCCAAAGTCAAGGTTTTCAGCTTGATATACGAACCGTCTTCGATGAAGAACTCGGAAGAACGCGATTCGTTATTATTATCTACTGCTACCAATGCCGGATATTTGCTATCGTATACACCGGTCTGTTCGTAAGCCGTCCAAGCGTCTCTTGCCTCTAACAGACGGGTAGAATGGTTTCCGGTCCACAACTGGAAGAGGTCGGTATAGGTCTTCGAGTTGTTCCAAGCATCACGAATCATCCCGTTGAAGAACATACTGAAGTCGATGCCTTTCCACGATGCCCCCAAGTTTAAGCCGGCAGATACACGCGGCTGGTCAGACCCTAACCAAGTCTGGTCGGAAGTGTTGATGATGCCATCGTTATTCACATCCATATAGCGGATACGTCCTACACCCGGTGCACCGATTTGTACATCGTATTTCTGCATATATTCGTCCACTTCGGCTTGCGTACGGAACAGGCCATCGGTCTTATAACCCATCCATGAGCCTAAAGGCTGACCTACCAAACTTTGGCTTACACCGTCACCGCCACCGTATGTATAATAGATATCTTCAGGCAAATCGGTTACCTTATTCTTATAATAAGCCAGGTTCAAGGTAATATCATAACTGAAATCCTTCACATTGTCACGCCAAGTAAATGTACCCTCGAAACCTTTGTTGCTCATGCTGGCGCCGTTGTACCACATATAACCTCCTTCACCGATAACGCCGATGTATGGGCGTTCCACCAACATACCGGTCGTGTTCTTGCTGAAATAATCCAATGTTACTGCCAAGCGGTTGTTCAGGAAAGCGGCATCAATACCTACGTTCCATTGTTCGGTTTCTTCCCATTTCAGGTTGTTATTGCCTGAATGAGTCTTCAATGCACCCGGAGCCAATGTAGCTCCATCGCCCACTAAATTGTAGCCCGCATTCTGCAAGCTCATCAAATATTTATTGTAAGTTGCTGTGTTGTCAATTTGGTCGTTACCATTGATACCCCATGAAGCACGGATTTTCAAGTCGCTCAACCAACTTTGGGTCTTCTCCATAAAGTTCTCGCCCGAAATTCTCCAACCGATAGAAGCCGATGGGAATACAGCCGAATTGTGGTTCATACCGAAACGGGAAGAAGCGTCCCGACGTACAGTAGCGGATACCAAATACTTGCTGGCATAATCATAATTCACTTTCGCGAAATAAGAAACCAATGCATATTCGCTTACGTTATTGCCTACGGTCTGCCCCGAAGTGACCGCATCCAAATAACGGTAATCCAAGTCTTCAATCACCAGTCCGCGTCCGTAACCGTTCAAGTTCTCTCCGTATTCTTTCTTCGCTTCCATACCTACCAAAGCGTTGACCGAATGCTTGTTCACTTCGAACGAATAGTTCAACGTGTTCGACCATATCCATTGCAAACTGTAATTGTGTGTCACGTTCAGTTCGTTGGTATCAACCACACGGCTTGCCTCTTGCCACTTGGGTACAAACGTTGAATTAAATTCGTTGTAGTAGTTCACACCGAAGTTCGAACGGAATAACAATTTCTTTATCGGCTCAATTTCCAAATAAGCGCTACCGAACACACGCCAGTAACGGTGACGGTTATTCGCTTCATTATCGGTCAGGCGCACTTGGTTCGGCGTATCTCCCAAGATATCCACATACCCGCCTGCATACCCTCCGTTCTCATCATATACAGGGATGGCAGGATGCTGTTTGATAACCGCTTCTTCAATGCCGCTCGGATTCAAATGACGAGTCCAATAATTGATAGAAACACTCTCGCCGATACGTACTTTGTTATCCAAAAAGCGGAAGTCCGAAGTCAAACGAGTATTGAAACGCTGGAAATCCGTATTACGCACCAAACCGTCTTGGTCCATATAGTTCATCGTAAGAGCCACATTACCGTCTTTAAAACCTTTAGACAACGAAAGATTATAATTTTGCATCAATGCCGTGCTATAAATCTCTTTTGCCCAGTCGGTATTGCCTGTACGAATCTTTACGCCGTCTTGGTCGTAATAATACTCTTGAATAACAGGTTTATCGCCGCTTCCATAAACCACACTGCTCGGATAAGCTCCATACGAATTGTGGTATGCCTGCCAATACACTTCACCCCACTCCTGTGTGTTCAGCATATCAATGCCTGTAGCGAATGTTTGAGCACTAAGCGTCATATCGAAATTCACCTTCACGTCACCTTCCTTGGCACGTTTGGTCGTGATGATGATGACACCGTTAGCGGCTTGTGCACCGTAGATAGCAGCCGAAGCCGCATCTTTTAACACTTGGATAGATTCTACATCGTTCGAAGAGAGAATAGAAGCGATGTTATCACGGGTCTGTACACCATCGATAACGTAAAGCGGAGTACTGTTATTAATGGTGGTAGTACCACGCACCAATGCCGAAGTATTCATACCGCCCGGCGTACCGTCGGTGGTAATGTTCATACCAGCCACACGCCCTTGCAATGCCGACATCACGTTACCGGTAGGAATATCAGCTACATCTTTCATCTTCACTACAGCTACCGACCCCGTAAGGCTGGCTTTCTTTTCGGTCATATAACCAGTCACCACGACTTCATCAAGCACTTCAGAGTCTTCTTCCAAAATGATGTTCATTACGCTCTGCGCTTTCAAGGTCTGAGTCTTGCAGCCAATGTAAGAAACGGAGATTTCCGCCCCTTCTTTCACCGTTAGAGAAAACTTACCATCCAAATCTGTAATGGTACCGTTCCGGTCGTTGCCAACCTCAATTACCGATGCTCCGATAACGGGAAATCCGTCTGCCTTGGAGACCACCGTTCCGCTCACT
>CASFRN010000061.1 GCA_949296855.1 uncultured Bacteroides sp. | reverse complement strand
GTACGAAGACCTGTACACCCTGCCGGAAGGCCCGGAGGAAGCCTGCCTTGCCAGCCAAGGCATCTACCTGGACGAACCGGACATCCTCGACTTCCTGCAATGGCTGGAACCTGCGGACACAGCACAGTTATAATTTAAGTAAGCTATATACTCCGCTACGGCATCGAAGCACGGACATGCCTTTTGCGTAAAAGCCGTCCCCAAAAAGATGCAAGGATAAATGCCCAACTATCTAATAAGAAACGGCAAAGTATCCAATAATACTTGCCCAAGTATCCAAGGATGCCCAAACAAGGTGGATGGGATTCCTATTGAAGGAGGCGAAAACCCGTTTTTAGATGAAGATACCTTCATCTGCCATCGAAGGTATCTTCATCGCCTAACGAAGACGCCTTCATCGCCTTACGAAGGTATCTTCGTAAAAACAGGGGCGCAGAATGGAGAATGTTAGGTAAGCACTCAATAGCGTTTTAGGCTGAGTT
This sequence comes from uncultured Bacteroides sp., assembly GCA_949296855.1. GTDB lineage: Bacteria > Bacteroidota > Bacteroidia > Bacteroidales > Bacteroidaceae > Phocaeicola. The sequence goes on along the minus strand of CASFRN010000061.1, from coordinate 38,183 downwards.
ATGAGATGTGAATACCTTTGCACTGCAAACCTAAAATTAAAAGATATGGCAAGTAGTGAAGATTTTCAGCGCATCTATGAGCTCTACAAAAAAGAGGGCGTTCCTAACGGAATTTCCATCGTTAATTTCTGCCAGCAGAATGGCGTCGTTTACCTTCAGTTCGAGAAGTGGTTTAAGTCGAGGAAGAAACCGGCAAGGTCCTCTGTCCACCCTGTCCAACTGGTTGACAAGGACGGGTTCATGGCTTCTGACGGGCAATCCGGTACAGATGAGTCAAGCGGTTTTAATCCGGTAAGCATGAAGGAGTCCCTATTAAGGTTCGGCATGACAGTCCGTACCAATCAAGGCCTTACCATCCAGCAGAACAATTTAACCTACCGGCAACTGCTGCATCTGGTAGAGAAGCTGGAGTCCTTATGTTAGCGCTTACGGGTGGGGTTACCTTATGGTATGTCAGTGGCATTACCAACATGCGGTACGGCAAGTACCGGTTGTTTGCGGAGGTTGAGTTATTGGGTAAGAACCCTTATAACGGCGATGCCTGCCTGTTCTTGTCCAAAGACCGTCAAACGCTTAAGATTATCCGGTTCAAGAATCATAAGCGGCTTCTTTATGACATCACTTATGAGAAAGGCTATAAGTTCTTGCAGCCGGTATATAAAGGCAATTCCATTACCTATGAATTGGACTTCAAGTATCTTGTGGCACTGCTGGAATGTCCTGTGGTCAAGAATATTAGCGTTTAATATTAATTAACTGGCTGTCAATATATTAACTCGTTTCTTCCATTGTTTTATCAGGTGTTTTTCGTATCTTTATTGTATGAAAAGGAAAGGTCAGGCAGTGGAAGAGATGGTAATGAGGCCCCATTATCTAAACGCTTTGGAACAGGAATCCCAAGCGGAAGAATCCTTGTCTGATATGGAACGTGAAGCATTTATAGAAACGATTCAGGACCTGAAGGAAAGCATGAGGAACGCCAATGAAATGATCCGCTCCTTGCAGGATACGGTTCGCGGCCTGCAGTCCGAACTGGAGCGCAGCCGTTCTCAAGCCGACCGTTATCAGTCCCTCATAGGTGATTTGCGTTCTGTCATTGCCGGCCTGCAAAAGAAGCTTGAAGAGCGTGAAAAGGAAAATTCGGATTTGCGCGACCTTAATAACCGTCATAACAAAATGTCTTTAGGGGGTTCCCACAGATTGGGTGTTTGACCATTTCAAGGATGTGGATGAATACAGCCGCGTCAGCTACGTTGGGTTAAAGCGTTACCGGGTTGCTGTATTCAAGGACAGAGACGGCGTTTACCATGAATATTACCGTCCCCTGCATCCGGAGGTAGACAATACGATGCCGAGGATGAATGTGATTCCCGGCACGCATCTCACCCCGGAATTGTTTGCCGACATAGTGAGTGGTGTTTATCAGTTGCATACCCCTGTGTACCGCGAACGGATCCGTCATGTCCTTGACAAGTTTACGGTCAGCAACAATACCATAGCCAATGCCCTTAAGATAGGCGCCAGGATGTTTGCCCCTGTTCTGTTGAAACTGAAATCCAAGCTGTTGAAAGTGAAGTCCGTGCTGAACATAGACGAGACTTGGATCAAGGTGAGAATAAAGATACGGAATGACGGTACCAAGCTGGGCCATTATTATAAAAAATATGTTTGGGCCTTGGTGAACAAGTTGGAAAACGTCACTTATTTCTTCTATGACAACGATGAGGATGACAGCCGTGGCAGCCGTCCGATTGAAACTTTCCTTGGCGGTTTCCTGGGAAGCATACAGTCCGATGGCTATGTGGTCTACAAGCACTTGGCGGAAGTGAACCCGCAATGTGAGTTCATCCTCTGTTGGGCGCATGTACGTAACAAGTTCGCCATGACCTTTGAGGCGAACAAGGATGCGGATGCTGAATGGTTTGTCATGAAAATAGGCGAGTTATATAAGATAGAAGCAGAATGCATCCTGAAACGTTTGAAGCCTCACGAAATGAAGAAGCGACGAAGCCGGGATGATGTGACCCGGATACTGACTTCCATTTATGAAAGGGCGTTGAAGCTTTTGAACAGTAAACGGAAACATTACGGTGAGATGATGAGGAAGTCGCTCAGTTATATGGTCAACGGTTGGGAAAAACTTCAGAATTACAGGAAGGACGGCCGGTACACCATAGACAACATGCTCGTGGAAAGAGCCATCCGGCCTTTTACAATACATCGGAAAAACTCCTTGTTTTTTAGTAGTGAAGAGGGTGTTGAGACAGCATTGACTTTTCTCACCCTGATTGAAACCTGCAAGAATGCAGGTCTCAATGCACGTGACTATATCGCAACCACAATCAGGCTTCTGATGGAGGGGAATAAGAATTATGACGACCTCGTTCCCATGTCAATGGCTGTATAACACATTATAAATCGTTAATTCCTAAAATACTCAAAAGCTCATCTTCTTGATTTTTAAGAAGGTGAACGCTATTGAGTGCTTACTGTTGTTTGACACTCTATCCCGTTATAAAAAATTATTTGAGGAAAATAAAGAAAAATGGGAAGTCAGTCATTTCTACATCTTTTACAAAGAAAGCCGTATCCCACAGCCGTTTATCCGACAATATACCAACGGGAATTTTCAGGTACACTCAATAGATGAATTCTTTTCGGAAGAACATCAAGCTAAGTCTTATTACTATTATTATTGGTATGAAAATGATGACAAGACAATAATAAAGCAAGCGCATAATGCTGTTATGCAAAGCCGTGTCACATTATTTTTAGGTGCGGGTGTCAGCCGTGATGCAGGTTTGCCGGCATGGGATTCCTTATTAAAGGATTTATTGAACGAACATCAGCAGAAAAAGAAATCTTCTATCGGACAAAATAATTACAAAAGTGTAACTGACCAATGTGTCAATTCATCTATCATAACGGCAAGATACATAAAGACCGGATTGGATTTATCATCTAAAGACTATGAATTCATACAAATGATTCATCAATCGCTTTATAAACAGAAGGGACAAATCCACCCATTAATAGATGCCATCGCTGAAGCCGTACAGAAATGCCACCAGGCCAATTTAAATCACGGCATAGAAAGCATCATTACTTATAATTACGATGATTTGGTGGAGCAAGCATTGGGCAAACGGAACGTTAAGAATCTGCCTGTTTATGAAAGTAACAGAGTGATGCAAAATGAATTCCCTATATATCACGTGCATGGCATCATCCCCGAGCAACTGGGAAGTAAAGCGATAACTCCTACTGCAATCCTATGTGAAGAAGATTATCACGAAGTTTATAGGGAGGCATACCTGTGGTCGAATATAGAACAACTACATGCCTTGAACAGAAACACCTGTTTTTTTATCGGCTTTTCCATGACCGACCCCAATCTGCGCAGACTTTTAGACATCTCGCAGAAAGGGACAGAGGGCAAAGCCAATCATTTTGTTTTTATGCAAAAGAAACCTTTTGGCTCAACATCATCCTCCAAACAAGACAAGGAAAACCGGAAAATCCAGCAACAAATCCTGAATGAATTGGGATTGAATGTCATTTGGTTTGATAATTTTTCAGACCTGCCTAAACTTATCACGAAAATATTCAACTGATAACCCTACATTTTTTACACCTGTTATTTCATGACAAGTACTTCAGCAAACAACAAACGCATAGCTAAGAATACGCTGCTGCTTTACTTCCGTACCTTATTCATCATGCTAGTTACCCTTTACACCAGCCGTGTCGTTTTGAATACGCTAGGGGTGACAGACTACGGTATTTATAATGTAGTAGGTGGAGTGGTTATGATGTTCTCTGTCATATCCGGTTCTTTATCCTCATCAATTAGTCGTTTTATCACCTACGAATTAGGGCATGGAGATTTTGAGAAACTGAAACGAATATTCAGCACCAGCGTAAACATACAGATAGGTATTTCGATTCTCATACTTGTATTGGCGGAACTATTCGGCGTATGGTTTTTAAATGCGAAAATGAACATACCTGCCGAGCGGTTGACTGCTGCCAATTGGGTACTGCAATGTTCTTTACTGTCATTTATCATCAATCTGATTAGTGTGCCATATAATGCCTGTATCATCGCTCACGAAAGGATGTCGGCTTTTGCTTATATCAGCATTTTGGAAGCTGTTCTGAAATTAGTTATAGTTTATATGTTGCTTATTTCTCCTTATGACAAGCTGGCGACATATTCAGTCCTACTTGTGGCTGTAGCTTTGATTATAAGGGTCACTTATAGCTTATATTGTAGAAAACATTTTGACGAGAGTCGTTATAACTTCGTGTATGACAAATCCTTAATAAAGGAGATGACAGGTTTTGCAGGATGGAGTCTTTTCGGCCATGGCTCATATATGCTGAACGTGCAGGGTGTAGACATGCTGATTAATATATTTTTCGGTGTAACGTTGAATGCGGCACGAGGTGTGGCTACACAGGTGCAGCATGCTGTCATGCAGTTTGTCAATAATTTTACGGTAGCAATCAATCCGCAGATAACAAAATCATACGCATCCGGTGATAGAGAATATATGAATAAGTTGGTATGCCGTGGAGCAAGGTTCTCTTATTTCCTACTGTTCTTCTTTATTGTTCCGATTGTTTGTGAGGCCGATTATATACTCCGCTTATGGCTAAGATTAGTGCCTGAATACGCTCCCATATTTTTGCGTCTGTCTTTATTCGGCTCGTTGATGATGCTATTAGGTAATTCCCTTTTGACAGCCATTTTTGCAACAGGGAATATAAGGAGATATCAGTTATGGGTCACAATAGTAGGTTGTTTGGTCTTTCCTTTAACATGGATTGCTTTTAAATTAGGTTTTCCTCCTGCTACAACGTATGTAATATTCATTATCATCTATTTTCTTTTAGTGTTCGTCCGCTTATACATCGCTAAAGGAGTCTTGGATTTTCCAGTAAAACTGTATCTGACCGATGTCATGGTTCGGATTTCCATTGTTTCAATCATTTCGTTCGTACTACCTGTGCTGGTTATATTAAATCTGGAAGAAGGCTTTTTACGTCTTTGTATTACCTGCATGGTCAGCTTCATATCTACGACTTTAACCATATTCATTCTAGGTTTGGAGTCAGCTGAACGTAAAACAATAACAAGTAAAATAGCATTTATTGTCAAATTCAAAATAAAGCATTAAACTAATCAATATTTATCATAAAAAAATAGTAACAATGAAATATTACTTTCCTTTACATCTTAATGGAGGCAATAGAGGTTGCGAAGCTATAGCTAAGGGTACAGCATTAATTTTAAAAGAAAAAAAGGAAAATCTAATAGGGCTTTGCACTGATATGAAGTTGGATTGTCGGTTAAAAATAGATGACTATGTTACTCTACAACCGATGCGAAAAAAAAGCATGCCATTCCGCATCGGAAATAGAATATACAAAAATACAGTCCACGATGAGTGGAAGCAAAAGACATTTGCTTATCACTATGAATATGCCCCATTTTTAAGCCAGATGAACAAAGATGACATCATGATTTCCACAGGCGGAGACATGATGTGTTACAATGAAAACCAAACGGTATTTACCGTAGAGTATTTGTATAAACATGGAATACGTTCCATTTTATGGGGATGTTCCATTGGTGAGAGAAACCTTACGCCACGTAAATTGCAAGCACTTAAACAGTTCTCACACATATATGCACGCGAAACTTTGACACAGGAAGTCTTGGCAAACCATAATATAAACAATGTATCTGTATTTCCAGATCCAGCTTTTGTTCTTGAACCTGTTCCTTGCAAGCTTCCTGTATGTTTCTCACAAGGTGAAGTGATAGGTATCAATTTAAGCAATTATGTAATGGGAGGATTTGATTTAAATTCAGCTTTCGCCAAAGAAGTGGACTGTCTTATAAAATATATTCTCCAATCAACAGATTATCAAATCTTGCTCATTCCGCACGTATTATGGGAAGGACAGGATGACCGTATTATCAGCAATCTGATAAAAGAGAAATACGATTCACACAACAGAATCAGCATTCTTGATAGCGACAATTTGAATTATTGCCAAATCAGGTATATTATCTCGAAATGTTATTGTTTTATTGGTGCTCGTACCCATGCTGTAATTTCGGCTTATTCCACTTGCACACCGGCAATAGCCATTGGTTACTCCATTAAATCAAAGGGTATTGCAAAAGATATTGGTATGCCTGAAGAAACTTTGGTGGACAGTATAAATATAAGTAATGGAAAATTACTTGATGCATTCCTATATGCAAAAAGAAATGCTTCCAATCTGAAAAAGCTTCTATCAACTGAGATGGCAGAATATCGCATGAAAGCGTGGGATGCTTTCAACATTATTGATTTGGCAAAATGAATATAATATGAAACTGTTCGTATTTGCTAAGAGTTGGAGTTTCCGAATCGTCAACAATTACTTTCTACTGCTTGCTCTTAATGGTCTTTTACTTATGATGGGCATGGTTAACATTGCCAAGTTAGATTTGCTCATTACGCTTGCTGCTACAATAATAACTATTTCTTATTTGAGCAAAGGTATTACAAAGCTTGACTGGTTTATTATCTTCTTCATTGGTGTTATTGCTTTTAGCAGTTTACTCAATAATTACAGCCATGAACTGTGGTATCAAGGATGTAGAGCCCAATTGTATTTCACCATATTCTTTTTTGTCGGCAGACATTCACAGATAGCAAACTTAAATATATTTCGAGTAGGAATGCTACCGTTTCTATGTGTTTGTATCATAGGGTTGGGACTATATATAATGTCTCCATCATGGTATATGGACTATAAATTACAAATGTTTCAAACCGATGAAGGTGTGTCAGATGGTCGTATTTTGGAAATGACAAGACTTTCCGCTTTTTGGATGTATCCATATTGGGTAAGTTACGGATGCGCGATTATGTATGTATACATAATGATAAATTGTTATATGAAAGGGTTTATGAGAAGGTGGGATGCTATTATCCTTATATTCATCGCATTCATAGCCTTGTTGACACAACAGCGTGCACCGCTTTTTACCATAACTTCGCTAACAATCGTATTTATCCTTTTCGGGCTATTTAAAAGAAAAAGAATCGGACATATTTCACTGCGTACTTCAATACTATATTTCATATTGTTAGTTGTATGTATGTTTGTATTGTTTCTTACAATGATTGATACAGAAATGCTATCAAGGCTTTTGGAGAAATTTGAATTGTTGGAAGATATATCCATGTTTCTAAATGATAGAGCAGACATATTTAGTGATTTTTATTCAAAAAAAATATCATTGTTTGGGGATGGCATAGGACGTTATTCGCATACTGCATACAATTTGGGAAAACAGGCTATTACGGACCAACAATATATGCAGCTTATCTATGAAACTGGCTATTTTGGTTGCATCGGATATGCTATCATTATATTGACTGTTTTGTTCAAAGGACTTAGGCATTATTCCTCGTTTTATTTAGAGCTAACCATTATCGCATTCTTTTTGGTGGCTATGTCAGGAGCGAATTGTCTATCCAGCTTTAATCAACATATTGCCATTTTTTGGATGTGTTGTGGACGCATTTGCAACAAGTATTTAGTGCACTATAAGGCAAAGAAGCCATCATTACAAGTCTATTAAGAATCTTGATAATTTTCGAGAATTTATTAAATCATGCTCATGAACAAAGAATACAAGAACAAAATCAGGAGTGAATTAGAAAGATATGATATGTCCTTTAAAGCATTTATTTTAGGATATGACAGTTGGTATATTGGAACTTATATTTTTCTAAAAAGAATCGTTGATTACTATAGATATAACAGCGTGATAACCAATAGATTAATAGTTGGGGGGGGTAAATGGACAATGCGAAGAATCGGAAGAAAAGTGGGATTCCAGTTCAGTGAAGCGACTATTGATTTTGGGTTAAAAATATTTCATTGGGGAAGCATTGTCATAAACTCTCAAGCGAAAATAGGGAAATGTCTTTGCGTATATCCAGGAGTTTGCATTGGCAGAACGAAAAATGGCGTTCCTCAAATCGGTGATAACGTTACTTTCTTTACAAACAGTGGTGCCTACGGAAATATTATCATAGGGAACAATGTGACAATTGCACCCAATGCAGTTGTTACTCACAATATTCCAGACAATTGCGTTGTTGCGGGAATCCCGGCTAAAATAATAAAATATAAATCAATTGACAATGAAAACAAAAGCTAGGGTAATTGCTTTCTATTTACCACAATTTCATCCCTTTAAGGAAAATGATGAATGGTGGGGAAAAGGTTTTACAGAGTGGACAAACGTGGGAAAAGCCAAACCTCTTTTCAGAGGGCATTATCAGCCGCGTGTGCCTGCGGACTTGGGATATTATGATTTGCGGTGTCCTTGGGTAAGAGAAGCGCAAGCAGATATGGCAAGAGATGCCGGAATTGAAGGATTCATGTATTGGCATTATTGGTTTGGCAATGGCAAGACGTTGATGGCTGGGATTTTTGAAGAAGTGCTGAAAAGTGGTAAACCGGACTTCCCCTTTTGTTTAGGGTGGGCTAATCATAGTTGGAGCAGAAGGACATGGAATAGTGAAGCACAGAATCATAAAGATATAGATTTAATGCTTCAGGAATATCCAGGCGAAAAAGATATTATCACACATTTCAACAATGTTCTACCAGCCTTTAAGGATAAACGGTATATAACGGTTGATGGCAAGCCCATATTCATGATCTATGACCCTATAGGATTGCCCAATCCAAAACATTTTATGGATAGATGGAACAGCTTAGCTCGTGAAAATGGTCTCATCGGGATTCATTTTGTAGGTTTGGCAAGCGGTTGGCTAAGCAGGTATCAGCACATTTTGGATTTAGGTTTTGACGCAATAGCACCATCAAATTTGTGGTATGCAGAAAGCAAGGCAAAAGGTAAGATGATTAAGCTAATAGAGCACAAATTGAGAAAATATTTTCCATCTTTAGCACCATTGGATAAATATGAATATTCAAAAATCATATCCCACTTTTATACAGACTTTGACAAACTTGAAAATGGATATCCATCAATTGTGCCTAATTGGGATCGTTCTCCTCGTGGTGGACGCAGAGCCGTAATCTATACTGGTTCTACTCCAGAACTGTTTAAAAGACACGTGCAGAATGCCCTTGAATTAATAAAAGACAAACAACCTGAACACAAGATTCTCTTTCTACGTTCATGGAACGAATGGGCTGAAGGGAATTATATGGAACCGGATTTGAAGTTTAGGCATGGATATTTGGATGCCCTAAAGGATGTAATATTAGAGTAAATTCATTTCCGTATGTGTAATCTTGATAATTCGAATATACAATGAAAATAGCTCATATAACAGATTGCCTTCGTGGAGGCGGTATTCAAAATCTTCTTTTGTCACTTTTGCCAGAACAAGTCAAGCAAGGACATGAAGTGACATTGATTGTCATTGAGCAGTACGACTATGACTATTGTCGACATTTGGACAGTATGCTTACTGACAGTGGTGTAAAAGTGTTATGCCTTAATAAGATAAAGCATAATAAATTGTCGATGTTACGAACAATTAGCGTTTGTCGCAAGAAGGTAGGAAAAATACATCCAGACATAGTGAACACACATGGTACCATGTCGCACATATACGGAGCGATAGCCGTATTAGGAAAAAGAATACTTCAAGTGACAACCATACACAATGCTCCAGAGGTATGGCCTCAAATTTGCAAACTGTTTTGTTCAGCTAAGTCACATATATTCTGCTCGGTCTCAGCATTTGATATGCGTCAACAAAATTCTGGAAGGATGACCATAATAGAGAACGGCATATCCCCTGCTATAGTCAAAAGTACAGACAAGATAAACTTGAAAAAAGAGCTGTCTTTGAAACCATCGGACAAAATAATCGTGCTTGTTGGTTCTCTTCGTCCGCAAAAAAACTACGAATTCCTGAAATCAATTGTAGATGAAGCAAAAGACCCTTCACTGCATTTCTGTATTTGTGGTGGAAACTATGGGAAGGGATATATTCCTGCATCTGTTTTTGAAGGGTATGAAAAGAACATTCATTTATTGGGATTGCGTTCTGATGTGTCAGCAATTGAAAATTGTGCCGATTTGTTTTTGAGTTGCGCTTTGTTTGAAGGACTTCCTATGGCTGTACTTGAAGCATACTTTAACGGGATTCCTTGCGTGTTATCGCCTATTCCGCAGCACCAAAAGATATCGGATGTAGAATATGTATGGATTCCAAAAGAATTCACTCCGACTGCATTTGTTGCATCAATTTATGAAGCCTTGAAATGCAACCTCTCTCATGAACTGATTTACGAATCGAGAAAAAAACAAATTGCTAAATATGAAATAGCGAGGACATGTGAGAAATACGTGACCTTTTATAAAGAGGTATTAGTATCTTCCTCCAAAAACATCATAAACTGAATGAAGCCTAACAACATCACTTATACCCTTCGCCACGACCTCTGCCTTGGCTGTGGCATCTGCCAATCTGCTTGCCCCTCCAATGCCATCAATATAATTGTTAAGCAAGGACGTTTTATTCCTCAAGTAGATGAAACAAAATGCAAGAACGATAAAGGTTGCCATCGTTGCCATGATGTCTGTCCCGGATTGGGAGTAAATTTAGCACATATTGCGAAAGAAGATTTCACGGATGAACAGACAAAAACAGACAAATGGGTTGGTCGTTACTTGAAATGCTTCACCGGACACAGTAATGACGAAGACATACGTTATCACAGTGCGAGCGGCGGCATGGTGAGCCAGTTCCTGATATTCTTGCTTGAAAAAGGATATATTGACGGGGCTGTAGTTACGGCTTTTGACCCGACAAATGAATTGTTGGTACGTTCGTACATTGCACATAATCGTGAGGAAGTGTTGCAAGCAAAAAGCAGCAAATATGCACCTGTTTCTCTTCATGGCATGGCGCAGGCCATCAAACAAGAGAATGGTACAAAGTATGTCATTGTGGGACTCCCTTGCCACATACAGGGATTCCGTAAACTGGAAACTATTGACAGGAAGTTCAGGGAAAAGATAGCCGGATATTTTGCCATTTACTGTTCTTCAGGCCGAACCTTCTATTTAACTGAGCATGTTTTTAAGGAACGTGGTATCCGTAAAGAGGACTTGACTTATTTTGCATACCGTGACGAGGGCTGTCTCGGTTCTCTCGTTGCGAAGCAACAACGCGGTATCAGGGTTGCCAATAGTAACTCTGAAACCGCTCTTTATAAAGAAAACGAAGTCTATAAAGAGCGGTATCAGAGTTACTATCATCCACTAAGAAGTTTCTTTATTCCAAGACGCTGCCTCTTTTGCATCGACCATTATGGAGAATTGGGGGACGTATGTTTCGGCGACATCCACATCAAACCTTACATGGATGATAAGATTGGAGTCAATTCATTGGTTGTGAGAAAGCAAGAATGGCTTGATTTGCTAGAGGAAGCACAATCGGAAGGATTCATTACCTTGGATGAGATTCCGGTGGAAACCCTGAATGCCTCACAACAGATGGCAGGGAAAAAGAAAGGCCGCAACGAACGGTTTATCGTATTAAACAAGCGTCTTGGCCGTGTAATGCCGGAATATGATGTGCCACTTCCGGATAAAACCGGACTAAAAACGGTTCTTGATTATTTGCAAAATCGTGCCCAGCAATTCTTGGGACGGCACAAAAGCCTCTGGTGGCTGGTAAGCAAACTAAAAAAGGACACTTCGCACTATGAATAAAATAGGCATACGGATAGGGACTGTAATCTTAACCTTTCTACTCTCCTATCCGTTGATGTCAATGGCTCAACCTCATTGCGTACGCAAGCTGACCAAAGAAACACAATCATGGTTGCAACGCCTGTATCAAGCAGCAAAAGAACATAAACCTTATTATAGCCAGTTTGACCAATATCCTGCGCGAAACCAGCGCACGCTTCAATCAGCTTACGCACGAAAGACAGGCGTGGATTTATTCATCTACGGACTGGATTTCTATTACGCTTCCGGTACTTGGTTTACGCCATCTTATAAAGAAAAGTGCCGAAACAATTTGGTTGCCATTGTAAAAGAAGCCTGGCACAAGCACAAAGCCATCCCTTGTTTTTCATGGCATCTGGAAAATCCATACGTTCCAACAGGATTCAACAACTATATGGGTTGCCGTTACCGGTATAGTGTGGACGGATATCCTGCATCGCATCGCTATGTGGTGAAGGAAATTCTGGAAGAGAAAGGGGATTCCTGTGGCTTTGGAAGCTATGGCAAGCAAAACAATCCGAAAGGTTATAAGAATCCTGCGGAATGGTTTGATGCCCGTTGCCGGGAAGTGGCTGGGATTATCCGTGAATTGAAAGACAAGGAAGGCCGTCCCATTCCGATTATTTTCCGGCTGTGGCATGAATGTGAAGACAGTTGGCAATGGTGGGGAAAAAACTGTGTAAGTCCGGAAGATTATATTCGCTTTTTTCAACTGACAGTAGATAAAATAGAAAAACACACACGGACACATAATGTGCTTTATGCTTATAGTCCCGACCGCTATTGGAAGGATGAACAGAATTTCATGCTCCGTTATCCGGGAGACGACTATGTGGAACTGATAGGGTTTGATGATTATTCCATAGGCAGCGATTCTGTAGCGTTGCAAGCTACCATACTCCGGGCAAAAACAGTGACCAAACTGGCGGAACAGCATCAAAAAGTTGCAGCCCTGTTTGAAACGGCAAACTCAAAGAAAGCTACAAGTGACAGGTTCTTTCGTGATTTCCTTCAGCCAATCATTGAAGCAGTCGGGGTAGAATTTGGGTTGGTGCAACTTTGGTCAACAGGTAAACTCAATACACCAGAGGAAATAACCGACAGAACACTATTTCTAAAAAGTGGCATAGTCAAGATAATCGATAAGTAAAATAAAAATATGGAAAACAAGAAAAAAATAGGATGTGTCATAGCCTACACAGAAGGTCACAACAACTATGGCACTTCATTGCAAGGGTATGCCATGCTGAAAAAAATCCAGCAGTTGGGATACGAGGTAGAAGTGATACATTATGTCAAGCAGCTCTCTACCATACAGAAAATAAAGTTCGTGGCAAACGCCATACGTGCCGGGGAGTGGAAATCCATAGTTGCCCGCTTGACGGCGAAAAGAACATTGAAAAAATATCCGCAATATGCGGCTGAAATAGCCAAACGAACTAAAGCCGTGAATGCCTATAAAGCAAAGAAACTGTTGCCACTGTTTCACACTTATGTGGGGTATGATGCTTTACATAAAGGATCGCTTAATTATGACGCGGTGGTGGTAGGCAGTGACCAAGTATGGACACCGATGAGCCTGCCCAATAAGTTCTTCAATTTGTTGTTCGTGGATGACAGTGTACATAAGATAGCATACGCCTCTAGTTTCGGAGTGTCTGAAATTCCCTCTTTCCAACGTAAGGAAACAGGTCTTTATCTTGACCGCTTCTATAGAATCGGTGTCCGTGAAGAACGTGGAAAAGAGATTGTGGAGGAGCTTTCCCATCAAAAAGCGACAGTCGTTGCCGACCCTACTTTGCTGTTGACCCGCGAAGAATGGGAAGCGGAAATATCCGATGCCCGACCCAATGAAAGCGAACCGTATATTTTTTGCTATTTTTTGGGTACGAACCAAGAAGCAAGGAAAGCTGCAAACCAGTTGAGAAAACAGACCGGATACAAGATAATCACCATCCGCCACATGGATGAATATGTCCCTGAAGATGAACAGTTCGGCGATGAAGCACCGTATAATGTTGACCCGAATGATTTCGTCAAATATATAAGCAAAGCGGCATACGTCTGTACCGATTCATTCCATTGTACGGTGTTTTCCATTTTGTTCCACCGGCAGTTTATGACTTTTTACCGCTTTGCAGCAACGAACAAGACAGGAAGGAACTCACGGATTGATAGTCTGTTCAATATTCTTGGATTACAAGAGAGGTTGTATATCGGAAATATATCCATTATAGGCAATCCAATAGCCTACGACAAAGTAGACAAAAGATTAAAAGGATTGAGAGAGAACTCGCTTGAATTTCTTAAAAACTGTTTTAAATAATACTGTTATCTAAAAAATATTTCCATACAATGATTCATATTCTTATGTGTGCCTCTTCTCTGAAAGTGAAAGGAGGTATGGTTTCTGTTGTCAAAAACTATTTAGCCTATCCGGATTGGGGCAATGTGAAAATCACGTTTATACCGACCCATATAGAAACAAACAAATATCTATTGGTGGGTTACTTTGCCATTGCTTATATCCGTATTCTTTGGCTGGCAATATGTGGAAAAATAAATATAGCCCATCTACATGTTGCTGAACGGGGAAGCTTTTACCGTAAAGCTTTTATCTTGCAGACATTGAAGCGTTTCGGAATAAAAGTCATATTGCATCATCACGGTGCCGAGTTTGATTTGTTTTATGACAAACTGTCTGATAAGCGAAAAGAATATGTGAATAAAATATTACACATGGCAGACTTGAACATTGTGTTGAGTCAACGGCTTGTGCAAATGATAAAGGGGAAATCGCCTAAAGCCAAAGTGGAAGTATTATATAATGCAGTGAATGTTCCTCAAACAAATCCATACAATCTACAATCACGTAATGTACTTTTCTTAGGTAGGTTAGGGCACCGCAAAGGCACGTATGATTTGCTTGAGGCGATAAAAAACTTAGATGGAATTTTACCAGCTGACGTAAAATTCTACCTCTGCGGTGATGGCGAAGTGGAAGAAGTGAAAAAGAAAGTGGAGGAAATGAAAATCACGCATCGGATAGCTCATATAGGCTGGACTGACGGACAACAGAAGGAAAGTTTTATGGCACAAAGTATGATAAACGTATTACCATCATATAATGAAGGATTGCCTATGACTATTCTTGAAACAATGGCACATGGCATACCCAATATCAGTACATCAATCGCTTCTATTCCAGAAGTATTGCATGATGGAGAAAACGGTTTTTTGATTACTCCTGGCGATATAGTTACCCTTTACAATCGTATATTACGCTTAGAGACAGATAAAGATTTGCGGATGAAACTCAGCAGAAAATCTTATGAACTCATAAAAAATTCCTTTTCATTAGAGGTAAATATAGAGAAACTAAAGGGGATATACAGAAAGCTTTTAAACAATCTAGACAAATGAAAAAACTGGATGTAATAAACTTCCTTCGAGGTTACTCCATTTTCACCATTGTACTGATGCACTTGCTTCAAAGCTATCCCATTCCCTCCGGACTGATGAAGGCAAGTTCTTTTGGCGGTGCCGGCGTGCATGTATTTATCTTGTGCAGCGGTTTTGGTCCTGCCTTTAATTGTAAAGTTAATAAACATTAATAGGGGGGGTACTAGATTGCCCTCTTCATCAGCCTCTCGTGGGCGACAATCGTAGGCATATCGGGATTGGGTGAAGAACGTGTATGGAACAGTTTCTTCCTGCAATATCTATGGGAGTTCTGCTTGGGAATGAAGTTGGCGGAGCTGTATCGGGAACGTCCATCGAGACTGAACATCCCAAAATGGAGATACCTTGTTCCGACTTGCGTAACCGCCATGGCAATGACAGGCATAATGGGATGGGCAGGATTTCCATGGAAACTGTATAATGACATTCCGTCGCTCATCGGATACACCTCGTTGGCTTTGATTATCTATAAAGCCGGTATAGGGATTATCAACAGATTCTTCTGTTATACAAACAGATTTTCATACGAATGGTACTTAGTGCATATATTGGTGTTCCAGGTTGTGAAGCATGTAGCCGAGAACCATGTGCCAGTAACCGTAGGATTTGCCATGTGCCTGTTCCTGTCTTATTGCATAGCATGGGGATACGGGAAATTGTGGAGTCAGAAAGTTCAAAAAAAATAATATAATGGAAAAGGTTAAAATGCTCAATGCAGCCATACAGGCTATTACGGAAAAAGAGTTGCTGCGAACGCTGAAAAGAGGTGTGCTCGTGACTCCAAACGTGGATCACCTGGTAAAGTTGCAAAACGACCGTGATTTTTACGATATTTACCAAAAGGCGGAATGGGTAGTATGTGATAGCAAGATTCTCTGCCTACTATCGAAATTGTTGAAACATCCGTTGCCAGAAGCCATTCCGGGAAGCAGTTTCTTCACGGCTTATTATATGTATCATAAGGACGACTTAAACTGCAAAATATTCTTGCTTGGTGCAATGGACGGCGTGGCACAAAAGGCCATGGAGCGTATCAACGAAAAAGCAGGCAGACAGATTGTAGTAGGTGCTTATTCCCCCTCATACGGCTTTGAAAAGAAAGATGAAGAGAACCATGCCATATACGAGATGATAAACAAAAGCGGGGCGAATGTGGTTTTGGTCGGAGTCGGATGTCCCAAGCAGGAAAAATGGATTTTCAATCACAAGGACAAGATGCCTGATGTCCACATTTGGATGGCACTTGGGGCTACAATAGACTTTGAGGCAGGCAACATCAAGCGTGCTCCCCAAATATTTCAAAAACTATACCTAGAGTGGTTTTACCGCTTTCTGATGGAACCCAAAAGAATGTTCAAACGCTATTTCATAGATGACATGATGTTTTTCTACTACTTCGCAAAGCAGTTGCTGGGCATATATAAAAATCCGTTCGGCAAATGATTTTATTTGCGAAACAGCTTGCAGATTAAGGCTATAGGAAGTAAAACCATAGCAATCAGATAAGCGCATATCAGTCTAATGGAAGTGTAAAATCTTTGCATATCATATTCATTTGGACGTGCAAAGATAACAAGCTTGCACTTTTACGCAAAATTTAGATACGTTTGCCCTGACTTCACTGCATACAAATTTGTCAATCTCCTCAAGTTTGCGTATCTTTGAGGCATGAGGAAAAGTGAAAGACATATGGCCCATTTTGTGAACCCGTTTACCGACATCGGTTTCAAGATTATCTTCGGGCAACCTGCCAGCAAGGAACTGCTCATCACCTTGCTGAACGAACTGCTTGCGGGAGAGCATCATATCGAGAACCTGACGTTCATCGACAAGGAAGACAATTCGGACAACGTGAACGACCGAGGGATTATCTTCGACCTGTATTGCCTGACTTCGAGCGGGGAATACATCATCGTGGAGATGCAGAACCGGTGGCACAGCAATTTCCTTGACCGCACGCTGTATTACGTGTGCCGTGCCATCAGCCGGTTGATAGAACGTCCCATAACGGACGAGGTGAACTTGCCGTCAAATGATGAGGAAGGCATGACGTGCATTATGAGGGAAAAGCCGCCTCGTTATGGTGACCGTTACAAGCTGCCTACGGTGTACGGGATATTCCTGATGAACTTCAAAGAAACGAAACTAGAGGCGAAATTCCGCACGGATACGGTGGTTGCCGACCGTGAGAACGGACGGACGGTGAATCCGCATTTCCGGCAGATATACTTGCAGTTCCCTTACTTCACCAAGCGGTTGGAGGAATGCGAAACATTGTATGACAAACTAATCTATGCACTGAAGAATATGAACGAATGGAACAGAATGCCGGATGCACTGAAGGAACAGGTGTTCAAGCATCTGGAACGGCTGGCTGCCGTGGCTAACCTATCGGAGGCGAACCGGGTGGCATACGATAAGGCAGTAGACCGCTACTATGTCAACCGGATTTATGAAGAGGATATGCAGGAAAGAATGGAAAATGCGATAAAAGAAAGCATGGAAAAAGGCATGAAAGAAGGCATGGAAAAAGGCAAATTGGAAGATGCACAAAACTTGAAACGCTTAGGTGTTTCTGTAGATATCATAGCAAAAGCTACTGGACTTAAAGTAGACGAAATCGAAGCATTGTAAAAATATGTAAACTATAAACACTTCAAACAGACGATATCCTAACCATACCTTTCAAGAGAAAATGTTCCAAATTAACACTTATCCAACAAGAAAAGAGGCTGTCTCAAAATAGAAATCAACTTCATTTTGATGCAGCCTCTTCTTTTTTTATCTTTTACGCAACGAATCCTCTTTCTTTGTCAGCGCCGGGGAATATCCACCGATTCTTCGGCTTTCCCGTTCAGCCAACGCGAGAAGAAGTCCACCATGCGCCAGTAAAAATATTCGTCCATATCGCCAAAGCCGTGACGCTGGCCAGGAAGGATGAGCATCTCGAAACGTTTGTTCGCGCGAATCAAGGCATCTACTACACGGATGGTATTAGCCGGATGTACGTTGTTGTCGATATCGCCGTGTACCAGCATCAGGTGTCCTTTCAGTTGCTTGGCAATTTCGGGATTCGTCGCTATTTTATAGACGAAAGTGGTATCGCCCTTTTCGGTTATTTCTTCTTTCACTCCGTGGTGCGTTTCGCTCCACCAACGGTTGTAGATACGGTTATCGTGGTTCCCCGCGCACGATACGGCTGCTTTATAGAAGTCAGGATATTGGAGGATAGCTGCCGTAGACATGAAACCGCCTCCGGAATGCCCGTGGATACCTACCCGGTCAATATCAATAAACGAATGGCGTGCAGCCAATTGTTCTACCGCTGCCTTATGGTCGGCGAGGGGATAGTCGCGCATATTGCCGTATCCATAATTGTGATACCATTTAGAGCGACTGGGGTGTCCGCCGCGCTGACCTACCGAAATCACAATAAATCCAGCCTGAGCCAGACGGTCGGTACGTACACTCATGCGGGTAAACGGATAGTAAACCGCTTCCACTTGCGGACCGGGATAAACGTAGTCTACAATCGGATAAACCTTGGTCGAATCGAAATTGTAAGGCTTGTACATCACGCCGTAGAGATCGGTCACTCCGTCTGCCGCTTTTACCGTAAAGAGTTCGGGAAATTGATAACCAGCGGCAAAGAGTTGGGAAAAATCACTTTCTTGCAAATCCATCACTTTATTTCCATTACGGTCTATCAAGACAGCATTGGGTACGGTGTTTACCCGCGAATAATTGTCTACGATGAAACGGGCGTCATCGTCTATATCTATTTCGTGGAAATATTCGCCTTGAGTCAAGAGTTTCAATCCGCTTCCGTCGGCATTCACCTTATACAGGTGTTCGTAATAAGGATTTTCACCTTCTTCACGTCCGTTAGCGGTGAAATAGATAGTGCGGGTAGCCGAGTCAACTTTTACAACTCGTTCTACGTGCCACGGTCCCTTGGTGATGCGGTTCTTCAGGTTTCCTTGGTCATCATATAAATAAAGGTGTGCCCATCCGTCGCGTTCACTCCATTGGATAAACTCTTTTCCGCCGCCCAGTACCTGAATGGGGCGGGTTTCCTGATACGTATTCATCCGTTCTTTCACGATAGGGACGATTGAATCTTCTCCGATGGTATACGTGCAGACATCAATGCGGTGCAGGTCTCGGCTGCTGCGGGTGAGGAAGAAACGGTTATCATCACCTTGCCAAACATCCGAACGGAATTCGGCATCGCGTTCTTTCATCTGATACGGACGGCTTTCTATCATCAATGTCTGATTTTTCCATGCCGCCGTACGGATTTCTTTCCGTGTGTTGTCGGTCATGTTGAAGATATACAGATGATCTTCGGGCGCATCCATTTCTCCCGGCATCTGATAGCGGTAAGTCTCTAATGTAGGGCGGGGAGAAGCCAGCGAATTGATGACCCACAAGTCTTTCACTTTCCGTTCGTCGGTAACTACCGTAACAAAATGTTTGGAGTCGGGCGACCAGTATCCCCATACGCCACGGCGTTTCCCATTGCAAAGAGTGTCGGTATTCAGTATGCTATACGGGATTCCGTAACCGAAATGTTCGCTTCCGTCTTTTGTCAACTGGATTTCTACAATCGTACTGTCTTTCTCATCCTTTTGCGCCTTGCGGTAATCGGCGATGCTCATGCGGTAGAGGTTGCAATCTTTAGCGTAAACCACCGTTTGCCCGTCGGGAGAAACCGATGCCCAATCCAATTGTTTCGGCTCTTTGGCTTCTTCAGTCAAGCGGGTCAGTTTGCGTGTCGGGTAATCGTATGAGAAATAGAACACTTCCTTTTCAGGCTTGTCCGTCTTCTTCTTATCGTCTTTCTTCGGCTTTTTATCTTGCGAAGAGGTTACTTCGAAGGTAAAGGTACGTCCGTCTTCCTGTACTTTCAGATTTTGGATAGGTAAATGGCGTGCTTCGAACGGGTCGTGCACGATTTCAGTAAGCTGGGATGCCAATTCGTCACGGTCGAATAACGGAGTCTTCCGGCGTGCATCGGGGTCGACTACATACCAAAACGTACCTTCGCTGGTTTTGTATTCGAACCAAAAATCATTTCCTGTGGGGAACCAATGCGGGTCAACTACAGTTGAAAACAACATCGTGTTCAGCTTTTCCTGTGTAAATTTCTCTGCCTGAATGTATTCGGGCAGACGCTCTTGGGCAAGCGCGGTCATAGTCTGAAGGGCAAGCCCTAAGAATAAAAGAGATAAAATGCGTATTTTCATAAACTCTGCTTGTTTGTTTAAGTATTTAATTTTTAAGTTTATCCGTTTTATGCCGGAATACGAAATAAAGCCCCAACAGGATGAAAGGAATGCTCAACACCTGCCCCATGTCGATAGGCATAGCGTTCTCGAACTCTACTTGACGTTCTTTGAGAAACTCGATGAAGAAACGGAAAGTGAATATCAAGGCGATGCAAAGCCCGAAATAGAAACCTTTGCGGGCAGTGTCTTTCCGCTTCCAGTATATCCAGACCATGATGCCGAAGAACAGGAAATAGGCAAGCGCTTCGTAAAGCTGAGCCGGATGCCGGGGCTGGAGGTCGACTTGCTCGAAGACAAATGCCCAAGGCAATGTGGTCGGCATGCCAATGATTTCGGAATTCATCAGGTTGGCAAGGCGTATGAAACCAGCCGCTACCGGTGCGGCAATGCCTAACATATCAAGCACATCCAAGTAATGTATCTTGGTTTTCCGGCAAAAAAGATAAAGGGCGATAATCAAACCCAATGTCCCTCCGTGGCTGGCAAGTCCGGCATATCCCGTAAATATCCACTCTCCATTCGGAAGAAAACGGATAGGGAGTACAATCTCTAACGGATGCGCCAAGAAATAAGACGGGTCGTAGAACAGGCAATGCCCCAACCGTGCACCCACAAATACGCCTACCATGCAATAGACAAATAATGACTGGTAAGTGTCTATCGGCAATTTCTTCACTTGATAGAGTTTATATACCACTTGGCAAGCCGCTAAAATGGCAATCATCCAAAAGATGCTATACCACCGAAGTCCGAAGTTGCCGATATGGAAGAGCACGGGGTCGGGATTCCAATGAATGTAAAGCGGATTCATAGTTTTTGATATTCAAGTATTCAAGTGTTAAAGTATTAAAGGAGGTAAAGTATTAAAGGAGGTAAAGTATTAAAGTATTAAAGGAGGTAAAGTATTAAAGGAGTTTTTGCGATTAAGCTTCATCTTCTATGCTTTAATTCTTTATCTCCTTTACCTCCTTTTATTCTTTACCTCCTTTTATTCTTTATCTCCTTTACCTCCTTTTATTCTTTACCTCCTTTACCTCCTAAATGCTACAATAAAAATCTCACAACATCGTTAAAGTTCGCCCAAATAAGCAAGGCTAAAAGCAGGAACATACCTACCATTTGCGCATATTCCATAAACTTGTCGCTGGGCTTGCGTCGGGCAATGATTTCATACAACAAAAACAAGACGTGTCCTCCGTCCAATGCAGGAATGGGCAGGATGTTCATAACGGCGAGCATAATAGAGAGGAGTGCCGTCATTTCCCAAAAGCGTTGCCAATCCCATGCTTTCGGAAAGATGCTTCCGATAGTGCCGAATCCTCCCAAACTCTTGGCTCCTTCGGCGGTAAAGACATACTTCATGTCGTTGGCATATCCTTTCAATGTGTTGATTCCCAACATTACACCTGCAGGGAAAGACTGGAAGAAGCCATACGATACATCGGTCACTTTATAATCGATTAAGCCTCCTATCGCATTTACTTTAAAATTGGTATCTGTTTGTACATTGACCGTATCGCGTACTCCGGCACGTGAATAGACCAACGTAAACTCGCCCGAAGTTTTTTCCTGCAACTCGGCATTGAGTTGGAGACGGTTCATTTGCTCTAAAAACTCATTCCAAGAATTGATTTCCGTGCCGTTGAACGCCACAAGCGAGTCTCCTTTCTGGATGCCCGCTTGCGCAAACCCACCCCCGGCAATGACCGAATCAACTACGTTGGGTTGGAATACAGAGACGAACATCGGATTAGCTTGTGCTACGTCAAGTAAGCTTAACTCAGGCATCAGGATTCGTTCCTCTTGTCCGCCACGAAGCACTGTCACTTCACGTGCTTCCACAATGTCGCGGATCATATCCCCGTTGAAGCGGGTCAATTCCTTACCGTCGGCACTCAAAAGAATGTCCCCGTCGCGGAAGCCTATTTCTTTTGCTTGGTCATTAAACTTCATGCCGTAGGTCATATCTTTCAGGGCAATGTACGAATCTCCCCATGTGAAGAGAATCATGGAGTAAATAAATAAGGCAAGGATGAAGTTCATCAACACTCCGCCTATCATTACCAAAAGCCGTTGTCCAGCAGGCTTGGAGCGGAATTCCCATGGCTGAGGCGGTTTTTTCATTTGTTCGGTATCCATTGATTCATCAATCATACCCGAGATTTTGCAATACCCTCCCAAGGGCAGCCAACCTACTCCATACTCCGTATCGCTATGCTTCGGCTTATACTTGAACAAAGCGAACCAAGGGTCGAAGAAAATATAAAACTTCTCCACCCGTATCTTGAAAAGGCGGGCAAAGAAAAAGTGTCCTCCTTCATGCACAATCACCAGTATCGAAAAACTGAGAATGAGCTGGAGCGCACGAATCAAAAAGGTTTCCATTCTATAACTGTTTGTTTTTAATTAATATTTATACTCTATTGTCATTCTGAACGTAGTGAAGAATCTCGGTGCATCTACGTGTATGTACACGAAATCCTTCATTGCGTTCAGGATGACATTAAAATTTATGTCAATTAGTACCTTGTATTTATCACTAATTCCGCGGCGATGCGGCGGGTCTCGGCATCGGTCGCTACATAATCTTCATATCTCGGACGTTGGATGAACGATACCCGTCCCATGGTCTTCTCTATTACCTCACTCATGCCGAGGAAGGAAATCTTGTCTTCTAAGAATGCGGCTACGACCACCTCATTAGCTGCATTTACGATGCAAGGCATATTCCCGCCTTGATGCAAGGCTTCGTATGCCAAAGCCAAATTGCGGAAACGTTCCGTATCGGGCTTCTCGAAGGTCAGGGTATTGTATTTTGCAAAGTCCAACCGCTCTCCCGAAAGGGATACCCGCTTGGGATAAGAGAAGGCATACTGGATAGGAAGACGCATATCGGGCACACCTAATTGGGCTTTTACCGCTCCGTCTTCGAATTCCACCATGGAATGAATGACCGACTGGGGATGTACTACGACCTCGATTTGGTCGGGACGTACCCCGAAGAGCCATTTGGCTTCGATGACCTCGAATCCCTTGTTCATCATCGAAGCCGAGTCAATGGTGATTTTTGCTCCCATGTGCCAGTTGGGGTGATGCAATGCCTGCGCCTTGGTCACCGTGCGGAGCTGGTCTATGGTGTAAGTGCGGAACGGGCCTCCCGAAGCGGTAAGAATCACTTTCGATACGGGATTGTTCACCTCTAAGCATTGGAAGATAGCCGAATGTTCCGAGTCTACCGGAAGGATAGGGGCGTGATATTCTTGTGCCAAAGCATTGATAATCTCGCCAGCTACGACCATTGTTTCCTTATTGGCAAGGGCAATGGCTTTCCCTGCACGGATGGCATTCATTGTAGGAAGCAATCCCGCATAGCCCACCATGGCGGTCAATACAATATCAATCGGTTTTGACTCTACAATCTGAGCCAAAGCGTCTTTTCCCGCATAAACCTTAATAGGCAGGTCGGAAAGGGCTTCTTTCAGTGCCGCATATTTATCTTCATTGGCTATAACTACGGCTTCGGGCATGAACTCGCGTGCTTGCCGGGCAAGTAAGTCCGCCTTATTATTTGCCGTAAGGGCATACACTTCGTACAGGTCGGGATGCTCCTTGATGACTTGCAAGGCTTGTGTCCCGATAGAGCCTGTAGAACCTAATATTGCTATTTGCCTTTTCATAAGCTTTTTTATTTTGAGCCTCACCACAGAGAGCACAGAGGCACACGGAGTTTTTTATTTTATTTCCTTTGTGGTACTCTGTGTCCTTTGTGGTGAAATTTATTTATCAACATATTTTTCATTCTTCACTTAGAATACCACATATTGCTCCGGATTGACCGGATTCCCTTTGTGCCACAACTCGAAATGGAGATGAGGCTTGTCGTCCTTATCTATCGCATCACCCACTAAGGCAATGCCTTCTCCTCCTTTTACTTTATCTCCTTCGCGCTTCATCAATGAATTGCAATGTTTATACACCGAGATGAAGTTTTGCGGATGTTGTATCTGGAGCACGTATCCCCAGCCGGGAGTGTATCCGGCAAAGATGACCGTACCGTCCAATACGGATAAAATGGTTTCATTCGGGCTTGCGGTCAAATCCACTCCAAAATGCCGGTTGTCCGGATTGAAGTTAGCAGACATTACGCCCCGTACCGGGCGGTAGAAGATGAACCCTGCGGCATCTTCCGCTTCCGTTATGGCGGTCAGGTTATACCGTTCGCGGGCTTCGTATCGCCTCACGAACTCGTCTTCTTCTTGTGAGCGAGCCATCAGTTCTTCTTCCCTTAAGTCGGTCAGCGAGTCGATAGACTGCACTGTATCTGCCTTCACCTGCCCGCTCAATATATCGCGGATATTCATCACATACCGGTTCTGACGGTTGAGCGCGGCTTGCAGGGAATCGGCACGCAAGGCATTTGCCACCACTTGGGCACGCACTTCGCTATTCATATAACCGGGCAGGTAATTGCGTAAAGGGGTAAACACGATGATAAGGGAAGCGATGAAGAAAATCACAACGCAAAAAACCAGCAAGACCGACAAGCCGTTCAGCTTGGAGACATGGATGCCTACCACTTCTTCCAAGGTATTCTCGTTGACAATGCTCAACTTATACTTGAACCGGATGTTATGCCAAAACGCTTTACGTGCTTTCTTCATACCTTATTATATATATTAGGATTCAATCAATCCGTCGGGCACATCGACTTTCATCACCTTCTTTTCCCGGTCTAAGTCGATGATAAATTCCTCGTGGGCGGGCAATAAAAGCTCTTCTCCGTCTTTCTCAATAGAGAAAAGAACGTTTATCGTTGTATCGTCCACATCGGTTATCTCGCCTAAATAGCCATGATGCACATCTTCTACCCGGAAGCCGATAAAGAAATTCCATGAAGTCACATCTTCTTGCTCGTCCATGAATTTCTTAGGGAAATACACTTCTACATTGGTAAACTTCCGCGCTTGTTCGGCGGTGTCGATGTCCTCGAATTTCACCAATGCCATATTGTCGGAGCGGAAACGGTATTCCTCCATGAAGAAAGGCACTAAGATGCCGTCCATCAATAAGATAAGGTAATCGCAATCCACACGGTCGAATATGTCATCGGTAAAGGTGAAAGACACTTCGCCTTTTACTCCGTGCGGCTTGTTGATGACACCGATTTTAAAAACTTCTTCCTTTCTTATCATACGCCTTATTCAATACGGGTGATACGTGCGCCTAATGCCGATAGGCGTTGTTCGATATATTGGTATCCGCGGTCTATCTGCTCGATGTTATGGATGCGGCTGATGCCTTCCGCGTCGAGTGCGGCTATCAGCAGGGCGATTCCTGCACGGATATCGGGCGAGGTCATATTTCCTCCACGCAGGCGGAAGGTGCGGTCGTGCCCGATAACTACCGCACGGTGCGGGTCGCAAAGGATGATTTGTGCGCCCATATCAATCAGCTTGTCTACAAAGAACAGGCGGCTTTCGAACATCTTCTGGTGAATCAGGACACTTCCTTTGGCTTGGGTGGCAACGACCAGCATCACGCTCAATAAGTCGGGGGTCAGCCCTGGCCAAGGCGCATCGGCTATGGTCATAATCGAACCGTCAATGAACGACTCGATTTCGTAATGCTCTTGCTGGGGAATGAAAATATCGTCTCCGTGCTGTTCCAGACGGATGCCCAACCGACGGAAACTATCGGGGATGATGCCTAAGTTCTGGTAAGACACGTCCTTAATCGTGATTTCACTTCCCGTCATAGCCGCCATGCCGATGAAGCTTCCCGCTTCAATCATGTCGGGCAACACACGGTGTGCGCATCCTTTCAGGCTTTTTACACCCTCAATGGTCAGGAGATTCGAGGCGATGCCTTCGATATGCGCCCCCATGCTGTTCAGCATCCGGCAAAGTTGCTGGATGTAAGGCTCGCACGCGGCATTGTAAATGGTGGTCTTTCCTTCGGCAAGTACGGCGGTCATCAGAATATTTGCCGTACCCGTGACCGATGCCTCGTCCAGCAGCATGTAAGTGCCTTTCAAATGCTCCGCAGAGATGCGGAACACCCCCTTCAGGCTATCGTACTGGAACGTAGCGCCTAACTTCTGGATGCCTAAGAAGTGCGTGTCCAGCCTGCGCCGCCCGATTTTGTCTCCTCCGGGCTTGGCTATCATAGCTTTCCCGAATCGGGCTACTAACGGGCCAATAAGCATGACCGACCCGCGCAAGCGGGAGCATCGGGCAAGGAATTCATCACCCTCCAAGTAACCGAAGTCGATGGCATCGGCACGAAACGCATACGTATCCATGCCTTTCTTCTCCACCTTCACGCCCATATCGCGGAGCAACTGGATGAGGTTGTTCACATCCAAGATGTTCGGGATGTTGCTGATAACCACCTCTTCATCGGTCAGCAACGTAGCGCAAATCACCTCCAGCACTTCGTTCTTCGCCCCCTGCGGGACGATTTCGCCGTGCAGTTTGTGCCCTCCCTCTATTACAAACGATGCCATATAGCCTTACCGGTTAGAGTCTTGATACTTCCTTTTCTGCTGGTTGTGGTTATTGTTGTTCATCTGGCGGCGGCGCGGCATGAAGCGCTGCTCGGCCAAGCGCACATCGCTGAGGTCTAACCTGATTTTCCCGCCCGAAAGCTCATACAAGTCGTCCAGCACTTTCTGGTTCTCTATCCCGTCCTTGTTATTCCAGTTCTGGTAGTCCTTCTTCAGGTGATTGGCTATCAGGTTCAGAAGACGCATCTTCCGCCCGTCATCCTCCGGATAGCCCGAAGCGATGCGGATCAGTTCCTGCATATAGCGTCCGTAATGCCGGTAGCGGATGTTGTGCTGCGAGTACGGGATGCGGTCGGGCTTGATTTCAAGGCTCTCTTTCTTCACCACTTCCACCGGGTAATCGATGTCCAGCTTGAAATCGGCCATAATGGCAAGATGGTCCCACAATTTATGGTTGTTGTCGCTCGCGTCGCGCAGGTTGGGGAACATATTCCCCATAATGCCCACTATCGTATTGGCGCAACGCTGGCGTTCGCCCCGGTCTTCTATTGTCAAAGCATAATCTACCATGTTCTGCACGCTCCGCCCGTATTCGGGAAGCGGCAATCTCCGTTGTTGGGTATTATATTCCATATCCTTTTTATAATAATTTCTTAGGTTTTGAAGCCACAAATTCTTTCAGATAGAAAGGCTCGAAATAAGCCACGTCCTTAAATTCTTCCCTCGCCACGGCTTTTTCCGCCAAGGGAAACATCCATTTGGCAAGAGGATGGATGCCTTCGATGAAACGGGCGTTGGGATGGGTAATCTTTTCCCTGCATTTCCCCGAACCGTTCCCGAAGAAATAAACAGGGTGCTCCGCCAAGAATCCGGCATACGAACCCTCATCGATGACATCGGCGCTGATGGGGCGTTGCACCCGCAAGGCACGGTCGTAAACAGCAGCATAGACTTCCATCCGGCGTGCGTCAATCATCGGGCAAAGCAAAGCGTCGCCGGGCAACTCCTCGCGGAGCAGTATCGGCACACACATCACTTCAAGCGTAGGAAGCCCGATAAGCGGCACGCCCATCCCGTAGCACACCCCTTTCGCCATCGACACCCCGATACGAAGCCCCGTATACGAACCGGGGCCGCAACTCACCGCCACGGCATCAAGCGGAATAGCATGGCTGTTGATAAAAGACAAAGCTTCGTCTACGTACACACCCAGCACAACGGCGTGCGACGGGCCTTCAAAATCTTCTTTCGAATAAATGCAAGCTCCATCCTGACTGACGGCTACCGAGCAGACCTCTGTGGATGTCTCAATATGTAAAATGCACGACATAAATCTGTAGTTAAATTATGAGAGTGCAAATATACAATTATTTTTTGAGTTTTAAGGAGATTGAGACACGATGTTTGCAAACTCGCCTGCAAAAAAGAGAAAACCAAGCTATATCCGGCGGCGCGCGCAAACAGATGCGCCGTGCCGCGCATATATATACCCCAACCCATGCAACTATGACCAAGCAGAGCCGGAGCGCGGACAAAAAAAAAAAGCGTAACCGGCCCCTTTTCGCCCAACCGCAGGAAGCCAACCGGGAACTCTTGTTTTTTCCGATTATTCTCCGTACATTTGCATCAAGCAGAAAACGATTATGAGCGACGATATTTTAGACAACAACGAAACAACGGATATACCTGAAAAAGAAGCGGAGACAAACTACAAGCCGGCATCGCCCACGGACAAGGCGGTGAAGTACCAGCTGAGCGGAATGTACCAAAACTGGTTTCTCGACTATGCCTCGTACGTCATTTTGGAGCGTGCCGTACCCCATATCAACGACGGGCTGAAACCCGTGCAACGGCGTATCTTGCACGCCATGAAACGGCTGGACGACGGACGCTACAACAAGGTGGCGAACATCGTGGGGCATACCATGCAGTTCCACCCGCATGGCGATGCATCCATCGGCGATGCGTTAGTGCAATTAGGCCAGAAAGACTTGCTCATCGATTGCCAAGGGAACTGGGGAAACATCCTGACGGGCGACGATGCCGCCGCACCCCGATACATCGAGGCAAGGCTCTCGAAATTCGCGCTCGATGTGGTGTTTAATCCCAAAACCACCGAATGGCAAGCCTCTTACGACGGACGCAACCGCGAACCCGTCACCCTGCCCGTGAAATTCCCTTTGCTTTTAGCACAGGGCGTGGAAGGCATTGCCGTGGGGCTTTCGTCGAAAATCCTGCCCCACAACTTCAACGAGCTATGCGATGCAGCCATCGCTTGCCTGAAAGGTGAAGAATTTCATCTCTACCCCGACTTCCAGACCGGAGGGGCGGTCGACGTATCGCGCTACAACGATGGAGAGCGCGGAGGCGTGGTGCGCGTGCGTGCAAAAATATCGAAGCTCGACAACAAGACACTCTGCATCAGCGAAATCCCCTACGGGAAGACCACCTCGTCGCTCATCGACTCCATCCTGAAAGCCGTGGAGAAAGGAAAGATTAAGGTGCGCAAGGTGGACGACAATACCGCCGATAAAGTAGAAATATTGGTGCACTTAGCACCCGGAGCCTCATCGGACAAGACCCTCGACGCCCTCTATGCCTTTACGGATTGCGAAGTGAACATTTCGCCCAACTGCTGTGTCATCGAGGACAAGAAACCGCATTTCCTCTCCGTAGGCACGGTGCTCCGCAAGTCGGTGGAACATACCCTCGGACTCTTGCGCCGCGAACTGGAAATCCAGCGCGACGAGACACTCGAAACCCTGCACTTCGCCTCACTGGAACGCATCTTCATCGAAGAACGTATCTACAAAGACCGCGAGTTCGAACAAGCCGAAAACATGGACGCCGCCTGCGCCCACATTGATGAGCGGCTCACTCCGTTCTATCCCCAAATGGTGCGCGAAGTGACCAAGGAAGACATCCTCAAGCTGATGGAAATCAAGATGGCACGCATCCTGAAATTCAATAAGGACAAGGCAGATGAGAACATCGCGCGCCTGAAAGCCGACATCGAAGAAACCGAAAACCACCTGGCACACATCACCGATTATACCATCGACTGGTTCCGCCGCCTAAAGGAAAAATACGGAGCCGGCTTCCCCCGCCGCACCGAGATACGCAACTTCGACACCATTGTAGCCACCAAAGTGGCGGAAGCCAACGAAAAACTCTACATCAACCGCGAGGAAGGCTTCATCGGCACGGGGCTAAAGAAAGACGAGTTCGTATGCAACTGCTCGGACATCGATGATGTAATCGTCTTCTACCGCGACGGGAAATACAAAATCGTGCGGGTGCAAGACAAGCTCTTCGTAGGCAAGAACATCCTCTATGTCAACGTGTTCAAGAAGAACGACAAACGGACGATATACAACGTCATCTACCGCGACGGGAAAGACGGATACCACTACATCAAGCGTTTCAACGTGACTTCGATGATACGCGACCGCGAATACGACGTGACGCAAGGCACGCCCGGCTCACGCATCGTATATTTCACCGCCAACCCCAACGGCGAGGCGGAAACCGTAAAAGTAACCCTGCGCCCCAACCCGCGCATCAAGAAGTTAGTGTTCGAACGCGACTTCAGCGGCATCGGCATCAAGGGACGCCAGTCGATGGGCAACCTGCTCACCAAGTACGAGGTGCACAAGATAGGGCTGAAGCAACGCGGAGGCTCCACCTTGGGCGGACGCAAAGTGTGGTTCGACCATGACGTGCTGCGCCTGAACTACGACGGGCGAGGCGAATATTTGGGCGAATTCCAAAGCGAAGACCGCATCCTCATCGTACATACGGACGGAGACTTCTACACTTCCGACTTCGACCTGAACAACCATTACGACCCCGACATCCGCTTCATCGGCAAGTTCGACCCTGAACAGGTATGGACCGCCGTGCTTTACGATGCCGACCAGCAAAACTACCCGTACCTGAAACGCTTCTGCTTCGAGACCACTACCAAACGCCAGAACTACCTGGGCGAGAATAAAGCAAGCCGCCCCATACTGCTTACTGCGGAAACGTATCCGCGCATCCAAGTAGTCTTCGGCGGGCACGATGCCTTCCGCGAAGCCCTCATCATAGAAGCGTCCGACTTCGTAGGCGTAAAGAGTTATAAGGCGAAAGGGAAACGACTCACCACCTACACCGTGGCGGAAATCAACGAACTGGAACCTACCCGTATGCCCGAACCCGAAGAAACACCCGACACGGAAGAATCCGGAACACCCGAAGACGAGAACGGACAAATGAATTTATTCGATTCTGAAGAACAATGAAAACATTGATTTATATCGAACACAGAGACACAAAGACACAGAGAATAAACAATAAAACCTTTGTGCCTCTGTGCCTCTGTGTTCTTATCCTGATAACCTTAGCCTGCTCTCCGGTCTGCATCCAAGCGCAAGACTCCTTGCGGGCAACCCGTTACGTGATGCGCTCGGCAATGATAGGGGCAGGACACAACAATACGTTCGAGACCTATCTTTCGCCCTTGGAATACCAAGGTCCTGAAATGCGCTTCGCTTACGAGACAATGCGGATGACCCGCCTGATGGACGGGAACGTCTCGGCGCAAAACCTGCTCCAGCTACACGCTTCGTACACCGAGAACATCTCGCAAACCAACCATACTTACGGCGGACTGGTGAACTGGAGCTATGCCCTGCATTACCAATTCCGTCCCGCCGAAGGGCTGAAAGTCCTCTTCGGCCCGATGCTCGACCTGAATGTAGGCGTAGTGTACAACCGGCGCAACTCGAACAATCCAGCCCAAGCGAAAGCCTACGGAGGACTGGGAGCATCGGGAATGCTCATCTGGAAATTCCGCCTCAAGAACTACCCGATGACCCTGCGCTATCAAGCAAACTTGCCCCTGCTGGGCGCAATGTTCTCGCCCGAGTTCGGCGAATCGTATTACGAGATATTCTCCTTAGGCAACGGAGGACGGAACGTGGCGTTCACCTCCCTGCACAACAATCCTTCGCTCCGCCAACTGCTCACCCTCGACTTCCCCCTGCGGAATACAGTGATGCGCGTAGGCTACATCTGCGACCTCCAGCAAGCCAAGGTGAACCACCTGAAAAGCCATACCTATTCGCACGATTTCATGATAGGCATCGTGCGGCACCTATACCTGATGCGCGGGAAGAGCCGTGCCAATGTTCCTTGTAAAACAAATCCATTCTGATGATAAAACGATTTTTTATGAAACACAGAGACACAAAGACACAGAGTATTCCTATTTCTCTTAATTTCACAACTCAATACATACGGGGAACTGTAATTCTCCGCAACCTTTTCCATATCAGAATAAAAAATCTCTGTGCCTCCGTGTCTCTGTGTTCAATTCTAATCTGCCTTCTCTTTGGCTCGTGCATCCGTGAAGACATAGCGGGCAACTCGCCTGAAGCCAACTTCGAATCGTTATGGAAAATCATAGACGAACAATATTGCTTCCTCGACTATAAACACGAGGAATACGGGCTGGACTGGGACGAAGTGCACACCCGCTACGCCCAACGCATCACGCCCGATATGACGTGGGAAAACCTCTACGAAGTGCTCTCGGATATGGTGAACGAACTAAGGGACGGACATGTGAACCTCTCCAGTGCCACCGGTACCTCGCAATACCGTGCGTGGTTTGACGCCTTCCCTCATAATTTCAGCGACAGCATCCAAAGCATCTACTTAGGGAAAGACTATGTGAACTCATCGGGACTGACCTACGCCATCTTAGAAAACAACATCGGATACATCTATTGCGGGAGCTTCTCAAGCGGTATCGGAGACGGAAACTTAGACCAAACCCTGAACGCCCTTGCCGTATGCGACGGTCTGATTATCGATGTGCGGGATAATGGGGGAGGAAACCTCACCACTGCCCAAAAGTTAGCTTCGCGCTTCACCAACGAACGGGTATTGGTGGGCTATATGTATCACAAGACCGGACCGGGACACAACAATTTCTCCGAACCCAAACCCGTGTACATCGAACCTTCGAACGGCATCCGCTGGCAAAAGAAAGCCGTGGTGCTCACCAACCGCCGCTCGTATAGCGCCACAAACGACTTTGTGAACAGCATGAACCAATTCCCGAACGTCACCCTCGTGGGCGACAAGACGGGAGGAGGCTCAGGCCTTCCGTTCTCGTCCGAAATCCCCTGCGGCTGGTCTATCCGCTTCTCTGCCAGCCCGATGCTCGACCCCGGAATGAACCAGTTGGAATTCGGCATAAACCCAGACATCAAGGTGGATATGACCAGCGAAGACATCGCACGCGGAAAAGACACGATGATAGAAACAGCATGCAAGGTGTTGAAGAATTTGGATTAATATTTTGCAATCTCGAAAATAAGCCTTATCTTTGCACCCGCAATCCACAAAACATGGATAAGCGCCTGTGGCGTAATTGGTAGCCGCGCCAGACTTAGGATCTG
Organism: uncultured Bacteroides sp.; assembly: GCA_949296855.1. GTDB lineage: Bacteria > Bacteroidota > Bacteroidia > Bacteroidales > Bacteroidaceae > Phocaeicola. Next base: position 4,673 of record CASFRN010000061.1, on the reverse strand, counting down.
GTGTCGTGAGACGTGTAGGTTCGAGTCCTATCAGGCGCACAAACATTAAGGCAAAAACGACAAAAGCCAGCAAAAAACAACGTTTCGGCTGGCTTTCTTTGTTATCGGACGACATCAAGCAAAAATTCCCCACACCACAAGGTGCCTATTTCGGTGACACTTTCCTCTTTTTCATTCGATGATTAATACCTATATATTTTATATTTATCATTCGACTTATATACCTGCTCCTCAAAGCTCTTGTTCGGAGATGTTCCATGCTTATTAACTTCATCTATACCTTTGGAGTAAAAACACTCACCATCATGCAAAAAAGGTATCCAATGGCCTAAAATCAATAAAAAAATATCCGTTTCAGGTCTATCCAAATCATGGAGACGTTTTATATATTGGGCACAGTATATCCAAAGCAAAAGCCCGTTAGTCAGATATATCAGAGAAGTAGAAATAGCATTTTCTACAAAGTAAATGTTTACCAATATTGCACTAATAAAACACCCCAAAAATGTCAACCACATTTCTGCCCTTCCTATTCTTCCTTTGAACGAAAAAAGACGTATAAACGACCACTTTGAATTGTTTATAGGAAACTCATAATATTCACACTTTGTACCCGTTTTCTCATAATGCTTGCATTCGATAAAATCGTCACAATGCCTACATTTCATACATTGTTCAATCCTATAATTCTTACCAACCATAATTGTAGTCATAGCAAATTATCATTTAGTTCAACGACTTTCAAACCTTTAGATTGTTCCGGTTCCGGTAATTGGGCATGTTTCCTCAATAACAATTGCACCAAAGGGAATGTCCATTCTATCCGCGAATTCAATTCCATAGCCTGCCAATTCAATTCATCCTGATGTTCTATGACAAATGATTCTTGAATGAACAAATACGAATATAGTTTACACTTATATTATATCATCAATAACACCCACAATCATTCCACATTTTTTGTAGCATATCTTCCAATTCTTTATCATTTGTAAGATTATATGCAATTTCTATATCTTTACAAGCAGCTTGTCGTTTACGTTGTTGCGACTTACAAATAGCACGATAAACATAAGGTTCGGCATCCCGTTTGTAATCTTCCGTCTTTATTACTTTATTCAAATCTTTTTCTGCCTTTTCCCATTCTTCCAACTTTATATAAAGCAATGCCCTTTTGTAATAATCATCTGACTGAGCACTATTATTCACGGCTTGAGTTAAATCACGTAAAGCTAACTGATTATCACCACGCAATTGATATATTTGAGATCGATTCAAATAACCTGTACTATTATTGGGATGCGCTTCTATCGCACGTGTGAAATATACTTCAGCATTACTATAATTTTCCAATACAAAAGAAATAATCCCCATAGCATTCAATGCTTGTAAATCCTCAGGGTCTTCATCAAGCATTGCTAAAAACAAATTCTCTGCATCTGCTAAATGTCCCTCATGCATATTTGAATAAGCATATTCTTTCTGATAAGCATTCATGTCTATTTCCCAATTGTCTTTATATTCATCTAAGCAAATATTACGGAATTGCCAACTTTTAGGAGCATATCCTTCCGCTATATCTATATTCGAAGGTATATCTTTTATCGGAGGAAAAAACACTTTAAACTTATAATTGGAAGCTAAAGGGACTGGCGTTCCACTATCTTTATCTGTACCAATGGACGATGAAGTTATATAATATTTCTTATCTCTGTCCAAATCATGAATTAGGAAGCCTTTATCGCCCTCTCCTAACTTTGTCCATATCAACATATTATTAGCTGTAGACATATCCAGATTGGTATATGAGAAATACGCAATAGTTGCATCATCCTTAAACTCCAAGGCATTCAATACCACATTCTGGTCGCCACTATTCGATATGTTCAGAATGATAAAATTATCTTTCTTATTGAACTTGCTATTTCTCTTTACAAAATCATTCCCATCCATCAACTCCAATTTTTCTCTATCTATTGCCACTCCAAAATTAAGGTTCTCACCCCTATTATATTTAAAAGTAGCAACCGCAAAAACTTTTCCATCTTCATTCAACAATGCGCTCCCACTACTTCCAGAAGATATAGGTGCCGTAATTTGTATCGTACTACCATGTTGACCATCATTTCTTAATGATGAAACTATACCCTCCGATACACTCGCCTCCAATCCCATCGGACTACTGATATTATAAACCTTATCACCTTTTTCTACTTCCTTATCAGCAAAATCCAAATATGAAAAACTTTTATCTTTTTCATTGCGTATGGTAAACTTCGCTATATCCCACTTCCTATCAGAAGCAATCACCTGATCTATTTCATATTTCTCCCCATCCGAGGTTTTTAATATAGCCTTGACAGCACCATCCAGTACATGATAATTAGTTATACCAGTTCCCTCACCATCAATGAAGAAACCAGAACCAGTTCCACTTGGAGAACCATACTCATCATACGTATAAATGATAAACGTCGCCCATTCTGCTTCTTCAACAATTTCTTTCAGGGTCGGTTTGCATGAAGAAAAAGCAATCAGACAAACTACAACAAAAACTAAATTTATTCTCATAATATCAATCAATTTTAAAGTTAGAATCCTTTTGTAATTGTTTCCTTTTCCGTACAGGCTTAGCTGGAAACCGCTTCACTTCATTATTCGGTAAAGATTTATTAAATTGCCTCATATGAGACTCATAATTGCGCTTACCCAATTCATATAAATTGGGAATATTATTATCTCCTCCTAATACATTGGATGTACTGACTCCATAAAAGTTCCATTCTCCTGATTCTCCTTCTATCACATCTAATTCACTCACAACAGTCTGAAAAGGTTCAAATATTGCAGAAAACTCTATCACTGAATTAAAAGGACAAAAAGTCACTTTATCTTCCATCGCTATATTCAATACCTTTTTCAACTTATACTTCTGATCATTAGCTCTAATATACAATGCGTTTTTAGTCCCCGGAGCATGCAAGAAAATATAATTTCCCGTATAACATGTCACAAAATCTACACGAGTTTCGCTATAAGAAATTTTTATTGATTTAATATAAACGGAACCTGTTGTTGACTTCCGTACATAAGGTTTGTATATTATCTTATCTTTATTCCTTTTTTCATTGAATTGCTCATTGGAATACTTTTTGTCCTGATATATGCTCCAACTCTCAATCAATCCGTAAACCCATATTGCATTTTTATAATCAATATATAATTGCTTAGCCCCATCTGATTGAATTCTAAATCTTATCCCACAAGGCAAACCATTTCTATCAACACAACTAAAGTTCAATGACTCACCACCATTGTTATCAGATTCCTTACCTCCATATTCGTATATATCATACTCTTGGATCTTTTCACTATAAATAGATATAATATTCTTATCCAAGCTAATAACAACAAGAATATGCGAATCTTCCCATTGGCTCCAGTCAGTCCATGAACCATTTGCATATGTTTTACATGAAAAACTATTCGTATAATACTTATAGGTTTGGGCTTTCGCAGGAAGAAAACACAATAAAATACAAGATAAAAGTAAAACTTTTTTCATACATAAATATTCCACCAAATGAACTATCATAATATTAATCTATTTTAAAATCAGGATCTTTTTTTAATACCTTCCTTTTTCTTTGGCTTTTACTGCGTATTGCGCTTTCTTTATTATTATTCGTTTTCATTTTCTGCTTATATACAAAATCATTCATTAATTTGCATTGTCGTGAGTATTCCTTAATATTAGTATATAAACGGAATGAAAACAGAAAACCTCCTTGAAGATTTTCTTTTATCCTAATAAAATCTCCTCGTTTTATTTCTTTTAATACTGACGGAAATACTAACGAAAAATATACGCCTTCTCCAAATCTCAAATCTTGTTTATAAGGAGATAAAGGAATGCCTTTAGCATATTGCAATTCATATGATTCACTACTTCGTAAAATTTCCAACGTTGTAGTACGCGAAAAATTAATCCAACCTTTTGAAGATGGATTTTTATAATAAAAGAAGATTTCTGTATGATTATCATCGATACATATTTTGTTTATAACACAATATTCTATTGATTTCTCAACAACCATAGGATATTCTATTACAATCGGATTAGCTTTTAACAAAAAACTACCAAATCCTACTATATAAACAAATACAAATATTCTGATAATATGAGTCATAACTTATTAAACCTTTATTTATAAATGAAGCATTCATCTTACAATTACCATCAAGAAGAATAAGAATTACTATCAACATCATAGGGTTTAGCATCTCCCATATTAACAAATTCCACTTCATCTACATGAAATGTACGTTTAAACTGACTTCCATCTTCTTCCCATTCACAAACAATATATCCAGAAAGCTCTCCATCAAATGGATTTCTACAGACTGAAGTTATTTGCATTTCTTGACCATTAGATTTTAATCTTACAATGTTGCCAACTGCATAATTATGATACATGATTAAGTCCTCCAACATCTCCCGTCCCCCGAAGATTTAAAAATTAACAAAAAAGAAGCGTGGAACTGCAATATATGATATTCGGGAAGTCGAATAAAGACCAAAATGAAAAAAAGAGCTAAACATTTGCAAATATAACCGTTGATATACTGCATCTTATGCGGTATCAGATTCGGGAACGACTTTTTAATTTGTC
>CASFRN010000060.1 GCA_949296855.1 uncultured Bacteroides sp. | reverse complement strand
ATAATATAAATATATAGACTTTCTTTTTCATTCCCGCCGTTTTTCGAAAAAACATTATTGTCACATGTCACAATTGTCACATTTGTCACACGTGGCGTCTTTTTTTTTCAAAATGCGATGCTGACGCACATACTTGCATACCCCGTGCAATATATTTCCGCAGGCTGTCGGATATAGTTGCGCCGCGCTTTGCGGCCAGCTGGACCCACTTCAAAAAAACATAAAAAATAATCCGCTTTTTTCTTGACAAACGCCTTTCTGTTTCATATCTTTGCGATTAAGTCAACTTAAAACGCATATGGCCTATGGGCAACTATCTGAGCCAAGCATACCTGGAGATGCACGGCACGGTAGAGGGCGACGCCTACCAGCGGAAAAACAATTAACAAAACACGATTCATCATGGAAACGGTACACATACAGACGGTCTTAAAATGTGTATCGTCGCATACGCCCGGAAGCGTCCACGTTATCATCCACCCCACTATTGTCATTCTTCACTTCGTTCAGGATGACAAAGGGAGTTAGTGTATTCGGGCGTATGCAATACGCCCCTACAATTAATTGGGTGAATGCGGACATTCATAATAATTAATTGAGAATTGAGAATTAATAGTGAATAACGGTGGGTGTTTCCGCTTGCCGTTATTCATTATTCACTATTAGCTAAGAGCGGATACGGAAGTGGGCGGTATGCCGTACAGCTTTTTGAAAGCGGTAGAGAAATGGGATTGGTTCTTGAAGCCGACTTCGGTATATACATCTGCTATTTTCCGTCCTCCTTGCTTCATTAAGTCGTATGCCACTTCCAGCCGTTTCCGTATCAGCCACTTTTCGGGAGTGAGGTCGCTCACTTTCTTGAAGTCCCGCTTGAAGGTGGCAAGGCTTCGTCCGGTGTAGTGCGCCAGCTCTTCCATCGAGAACTCATACATATAGTTTTGGTTCATGAAGTCGAGGATGTCTATCTTCCACGGTTCGTTGAAGTCGAACAACATCGGTGCGAAACGCTTGTCGATGTGGAGCAAGGCAAGCAGCCCTTCTTGCAGTTTCAATTGCATCAAATCGTCTTGCGGCTTTACGTTCGGGTCGAAATACGGAACCATGGAGGCGAAGAGGCTGGTGAGTTCGGCGGTTTGGGGCAGCTTGATGACGTCCGAAGCCAATTTAGGGGTATGAGCCGGGGCTTTGTATTGCTCGAATTTCGTGTACATCGCTTTCAGGAAGCTGCGGGTGAACATCAGGAAGATGCCGCAATACCTTTCTCCTCCGGCGGTGCGTTTATACATGGTGATGTGATGGTCGCGGGGGATGAATACGCATTCGCCTTTTCCTACGTGTATCTGTTCTTTGCCGTTATCAAGCAGCATTTCTCCCGAGTAGACGTAATTCATGGCGTATTCGCGCGAGCGGTGGATGCATCCGCTGGTATCGTCGTAGAAAAAGCTGAAGAAAATGTTATTGTAGTTGAATATCATTTTCATCGGACCGGAAAGGTCTTCCGCTTGGTTTTGTCGTTTCATGTGATTGTTTTTTTGAATGTCCGCATTTTACCAAACGCTTGTAGGGGCAGGGTTTGCCTGCCCGAATGCACCCACGGATACAATAGTTGATGTATTCGGGCGGGCAGACCCCGCCCCTACAGTTGGTACTTTGCGGACATTCATTTATAATTTAATTATAATCTGCGAAAATCTGCGTTTCTTTATAATATAAGGTGTACGATTTGCGGGTTATGGTCGGAGAGGAACTTGCCTTCCGATGCCGCTTCTTTCGGTATGAAGCTATCCGTCACTTTGATGTTCGGGGTGACAAAGATAAAATCGATTTTCTCGCATTGTTCCGAGGGGATACGTCCGAAGTCGTGGAAGGTATAGTCTGCTCCCGTCCGTTTGCCGGCAATCTTCATGGCGTCTTTCAGTACGAAGGGATTGGTGGTGAGGGTGCGGTAAGCTTCCGAGGCTTCGTTTACGTTGAAGTCTCCGGTCAGTACAGCCGGGCGGTCTCCTACTATTTCTTTTATCTTCTTGATAATCAATAAGGCACTTTCACGCCGGGCGGTGACGCCTACATGGTCGAAGTGGGTATTGACCGCCATGAACACCTTGCCCGTCTGCTTGTCTTTCATTTTTGCCCATGTCGCGATACGAGTACATGCTCCGTCCCATCCGATGAACCCTACGCTATCGGGGTATTGCGAAAGCCAGAACGTGTTGCTATCCAACACTTCAAACCGTTCTTCTTTATACAAGAGAGGGGCATATTCGCCTTGGGTTTTCCCATCGTCGCGTCCCACTCCGATGGCTTTGTAACCGGGCAGGCGTTGCAATAGGTCTTCCAACTGGTTGTGAAGCACTTCTTGCATCCCTACGATGTCCATGTCTTGTGCTTGGATAAACCGGGTGACGGTGTCTTTGCGGAATTGCCAGTTATTCAGTGAGTCGGCAGGGTTGTCATACCGGATATTGAACGTGGCCCATGTGAGTGATTGTGCTTGGCTTGGTGATGGGAAAAGCAGGGCGATTGCCGATGCGGCTAAAAAGAGAAGTTTTTTCATAATCGTTTCGCTTTTAAAGTATGATAAAGTTGGTTTTCCGTTATATTCGGCTAAGATACGAAATAAATGGAAAAAACTTCCTATCTTTGCACTTAAAATTAGTGTCATGAGTCATATACGGTTAGGAAAATACAATCAGTTGGAAGTCGTGAAGGAGGTAGACTTCGGTGTTTATTTGAATGGTGATGAGGACGGTGAAATCTTGTTGCCCAAGCGGTATGTGCCTAAAGGGTGTGTGCCGGGCGATATGCTGAATGTTTTCATCTATTTGGATATGGATGAACGGTTGGTGGCTACAACCCTGCAGCCGTACGCTCAGGTTGGCGAGTTCGCTTGTCTGGAAGTGGCATGGGTCAACCAGTTCGGGGCGTTCTTGAATTGGGGGCTTATGAAAGACTTGTTTGTGCCTTACCGGGAACAGAAGGCAAAGATGGTGAAGGGCGGCAAATACATAGTCTATGTGTACATTGACGAGGAAAGCTATCGCATCGTAGCTTCTGCCAAGGTGGAACATTTCTTGTCGAAAGAGCGTCCGGAGTATGAAACCGGCGAAGAAGTGGATGTCTTGGTATGGCAACGTACAGATTTGGGCTACAAGGTGATTGTGGATAATAAGTTTGGCGGCATGCTCTATCATAACGAAGTGTTCCAGCCGTTAAGCCCGGGAAAACGCCTGCAGGCTTATATCAAGCAAGTGCGCGAAGACGGGAAGATTGATTTGGCTTTGCAGAAAGCCGGTTTTGAAAAGGTAGACGACTTTGCGGAAACGTTGCTTCAATACATTGAGGCTCAGGGCGGGTTTACCACCATGAACGACAAGACCGAGGCGGCTGTAATCTATAATACGTTTGGCGTAAGCAAGAAAACATTCAAGAAAGCGGTCGGCGATTTATATAAGAAACGTCTGATTATGTTGGAAGAAGGAGGCATACGGATTGTTCCGCAAGACTGATATAATTGAAAATTGAGAATTGAAAATTAAAAATTGCGATGCCGCATGGATAATTTTCAATTCTCAATTCTCAATTTATTTAGATGGACAATTCATGAAGCACGTTCACCAGTTCGCGGTCGATGGGCTTATCGTTCTTGATGGCTTTGCTGAACGGGACATATACGATTTGGTCGTTCTCGATGCCGATCATTACGTTGCGTTGTCCTTCCATCAGAGCCTGGATGCTGGCTACGCCCATGCGGCTGGCGATGATACGGTCGTGTGCCGTGGGGCTTCCTCCGCGTTGCAGGTGACCCAAGATGGTGACACGTACATCGTATTGCGGATATTCGTTCTTTACACGTTCGGCATAGTGCATGGCTCCTCCGGTGATTTCACTTTCGGCAACAAGCACAATGGAGCTGCTCTTCGACTTGCGGAATCCGTTTTTGATGAACTCTTCCAATTGGTCTACTTCCGTATTGAACTCAGGGATAATGGCGGCTTCGGCTCCTGCGGCAATGGCGCCATTCAAGGCAAGGAATCCGGCATCACGTCCCATCACTTCCACGAAGAAAAGACGCTCGTGTGAGGTAGCTGTGTCGCGGATTTTATCCACGGCATCCAGGATTGTATTCAATGCGGTGTCGTAACCGATGGTTGTATCTGTTCCGTACAAGTCATTGTCGATGGTTCCGGGCAAGCCGATGCAAGGAATGTCGTATTCTTGAGCCAACAGGCGTGCTCCGGTCAGCGAGCCGTCTCCTCCGATGACAATCAAAGCGTCGATTTCTTCCCGTTGCATGGTTTCGTAGGCGATTTTACGTCCTTCCGGAGTCTTGAACTCCTGGCAACGTGCTGTCTTCAGGATGGTTCCTCCTTGCTGGATGATGTTGCTTACGTTTTGCGTCTTGAACTCTTGGATTTCTCCTGTAATCAAGCCTTTATATCCGCGGTAGATGCCTTTTACTCTCAGTCCGTTATAAATGGCGGAACGGGTGACGGCACGGATTGCCGCGTTCATACCGGGAGCATCGCCCCCTGAAGTCAGAATACCAATACATTTAATAGTTCCCATATAAAAATGTCATTCGTTAATTATCCTATGTGGCAAAGGTATTAAAAATCTCATGTACAAGCAAATGTATTACCTTCTATTTTTATGTTTTTTTTGTTATCGAAAGGATGGCGTCCTTGCATGCTTCCATCAGCCATTTCGGAGTGGATGTCGCTCCGCAAATGCCTATCGAGTGCGCTTCGTGCAATAAAAGCGGGTCTATTTCTTCCGGTTTGTCAATCTGATACGAGTTCGGGTTGACTTTATGGCATTCTTGGAAAAGTATTTTGCCGTTCGAACTTTTGTGTCCGCATACGAAGAATACCAAGTCGTGTGCGGAGGCAAACTTGCGTATTTCGGGCATACGGTTTGCCACTTGCCGGCAAATGGTGTCGTAATACTGGAAAGTGGTAGGGGGGACGATATGTGCCTGAATGTAGGCAACTATTTCCCTGAATTCATCGAGTGACTTGGTGGTTTGCGAATACAGGCGGATGTGCTTGGCGAAATCCAGCCGTTTGGCTTCTTCCAAATTCTCGATGACGATAGCTTTCCCGTTGGTTTGCCCTACCAGCCCCAAGACTTCGGCATGCCCGTTCTTTCCGAATATGACGATTTGCTTGTCTTTCCCGTCCGGGCTTTCCGTGTCAAATTCCTGCTTGATGCGTTTTTGCAGGCGCAGGACTACAGGGCAGGTGGCGTCGATGATTTCTATATTGTTCTCCTGTGCCTGTTGGTAGGTTTGGGGAGGTTCGCCGTGGGCTCTGAGCAATACTTTCACGTGGCTAAGCCGAGCGAATCTTTCATGGTCGATGGTGATGAGTCCGAGTCCTTTCAGCCGTTCGCATTCTTGCCCGTTGTGTACGATGTCGCCCAGGCAATATAAGGTGTCTCCTTTCGCCAGTTCTTCTTCGGCTTTCTTGATGGCGGTGGTCACCCCGAAGCAGAAGCCGGAGCTTTCGTCGATTTCCACTTGCTTTTCGTTCGGTTCCATCATTGGGCTGCGTGTTTGTATTGGTTAATCAGCCATTCTTTCTGTTCCGTAAGGGTCATGTTGCTATTGTCCAGCAAGATGGCGTCATCCGCTTTGCGCAACGGACTGACTTCTCTCGTCTGGTCGATGCGGTCTCGCTCTTCCACGTTGTGCAGGATGTCTTCGTACGATGCGGGTTGTCCTTTGGCTTGTAATTCGTCATACCGGCGTTGGGCGCGGATTTCGGGAGATGCGGTGACGAATATCTTCAGTTCCGCATCGGGGAATACCGTAGTGCCGATATCCCGTCCGTCCATGACAATGCCTTTTTCCTTGCCCATTTCTTGTTGCTGGCGTACCAGTGCCTCGCGCACAAAGCCGAGTGCAGCTACAGGGCTGACCTTCGAAGAAACCTCCAACGTGCGGATTTGGTTTTCCACGTCTTTCCCGTTCAGGTAAGTACGGGGAAGAGAGGTTGTCGGGTCCAGCCGGAAAGAAATGTGTATTTGGCTGATGTCCCGTTTCAGTTCATCGGTCTTTATTTCACCTTCCGGACTGAACAGTCCGTGCTCGATGCAATAAAGGGTTACGGCACGGTACATGGCTCCGCTATCTATATAGATGTAGCCGATTTCTTTCGCCAAGTCTTTTGCCATGGTGCTTTTTCCGCACGACGAAAATCCGTCGATGGCAATGGTTATTTTTTTCATATTAGCTTTTCTATTTATGATTTGCGGTTCAAAGATACGCATTTTCACGATAATTCTTTCTTTATTCGGTGGGGCGTTTTAAGTTTTTTCCACTATATTTGCAGGACAGAGTATCTAAAACGAACAGAATATCATGAAACAACAAACACCGAAGGAATTACAAGAGCTTTTCCATTCGTACCTGAGTGGGTTGGCTTACACGCGCAATCCGAAGGGGTTGTACGAACCGATAGAATATGTGCTCGACATGGGCGGGAAGCGTATACGCCCCGTGTTGATGCTGCTTGCTTATAACTTGTTTAAGGAAGACGTGCAGTCTGTCCTTCCGCAGGCGGCAGCTTTGGAGACCTATCATAACTTTACTTTGCTACATGATGACTTGATGGATAAGGCAGATATGCGCAGGGGGAAGCCTACCGTGCACAAGCGTTGGGGTGAGAATGCCGCTATCCTTTCAGGCGACGCGATGATTATCCTCGCTTATCAGTTCCTGATGCAGGATTGTCCGGCGGAATATGTCAAACCGGTGATGGAAGTCTTTTCGCAGACAGCCCTGGAAGTGTGCGAGGGGCAACAATGGGATATGGAATTCGAGGCACGCCGGGATGTGACGGTCGGCGAATACATCGAAATGATACGCTTGAAGACTTCGGTCTTGCTGGCGGGTGCATTGAAGATAGGCGCCATTTTGGGTGGAGCGTCTGCACAGGATGCCCAGACGTTATACGATTTTGGTATCCGTATCGGGTTGGCATTCCAGTTGCAGGACGATTGGCTGGACGTGTACGGCGACCCGAAGGTGTTCGGCAAGAATATCGGAGGTGACATTCTTTGCAACAAGAAAACTTTTCTGCTGATTACAGCCTTCGAGAAGGCGGATGAAGAAACCCGTGCCGAGTTGCTCCGTTGGGTTGCTGCCGAAGAGTTTGAGTCTGCCAGCAAGATAGCGGCTGTAACCGCCATATATAATAAGGAGAAGGTGGGCGATAGCTGTCAGGCTAAAGTCGAGGCGTATTATCAGGAAGGCATGCGTCTGTTGGAACAGATACAGGTAGAACAAGGACGTAAGTGTGCCTTGCAAGAGTTTGTAACCGGATTGATGCACCGAAATTTGTAATGGATATGTTAGGCTTGATAGATACACATACCCATCTCTTTGTCGAGGAATTCGACGAAGACCGGGAGTTGGCACTTATCCGTGCGGGCGAAGCGGGAGTGACCCGCTTGTTCATGCCTAATGTCGATGATGAGTCGGTAGAGCGGATGTTGGCTTTATGTGACGCTCACGAAGGGTGTTATCCGATGATAGGTTTGCATCCCACTTCAGTCGACTCCGGTTGGGAAGCCCGGTTGAAGCGGGTAGAGGAGTGGTTCCGTTCAGGCAGGAAATTCTACGGCATCGGCGAGGTAGGTTTGGATTTTTACTGGGATACGGCTTACCGGAAAGAGCAATTGGAGGTGTTCGACCGGCAGATTCGTTGGGCGCTGGAGTCCGGCTTGCCTCTGATTGTTCATTGCCGTTCCGCTTATCCGGAATTGTTGGAGGCATTGTTTCCTTATAGGCATGAAAACCTGAAAGGTATTTTTCATTGCTTTTCGGGCACGGAAGACGATGCGGCCCGCCTACTGGAATATTCCGGCTTTATGTTGGGCGTGAACGGTACGCTGACTTTCAAGAAAAGTGTTTTGCCCGCTTTATTGAAAGCCGTAGTCCCCCTGGAACGTGTCGTTTTAGAGACCGATTCGCCTTATTTGGCTCCGGTGCCTTACCGGGGCAAGCGGAACGAAAGCGCTTATATCGTGAAGGTGGCGGAGAAGCTGTCGGATATTTACGGAGCGACATGGGATAAAATAGCCCGTGTCACCTCGGAAAATGCGTTGAAGGTGTTTAAAATATATTAATTGCGTCTCTGTCGGAAAGAGTTTTGCGGGCAAATTTTAGGTAAAGTCAAAAATAAAGCCTACTTTTGCATCCAGTTTCCGAGGAGCAAGGAGAGGTGCTCGAGTGGTTGAAGAGGCACGCCTGGAAAGCGTGTATACGTCAAAAGCGTATCACGGGTTCGAATCCCGTTCTCTCCGCGCAAGCCGTTTAAGGCGTTATGTATCGTTAAGGTTAAAAAAAGATTCCACAATGAAAAGGTTTTTTGCGATTCTTGCGATGACGGGTATGTGGTCATTGGGGATGATTCAGTCTGCGTCGGCTCAGGATGTAGATGCCGTAGTTGCGTTCGAGCCGTTGGAAAGTTATGGGCAGGCGGCGGAGGATACTACGGAAGTGGTAAGGCAAGAAGGCGTATGCGCAGCCTTGCGCTTCGGGCTTGTCGGAGAAAATTCCGGGCTTGCCGTAGGAGTGTGTGCGGCTTTTGCGTTGGGGCTGGTTCTTTGTATCGTCCGTATGGTGTCTTTGAACAGAGCGGATGCCGGTACGAAAAGATTGCTGGAAAAGGTGGAGGCCGCGGTCGAGAAAGGCGATGTGGAAGGAGCGGTAGACGTTTGCCGAAACACGCGCGGGCCTGTAGCGTTGGTATGTAGCGCGGGTTTGCAGAAGATTGACGAAGACATGGATGTCATGGAGAAAGCGATGGCTTTGTGTGCCGATGTGCAAAAAGACAATTTATATAAAATTCGTTTGTGGATTAGAGTGTTTGTAGTCCTTACATTGGCTTTGGGCGTTTTAAGTGCGTTTATAGGCATGGCTATGGCTTTTGGCAATATGAGCCGTGCGGACGGCATAGCGGTGGCAAGCGTGGCGGGAGATGTACAGGCTGCCTTGTTCCCTTTGATTGCCGGTCTGGCTGCCTCTCTTGTGCTTTACGTACTCTATGCCTGTGTGTGCGGCAAGATAGCTTCTATTATCCGCCGGATGAAAATCGCTTCCGGCAAGTTGCTCGATATAGCGATGGCATACAATTGGAAGTACAAGCGGTGATTCTTCTTTTCGATATAGGATAATCCTTTTTAGGGTGTCTGTCAACGGTAATCATTCCGGCTCAATCTCATTAGGCGAGGGTAATTGTTTCCAGCCTTCGCCGAACGTATCATACGCATCGGTCACTACGACAAAGGCACGCGGGTCGGCAAGTTTTATCGTGGCTTTCACGCCCGCCACCTCTTTGTAGCTCACCACAAGGAAAATCATTTCCTTTTCTTCTTTCGTGTATAATCCGCTGCTCTTGATACACGTTGCGGTACGGTCCAAATCCTTTAAGATATACTTATGAAGGTCTATCAGCTTCTTATCGCTTATCACAAATATCAGCTTGTCGTTCTTCGCTCCGTTTATCATATAGGCGATAACCCGCGATACGATAAAGATAGCTATTAACGAATACAAAGACAAATAAACGGAAGGCTCTTCCGGAATATCCTTGCCGCCCAATCCGAATCCGATTACCAGCAAACCGAAGCATACTACAATCCCATCCACCAGCAAGATTGCCCGTGAAAAACGGATGTGCATATACTTCTGGAGCATCATCGCCACAATATCGCTCCCGCCCGTAGTAGCCTGGTTCTTCACCACAATGCCGCTCCCGATACCTATCAATACAGCACCCATCACACAGGTCAGCATCAAGTGGTCTGACAAATCCATTATGCCTCCCAATAGCTGGGAAGGGTCGAGCGCATGCAAGGCTTCCCGCGTAGGATATGCCAAACGCGACATCACATTCATTAATAAAGGAGTTGTCAATGCCGCCGCAATCGTCCGTGCGCCCAGTTTGCTACCCAAAAAGATGACCGAGAGGATAAGCAAGGGGATATCGAACATATACCCGAACGTACCCACCTGAATGGAAGGGAACAGGTTGTGCAACACGATACTTGCCCCATACACACCGCCCGGCACGATGTTGTATGGATTGATAAAAAACACAAAGCCGGCTGCTAAGATAATGCAGCCTACCAAGATATTCAACCATCCGCTTATTGTCTTCTTCATATACTTTCTTATTTTTATGCAGCAAATATACAAAGAAAGAATGAGATAAGCAAATGCTCGGTCAATCTTCAGTAACTATTTCTCCAGTTCTCAGGACAAGCGTACTTACTCTAATTTCTTCATCACATCCAGTAAGTTTTGGTAATTCTTCACTTGATGATAACGTACGGTGGCTGGTTGAAGCATGATTGGTCCTTTTTCCGAAATTCTTATTCGCTTTCTAAAAAAATCACCTATCTTTTCTCTAAAACGTATATGCAGCAAATCTCCATGTATTGCCTTAAAACCGCCTCGAAGCATTTGCTTGGTTTACTATGGCACATGATTAGTGAATCCGTGACAAAACAGTCTCGGATTCCAGATATAAGTTTGT
>CASFRN010000059.1 GCA_949296855.1 uncultured Bacteroides sp. | reverse complement strand
GCAGCTCTCGCAATTTGTAATGCACTTTTCGTCATAATTGTTTTCTTTTAAAAAAGGTGTATTTTGTTTATGTTTTTTCTTTCTCGCAAATTTCGTCTTTTTTTTTGGAATCTCAAAAAGTCTGCCGTAAAAAATCGCCCGAAAAGATTTTTTCGCGGAGAAAAGCGGTTATTCCAATCAAAAACCTTATCTTTACCCCACAATCAACCCCATTCATTAACTTTTAAACACATACGATTATGGCAAAGAGAAGAGAACTTAAGAAATTCGTCAAGTATACATCAGGTTCTGTAACAGGTTTCATCTTGTGGGAAATCAGCCGTGCCAAGGAAGAAAAACGCCCGGCATACGACCAACTTTTGGCAGACATCATCGACCTGCACAATGACATCGTGAACCGCATCAGCCATACCGAGCCAAATAATGTGAAAGAGTTCTATAAGAAACTGAGAACCGATTTCGCGGAAGGAATCAATGCTATCTTCACCAAAGCAGATGAATTAGCCGATAAAGAACAAGCATGAAACAAGCCCTCTGCCGATTCATTTATTATAAGGTATTAGGCTGGAAAGCGCATGTCTCGATTCCGGATTTCGACAAATGCGTGTTCTGTGCCGCGCCGCATACCACCAACTGGGATCTTTTCATAGGCAAGCTCTTCATCTCCGCCATCGGGCGCGAGTCGGGCTTCATGATGAAGAAAGAATGGTTCTTCTTCCCCTTGGGCATCCTGTTCCGGTGGATGGGAGGCATCCCCGTGCGGCGCGACAAGCATACATCGCTGGTCGACCAGATTATCCGGCAAGCAAAGGAAAGCAAGAAATTCCACCTCGCCATCACGCCCGAAGGCACCCGCTCGCCCAATCCGAACTGGAAACGGGGCTTCTACTACATCGCACAAGGAGCGGAAATCCCCATCGTGCTCGTGGGCATCGATTACGAGAAGAAATGCATCCGAGCCGAAAAATACCTGTATGCCAGCGGAGACATCGAACGGGACATGCACGAAATCAAGCTCTACTTCAAGCCGTTCAAAGGCAAACATCCCGAACGGTTCGACTTAGGAGAGAACGTATAGTTAATAATGAATAGTGAAGAATTAATGACGGTAGTGATTGATATGGTCATAACGTCCGTCACGCTGGATTACAAATCCGGCGTGACATGGTTGTAGGGGCGTATCGCATACGCCCTGAAAACATCCACCTGTATAGTTGGTGCATTCGGGCGTATGCAATACGCCCCTACATTGTTTTTGCGGATATTCATTTTCACTATTAACTATTAATTATCAACTATTAACTGACATGAAACGCTTCAACTTCATACTCCTTCTTTGCTTCTTCACCCTTCACGCACCGGCACAAAGCCTCGAAAAGAACGTGGAAGAACGGCTGGAAAACTTCTTTACGAATTATCAGACCGGGAATGCCGATATAGGCACGTGCCGGCTCGACCGTTTCGACATCGACCATCAGAAGAAAACCCTGCACGTATATGCCAACGACGCTTTCGGATACCAACCCTTTACCGAGGCGAACGTAGAAGCCACCTACCGCACCCTTCGCCAGTCGCTTCCCGGTCCGGTAAACTACTACGACATTACCCTCTACGCCGACGGTATGCCCATCGGGCATCTCGTCCCCAACGCCTACCGGGAGAAAGGCAAGGACAAGAGCCGCCTCTACGGAGACATCAGCTACCGGGGAGACGCATGGACCGAGAACCTCTCGCGCCCCTTCCGCATTACGCAAGGACTGGAAGGAAGGCACATCGCCCTTTGGCAAAGCCACGGACGTTTCTATCAGAACAAGACGGGCGAATGGCGCTGGCAACGCCCCCGCCTCTTCGGCACATGCGAAGATCTCTACACGCGCTCCATCGTAGTCCCCTACCTCATCCCGATGTTGGAGAACGCGGGAGCCGTGGTGTTCACCCCCCGCGAACGGGACGAACAGGAGCACGAAGTCATCGTAGACAACAACACCTGCACGCCCGGAAGCCGCTACTTGGAAGTGGACTACAAGCGGAAATACGTGTGGCAAGACGCACCTGCGCCCGGATTCGCCTGGCGGAAAGCCACCTATGCCGACGGGCAAAACCCGTTCCGCGACGGTAGCGCACGCTTTATCCCCACCCACAAGAAACCCGAAAAAGCATTTGCCGAATGGATTCCCAATATCCCCGAAAAGGGACGCTACGCCGTGTACGTGAGCTACCAGTCGCTCCCCGAGAGCGTGACCGACGCCAAATACCTCGTGTTCCATAACGGAGGAGTGACCGAGTTCCGCGTGAACCAGCGCATCGGAGGCGGCACGTGGGTCTACTTGGGCACCTTCGAGTTCGATGCGGGCATGAACGATTACGGCATGGTAGTGCTCAGCAACGAGAGCAAGCAGAACGGCGTGGTATGCGCCGACGCCGTGCGTTTCGGAGGCGGCATGGGCAACATCGCCCGCGGAGGACGCACCAGCGGAATGCCCCGGTGGGCGGAAGGAGCGCGCTACTGGGCGCAATGGGCAGGCATGCCCTACGCGGTCTATAGCAAGAGCGAAGGCGAGAACGACTACAACGACGACATCAACGCCCGCTCGCTCATGCTCAACTACCTGAGCGGAGGCTCGGTGTTCAACCCGCACGAGAAAGGGCTTGGCATCCCCTTCGAACTGAGTTTCGCCCTGCATAGCGACGCCGGGTTCAAGGCAGACGACACCTTTGTAGGCTCGCTGGGCATCTACACCACCCGGTTCAACGACGGGAGGCTGGCAAGCGGCATCTCACGCTACGCCTCGCGCGACCTTGCCGACATGCTCCTCACGGGACTGAAACGCGACATCGACTCCCGCTTCGGCATCCGCTGGACACGCCGCGGGATGTGGAACCGCAACTATAGCGAGACGCGCCTGCCCGCCGTGCCCTCGGTGATATTAGAAACCCTCTCGCACCAAAACTTCGCCGACCTGCGGATGGGCTACGACCCTGCGTTTAAGTTCACCGTAGCCCGCTCGGTCTATAAGACGATGCTGAAATATCTCGCCACGATGCACGGCGCGCGCTACACCGTACAGCCCCTGCCCGTCACCCACTTCGCCATCGACGAAGGCAAGAAGCGGAACACGTTCCAGTTGCGCTGGACCCCTGCCGAAGACCCGCTCGAACCAACCGCCCGCGCGGAAGGCTACGTGGTCTATACCCGTGTGGGGCGGGGCGGATTCGATAACGGTACCTACGTGCGCGAACCCCGCTATACTTTCGAAGCCGAACCGGGCATCGTCTATAGCTTCCGCGTCACGGCGGTCAACCGGGGCGGCGAGAGCTTCCCTTCCGAAACCCTCTCGGCATACCGTGCCCCCCATAGCCGCGGCACCGTGCTCATCGTGAACGGATTCCGCCGCACCTCCGCGCCCGCCGCCGTAGAGACCGCCACCCGCCAAGGCTTCGACATCGCGGCAGACCCCGGCATCCCCTACCTCGGCACCACCGCCTTCTGCGGATACCAGCAGAGCTTCGACCGCTCGCGCATCGGCATCGAGACCGAAGGCGGACTGGGCTATAGCGGAAGCGAACTGGAGGGCAAGCGCATCGCCGGAAACACCTTCGACTATCCCTTCGTCCACGGCAAAGCCATCCAGCAAGCGGGAGGCTGGTCGTTCGTGTCGTGCAGCGCCGAGACCCTCGAAAGCGGCTCTACCGACCTCCGCCCGTACCCCATCGTCGACTTTATCCGCGGAGGCGAAGACCGTCCCCTCAGCCCCGCCATCGAACGAACACTCACGGCGTATTGCGAAGCGGGCGGAAGCCTCCTCGTAAGCGGCACCTATACCGGAAGCCGCATGGCAAGCGAAACGTTCCTGCGCAACGTCCTTCATTACACCTACGGGGGCAGCCTGCGCCATTCGCCCGCCGATGAGGTCTACGGCACCCATCTCCGTTTCCGCATCGCCCGCCGTGCCGATGCCGAGACCTACGCCGTGCCCGCTCCCGAAAGCCTGACCCCCACCGGAAACGCTTTCGCCGCCTATCTCTACACAGGCACCAACGCCCCTGCCGCCGTAGCCTGTCCGGGCACCCGCCGCGTCTTTGCCCTCGGCTTCCCCTTCGAGTGCATCCGTGAAGACGACGCCCGCGCCCGCCTGATGCAAAGCGTCTTAAATTTCTTTTGCTTAGATCCTGTTTAAATTTTGCTCAGGTTTATTTTGAGGGTTGTTTTCGAGGATATTCTTCTGATTTTATAAGGAGGATAGCGGCTATCTGACGCATAAAATCGGGAAAACAGACCGGAAACAAACTCAAAAGAGACCTGATAATACAACTTTATCGGAAAAGTTAAACAGGCTCTTAGAATGAGATAATAGCTTTATTTCTGATTGACAATAACAGCATAAACGGTAAATACGTAAGTAAAAGACAAACTTTCTCATTTTTTCCCAAAACTATTTGCTTTCGCCTTTGGATTGCATTATCTTTACAGACGGATTAGTTTTATATTCCGGCTGGCGGAACATACATTCCAGCAGGTGGAATATACATTCCGGCCGGCGGAATATAAAATGAAGACAGCCGATAACAGATTATAAACCTTTATTTATTACATTATCATGAATGCTTTTTATGATTTCCTGCCTGCCCCTCCGTCGAATACTGACGAAAACTCCCAACGGCTTTATCCGCGCATCGTGTCGAAAGGAACGGTTACGTTTGAAAAGCTGACCGAGAAAATCGCGAACCATTCGGGATTGAGCAAGGGGACTATCCTTGCCGTAATGGACGAAATAGAGTACTGGACCGCACATCTTCTTTCAGACGGATACCGGGTGCAGATAGGGAATATCGGCACGGCTTCGGTCTCGCTCAAAGCCAACACCGAGGTGTACGACCCTTCGGACATACATGCCCAGTCCATCCAATTCGGCAAAATACGGCTCACGGCTTCGAAGAAATTCGCGAAGCAATGCTATGGAAACGTGCTCCGCGCGCCTGCCGGACAGAAAATCCAACGGAATCCGAAGGCGTATTCAGAAGAGGAAAGGCAGAATCTCCTCCTATCGTATTTGGAAGACCATGTATATATCACCCTGAAAGCATACAGCGAACTGGCCGGACTTCCCAAAACCACCGCCTGGCGCGACTTGAATAAATGGGTGAAAGCACACCTTATCGGCATCGAAGGGCGTGCGCCTCACCGGGTATATGTGAAACATTCACCAATTACCGTAACCGTAAACAAATAAAGGCAAATGGCGGCAAGCGGGCGGCTTACACCCTCGTGCTGTTTAAGGAAACGGTAAAGGCAATTTTCAACAAGGCGGTGCGTGACGGGCTGAATGCTTTTCCGCCGTAAGAAAAGTCCATTGATTTGGCAGCAGCGTTTCTTTCCCAATGTGGTTTTGAACTCCAAAAGTTAGTGGATGCCACAGGCTTTGACAAGCTGGCTTTGGTGCGCGATGCAGCCAATGCGGTTTGTGAAACCAACAAAAGCAGAAAGACATTCAAGACATACGCAAGCGAATTGGCCAATATGTTCAAATATGTCAACCGGGAAGAAATGGACGACCTCACGCTGAGGAAGAAGAACGCCATCACGGCTATAAGCGGAGAACTGAATAAGAAAATCAAACATGCCGACAACACCGACTTGATGGTAGAACTCAACAAGATAGTGAACGACTATGTGCAAGTGGTGTCGAGTGATGAGAATAAACCAGCCAAACAATTTGACATCAGCAAGATTGATTTCGACTTGTTGCGCAAAGAGTTCGCCAAGACCAAGACACCCAGATTGGCATTGAATGATTTGGAAGAACTTGTCAAGCAAAAGATAGAACAAAAGAGGGAATGTCAATTTTGTGGCATCCCCTCTCCCATAAATATCAGCATATCAATACTGAAACACGCAGGTATAAGATCAATAAACTCCTCATTGTGGCGCTGCGTCGTACACTGATTGCAGGGTGTAGGAAGCGTCTTCCGAGAAGACCGCCCGCTTCATCACCTCAACCGCTTCGGCAGCGTTGTTCAGCATTTCGCCCGTAGCATGATTGAACAGGCCGGATGTTTCCGCCCCGCTTCCGGCACTTCCATTGTCCCAATAGAAAGGAGCCAAGCCGTAATCTTTTGCCGCCTTGCAGACGTATTCCAAATAATATAAGCGGAATGATTCGGCACGGGCATCGTTGCGGTGCACACAGCCCATTTCGCCGATGTATGCCGGAATGCCTTTGTCGATAAACGTGCTCTTCATTTTCCCGAACTGAGTCTGCACGTTATCTTCATCACCCCATGTTTCTTTATGTGCCGGATCTCCGGTATGTCCCCATTCCGAGAATTTAGCATTCAACGTATATTCATTCGGGTCGTAGAAATGAACGGCTACCATCAGGCGGTTCTGTACCGCATCGGTGGGCAATACGAAATTCTCTACCGTCAGGTCGATGTTGGTCACATATCCCGGCACGCCGAGGTAACGCTCTGTATTGTTCCCGCCCGTAGCGCGCACGGCATCCACAAATACTTGGTTCCATTCGTTCAATACGGCATATTGTTTACCACCATCGGTACGGTTGTCTCCCCAACCCCAGGCGCCGTCGTGGATTTCGTTCATCGCCTCGAATACCAAGAAGTTCCCTTTATCCCGGAAGCGTTCGGCTATTTGGGTCCACATCGCCTTCAGTTGGGCTTTAACGGCTTCATTTACCGCATCATCGGTTGCGGCATCCTTTATGTCGAGCCAATACTGGCTATCCGCCCCGTCGTGGTGGATGTTGATAATCGCGTTCAAACCTGCGTTTTCGGCATAGCCTACCACCTCCGCCACCCGGTTCAGGTAATCCGCCTCAATCGTATAATCGGGAGCTTCTCCAACATGCCCTAACCAAGTGACCGGAATACGTACAGAAGTTATACCCGATGCAGCCAATTGGTCGAACAAGGCTTGTGTAGTAGGTTGGTTCCCCCATGCGGTTTCATCTGCCACGCCGTTGTTGTGTGCATCCAACTGGTTTCCTAAGTTCCAGCCCAAGCCGAGACTTGCGGCTATCTCATACGGGGTCTCGCCCGACACGCCCTGACCGCCTTGTCCTGCCTCCTGAACAATAGATACAGTCTCCGTAAGGTCATTCAAGGTAAAAGTGATCGTTCCGATACGTTCCGCGCCGTGGTTAGCGGATACCATAAAATGCAAGGTGTATTCACTCATGGCACGGGCATCGCTCACCTCGGCTTCCGTTATCCACGAATCATTTATCGTGTACGAATAATCGCCGTTTGTAGTCAACGCAATGCTTAGCAGACCTCCTGTCGAAGGCATTTCGTAAGAAGTTTGCGCCACAATCAAACCATCGCCCGCCGTTTGTGTCACATTTACCGAAGCCGAAAAGCTTCCTGCCGTGACCGAAAGCGTTGCGGTACGGGCTTCGGTTTCCGTATTGGCTTCGGCAGTTATATCATACGTATAAGTGCCCCGCTGGGTCGCGTTTGCGAAAGCCACACTACACCATTCTTGATTGCTTACCACTTGGGGTTCTGTCTCTGAGGCAATAGACAAGGTTTGCGTTCCGCCTGATTCGGCGAAAGCCAGTTCGGTAGCGGAGATTTTCGTTTCGCCCGAAAACCCGCCTTCTTCCTCGTCCGAACACGAAGCGAACATCGCCGTTCCTGTCACGAAAGTTAAAAACAGGACTAAATAATTTCGTATGTATCTCATGGGTTTATTTTTTAAAGGGGCTGTCTCAAAATAGAAATCAGTTTTCATTTTGTCATCCTGAACGGAGTGAAGGATCTCGTGAACACAAGCTGATGTACATGAGATTCTTCGCTACGCTCAGAATGACATTACTTTGATAGGCAATTCTATTTTAAGACAACCCCAATAACACTATAATATTACAGAATGGAAAGATTATCAATGGTCACCGTTACGGCATCGGGATTCTCAATGTCGCTGAACATTTCCAAGAAGTCGATGCAAAATACAATTACACCATTATAAGCAGCCGAGGGGCTATAATGAATGGTATATGTACCGTCACCTTGGATAGTTGTCATACCCTCACCTTCGCCTACGGTAGGCCACCAGCCATTCGCCGTACACATCAATTGAGCAGTATATGAATTGGTTGCAGCAGCACCAGTCAAACCACTAATCGTAAAGGTCAAGTCCATTGAATAATCAAATACGATTGCATTCGGATCGAAAGGTTGATTAGATGCCGTAGAACCGTATTGGTTATACAATTCCACACGGAAATTATTGCTTGCTTCTTCCAAGTGTCCCCAATCAATCTTCGTATTGTCTACCGCAATCACCGTAGCTTCGGGCATGCCGCTTCCGCCGCCTGCATTGGGGATGAAATGATAAGCCTGATACTCATCTTTATCCGTGCTACGCTTACCTAACCACATACCCATAACCGTACCTCCGGCGGTCTCGATGCTCAAGATACGCAACTGGTTTTCCGCGGTCGCGCCGAACATGATGTCGCCACCGCCGATATGGTAAGCCGGAACACCGGCATCGAAGGTATAAATACCGTCTTCATCCAAGGTATAAGTACCTGTGGCAGAAGTTCCGTCGGGCATTTCGAACGTGTAAGTCATATCTGCCGAGTTCAAGGTCATGCTCAGGTTTTCCAGTCCGTCTACTACCGTAGCCCAGTCGGGATAATTGCCTGCGGTAAAGTTGTTCATCAGGCTTCCGTCTAAGTTCGCCCAGTCGAACGGTACATCGGGCGACATCGTCCACTTGATTTCGCTGGTCACCACCTCCGATACCATATCCTTCCAGCCGTCGGGCAATGCGGGTTCGGGGTCGGGCTGGTCTTCGGGCACGTAATTATCGGCAAATTCCTTGGATACAAAGTTCCAAATCAACCACCACGGACCTTCGCTATTGTCACGCATCACGCCGATACGCAAATGGTTCTCATCCAGTTCCAATAATTGCAAATCCCTACGCCAATTAGCCGTACGGTCAGTCCAGCTCGGAGTATGAAGCAAATCGCAATCGGTAAAGGTAATGGTATGCGTATCCGTATTCAACATGAACGTACCCGTTTGTGTCTCATTGGAAGACGAATTGAATACCGTTACATTCGCTCCGCCTTTCAGGTTGAACGTCATGGTACTTTCCCAAATCGCATCGTCTCCGGTATGTCCTACTCCCGGATCCCAATTGGCGGTCCAGTTATTCCACGTTACGGTTCCGCTCGGGTCGGCGTAGGTCATCTCGCCAGCCGCAAAGCCATATTCTCCGTTATCGAATATCCATACTTTTTCTTGGTCTACGCCACCGGTCAGATAAGTCCAAAGGTCATCATTTACGAAACCTGCATAGAAACTATCAATGGTAAATGTAGCCGTAGGACCATAAACAATACCACCACGGGTTTCAACACCGAATTTTACTTCGTATTCTCCCTCGAAAGGCATCTGCAGAGTCACTTCCGGTCCTTGCGCACGTCCTTGGGGATGTTCCCAGCACACTTGATACGATGCAGGCATCAAGCTCTTTAAGTAAACGATATTCGGGTTTTCCGAATCGTGGGTAATCGAGAAGGCAATGCCCTCTACCAAGTCCTCGGAAGCCACATCCGGAGCTTCCAAATCGTATGAATCGGGCGTACAGGCAGACACAATGCCTACGAGCAGTGCCACCAACGCCATTTGTAATGTATGTATCAGTTTATTCATAATGTTTCGATTTTAAGTGTTTAATTACCAACCTGCATTTTGCTTCAACACGCCGTTCGACAAGGTAATCTGATTGTTCGGAATCTGAGACAAACCTTGCTTGCTTGTGATGTTCGAAGCGGTGATGCTTACCGTACCCGGATTGCCTCCGTTCTCAACCGAAGTGTTTCCTGCAATCTGAGAAGCGGCATAATCCACGCCTTGGCGAAGCAAATCCCAATAACGCTGGCCTTCGAAAGCAAATTCCAGCCTGCGTTCGTTCATGATATTAGCTTGAGTTGCAGATACCTGACGGTAATACGTAGACAATACCAAGTTACCTTCTTCATCTTCTTCGGTAAAGGCACGTTGGCGTACTTGATTCAAGTATTCCTGCGCATTGGGGCTTCCCAATTCAGCCGCCATCAACAAGACATCGGCATAACGCATCACCACAAAATCCTGATACTGGGCAATCATGTAGTCGCCTCCGCTTCCCAGTCCGGTCACTTCATCGGTCAGCGTCCATTCTCCGGTCGACTCGTTTTGCTCCCATTTCGAGAGGGTGGTATATTTCTTAACGGTATATCCCGTATAATCACGCTGCTCTTTGTAACCGGCTTCGTAATTCGGGTCGTCGGCTATGCCTTCGCTCACCAAGTTGATGATAGAAGCCTCGCGGCGTGTATCGCCTGTATTGTATGCCATCCACATAGCGGGATTGACCGTACAAGCTCCCCAGCCTCTTCCGTAAGGAGTCCAATACACATTGATGCTACGGATGCCCATATTGACCAGCCAACGGTTGCCGTCCATATTGCCGTTGTAGTCGGAAGTATAGTTGAACTTCATAGCCAATACCGTTTCTTCATTTCCACGTCCGGCGTAGGTAGATTGCTGGGTATAGCCGCTTGCGGCATCACCTTCCCACCAAGTGGAAGCAGGCACCCACAAGTTCTTGAACTGCGGAACCAACGCATATTCTCCCGAAGCGATGACATCTTCCAAGCCTTGCAATACAGAGGCTTTCGTCACGCCTTCCACACTCGGTTCTTTTCCATAATAGCCGGTATAGAACAGATAAACACGTGCCAACAAGGCTTTGGCTGCATATTGCGTGATATGCCCGTCATTGTTCGCCGCATCGCTCTTCGGATAAGCCGAAGCAGGAATGTTTTCGGCAGCATAAAGCAAATCATTGAAAATGACATTATACACTTCGTCCGGCTCAACCTGAGGACGGTTCTCGTTCACCGGCTCGGTAAACAAAGGAATATTCCCCCACAAACGGACCATATCGAAATAACACAAGGCACGGAGCGCACGGCACTCGCCCATGTAAGTGCCTCTTGTCTCTTCGCTATTCCAAGCGATTTGCTCTTCGTGCGCAATCAGTTCATTGCAACGGTATACCGCCGCATAATACGAAATCCAGTCCTGTTCGAATATATTCAGTTCAGAAGGCGACTGGGCTTGGTCGAAGCGGTCTACCACTTGATAGTTACCCACATCCGAAATACCCGTACCTCCGAAACACTCGTCCGCCATCAGTTCCGATGCCATATAAAAGCCTCCGATATTGCCCGGATTGGAGTTTGTGCATTGCCACCCGTCATAGCATCCTATCAAGGCACGATATGCATCACTTTCCGTCTGATAGAAATTACCGGTAGTAGATTCTACCTTCGACTCTACATCCAAGAAATCGGCGGTGCATGAAGCTAACCCCATGCCAGCCAATCCCAATGCGATCATATAGATTTTATAGTTATTCATATCTTTCATTGTTTTAGATTGTTCAATTAGAATTTCAAGTTTACACCAATCAGGTAAGTGCGCGGACGCGGATAATATCCCAAGTCGATGCCCGATACCCAGTCGGATGTACCGTAACCGATTTCCGGGTCCATACCGTCATACTTCGTGAAAGTAAACGCATTCTGCACTTGGAAGTACAAACGTGCCTGGCTAATGGCTTTCAGGTTAATCAGTTTCGCGAAGTCATATCCTACGGTGATGTTGCTGATGCGCAAGTAATCACCGTCTTGGATATAAAGGTCGGAGAATTGCCAGTTGATATTATTTTCCGTTACACGCGGAAGGCGGTTGCTGGTGCCTTCACCCGTCCAGCGTCCTAATACAGCCGAGGTATAGTTCGAATACTTATTGGCATGGTTGCGGTAGCTCTGTACAATCTGGTTTCCAGCCGCTCCGTATGCGGTTAAAGCAAAGTCAAAGTTCTTATAGCTGAATCCGAGGTTGAAACCGTATGTAAAATCAGGAGTACCGTTACCCAAATCCACCTTATCGTTATCGTCAATCACACCGTTATGGTCTTGGTCTACGTAGATGACATCACCCGGTTGTACATCGGCTTGCAAGATGCCGTTTCCGGCTGCTTTCCAATCTTCAATCTGTTGCTGGTTTTGGAAGATTCCGGCGGTTTCATATCCCCAGAAATAACCTATCGGATGACCGTTCGATGCACGGTAGAACTCCGGCGTGTTATCATACAGCATATTGATGTCGCCATGGATAATGCCGTCTTCGGTCGGGATATTCCCTACCTTATTTTTATTATAAGCACCGTTGATGCCTACATTGTATTGGAAATCGCTTCCAATTTGGTCGTTCCAAGTCAAAGCCAATTCGATACCGGTATTCTTCACATCACCTCCATTGATGAACGGAGCACCCGTACCAGCCGTAGCCAAGATAGGAGCTTCTACCAACCAATCTTTTGTTGTCTTGATATAGAAATCAGCGGTCAGGCTCAACCGACTCCGCAAGAAACGTGCATCGATACCGATGTTGGTCTGCTCGGATGTTTCCCACGTTACGTCTTCATTCGCCAAACGGCTCGGATAAGAACCCCAATAACCGGATTGGGCATCGGCTCCTACTTGATTACCGAAAATATAATGCGTGTTACTTGACGTAATCGGGGCGGTGTACTGGTAGTTATCGATGTTCTGGTTACCTACCTGACCCCAGCTGACACGGAGCTTCAAGAAGTCGAGCCAATCGCGCGTGTCTTCCATAAAGGCTTCGTTCGAGATCGTCCAACCGGCAGATACCGAAGGAAATACACCGTAACGGTTTCCACGAGCGAAACGAGAAGAACCGTCGGCACGTACCGTAGCATTAATCATATACGTCTCTTTCCAGTTCCAGCCGAAGCGGGCAAAATAAGATACCGTACGGGTTTCATCGTTCGGATGACCTTCTGCTCCCAAACCATTATCGGTGCTGGTAGCCGTACCGTTATCTACGTATGCATGTTCCCAATCATCGAATCCGTCACGCAAGATACCATTTGTAGCCCGTAAATACGTACCGTTATAACGACTGATTTCCATACCCAACAAAGCATTGAAAGCGTGTTCACCAACCGTCCAATCGTAGGTTGCCGTATTGGTCCAAGTCATGGTCAATCCGTGAGTCATGTTCTGAGCGGCACTGGTACGTGTATCATTGAAACTATAAATAGAGAAGTGATACAACGGAGAGAAACTACGGTATTCATTTGTACTATATACAGCACCGAATACGGTACGGAACTTCAAGTTCTTGATAGGTTGCAATTCGGCATAGACATTACCCGAGAAAGTGACATCCTTATTTTCGTTGTTGCTATTGGTCATCATGCTTCCGTAAGGGTTTCCGTCTCCATTATACCAGTCGGAGTTGGTCGTATCGTTATAAGGCGAATCATAAATGTTATTGTCGCTATAAATAGGAGCCAACGGAGAAGTACCGAATGCTCCGCGAAGCGTATTGTTATATTGATTACCTACTGAAATACCGTTATTCAACTTATAAACGAAGCTGACCTGTTCGCCGACCTTCAGCAAATCAGAGTCCTTGAACAATTTGTGCTCTGAATTGATACGGAAGTTGTAACGCTCGTAGTTCGAAACGTCCTTACCTCCTACAATACCTTCCTGGCTCATATAACCCAATGACATGGCGTATGTAGAAGTTTCCGAACCACCCGTAATACCCAAGGTATAGCTTTGTGTCTGGGCATTGTTCTGGAACATCGAGTTCACCCAGTCTGTATCATACACATTGCCGTTCGCATCATAGATGCTTTCGAACGAACTCCAGTCGTAAGGCGCGTTACCCGAATTGACCGCCTGTTCGTCCATAATCATCATATATTCTTGCGCGTTCAGCATATCCGCCTTACGGGCCTGGGTCTGCCAGCCGTAATAAGCATCGAATGAAATCTGTGCCTTTCCCGCCTTTCCGCTCTTGGTGGTAATCAAAACCACACCGTTAGCGGCTTGCGCACCGTAGATAGCGGCGGAAG
Organism: uncultured Bacteroides sp.; assembly: GCA_949296855.1. GTDB lineage: Bacteria > Bacteroidota > Bacteroidia > Bacteroidales > Bacteroidaceae > Phocaeicola. The sequence goes on along the minus strand of CASFRN010000059.1, from coordinate 19,036 downwards.
CGGCATCCTTCAAGACATCAATGCTTTCGATATCGGCTGGGTTCAAGGTCGAAATATCACCGCCTACCCCGTCTATCAAATAAAGCGGAGAAGCATTACCCACCGTACCCAAACCACGGATACTTACCTTCATGCCTTCGCCCGGCTGACCGGAAGTAGAAGAAATGTTCACACCCGGAGTTTGGCCCTGCATTGCCTGCAAGGGGCTATTGGTGTTCATCTTCGCCAAGGTCTCGCCCTTTACCTGCACCGTAGCACCGGTCACCAATTTCTTCTTCTGAACACCGTAACCTACTACGACTACTTCATCCAAGGTTTCCGAATCTTCTTCCATCACTACATTCAATGTAGTTTGATTGGTAATTTGGATTTCTTGTGTCTTGAAACCGATGTAAGAGAATACCAACGTCTCGCCGGAAGCTACGCTTACGGTATAATTTCCGTCGAGGTCGGTAATAGCGCCATTGGTTGTCCCCTTCACTTGCACACTAACGCCGATAAGCGGCAATTGGTCTGTAGCCGAAGTAACAACACCCGAAACAGTTAGATTTTGCTGAGAAGCCTGAGCGGCTCTCACACCACTTGCAGGGAAGCATAACAGCATCGCCATTGCAAGAAAACACATTTGCACGAACGTGCACTTTCCGAATAAGTGTTTACTCATGGTACATTGTTTAATAGTTAAACTTACACATTTTTTATCAATCACATCCTACGAGAAAGTCAAGCATCATGCTTCCGCTTTTCTTATCGGACACCGCAAAAGTACACTCTATCCTTAATAAAAGGGGGACCTGATTGTTTCACGCAAGGGCATAATTTGTTTTTAACCTGTATTGATAACTTTTAGTACCCAAGCAAGGCAAATCCTATCAAGCATTCCCGTATGATGAGGGCATTTATTATATGGCCACCATTCACTAAAAAGGAGGATTAGGACACCAACGTCCGGTACCGGAACGGTCTGTCCGGACACAAAATATGTTAAAACGGAACAAAAACATCCGATTTATTTTCATTTCAATCCGATATGACCTATCTTTGAGGAATGAAGGCTTCTTTATAAAGACACATGATAGGCATATTCTTTAGACATTCGGATAAAAACAGACGGCATACCATGCGCTTTTTGTGTATGCTCATGCTTGTATTGATGCATTTCGACATATACGGACAGGGCGTGGTGTCTTTTTTATGCCTGCCCGATATTCCCGTCCCGCACCGGCTTGCGTCCGATAATACAAGCCATGAAACACAAGGGACCTTTGAATATACCCAACTTGAATGGGAAGATTCAGACTACCGGCGTCCGGCGTCGCGGCTCTCGCATATAGGGAAACCTTACTTCCACATTATCGTGTTCAACCTGCCGGAACCTTCCCTCAAACAAACCTGTTTCCACCAAGAGCGGCAACTATCGCGGTATGCCCATACCGATGTATGCCTGCTCCATTGCCTGCTGATCATTTAGCCAGCATCCCATCCCTTTCACTTACCGACAAGCATGCTTCTTTTGCCCGAAAGCAAGAGGCACGCTTCCGTTTACCCTGCCCCAAAGGGTGAACCCTTCATGCACATATAATCAAAATATCCGCAAACCATCAATGTAGGGGCGGGGTCTGCCCGCCCGAATACACCAACGTATGTATTTGTGAGTGCATTCAGGGCAGGCAAACCCTGCCCCTACAGGTAATTTGGCAAAAGACGGAAATCCATAAAAATAATATAAATCAATTCTTAGTATGAAGCAACATTGCGTAAAAGGAACCGTGCTGGCTCTTGCCGCCATCGGTTTCTTGGCATCATGCCAGCCGGAAGGCGGAACAACGGTCCGCCGAAACGAGACAATCCCCGTAGTGGTCATCAACCCCACAGACATCGAATTCCCGCGTTCCTACGTAGCAGACATCCAAGCGGTGCAATTCGTGGAAATCAAGCCTAAAGTGGAAGGCTTTGTCCAGCAAGTATTGGTGGACGAAGGACAATTGGTGCAAAAGGGGCAACCGCTATTCAAGCTCAGTTCGGAAAACTATGCGGAAGCCGTAAAGGAAGCCGAAGCCAACTACCGCCAGGCACAAGTGGAACTGGAAATGGCGAATTACGAAGCCGACCGTGTAGGCAGGCTGGTAGATAAAGAAATCATCTCGCCCATCCGGCTGAAACAAGTGGAAAAAGAACGGGAAGTGGTAAGCATGAAGGTAGAACAAGCGCTTGCCAACTTCCAACTGGCACGCACCAACTACGCTTATACCACCATCACGGCGCCTTTCACCGGATACATCGACCGCATCCCTTATAAAGTGGGCAGCTTGGTCAACCCCACCAGCCTGCTGACCACCGTAAGCGACATTTCGGAAATCTTCGCCTATTATAAAGTGAACGAAAGCGAATACCTCCAACTGCGCCGCGCCCAATTGCAAGGAGACAAGAACCGCCAGCTGGACAACATCGAACTGATTCTCTCCGACGGCAGCGTTTATCCGTACCGGGGAGTGCAGGAAGCGGTAGAAGGCGACTTCGAGCGCGGCACAGGCTCCATCGCTTTCCGCGTACGCTTCCCCAATCCGGAAGGCTTGCTCAAACACGGCGTTACCGGCAAGATACGCATGCTGACCAGCATGGACCATATCAGCCTGATTCCGCAAAAGTCAACGTTCGAGATTCAAGACTTCACATACGTATATTTGGTTGATTCCACCGGAACCACCAAGGTGAGAAGCTTTACGCCCATCGAGCGGTATCAGAACTACTACGTGACACAAGACTTCGAGCCGGGCACCACCATCGTCTACGAAGGAGTGCAGACATTGAAAGACGGCATGAAGATAAAGATTGATACCGTTTCGGCTAAAGAAATGGAAGAAGAACTGAAATTGGATAACCTGAAAAAGTAACCCCTGCCGCTTATGTTCAAACTATTCATTAAAAGACCGATTCTATCGGCGGTGCTGTCCGTCATCATCGTATGCTTGGGAGCACTGTCCATCACATCGCTTCCCATCACCCAATTCCCCGACATCGTGCCTCCTTCGGTTACCGTAACGGCCCGCTATACCGGAGCCAGCGCCGATGTGATGTCGAAAACCGTAGCCACTCCGCTTGAGCGTGCCATCAACGGTGTGCCGGGCATGACTTATATGACTACGGTATGTACGAACGATGGTATGTCGCTCACCACCATCTATTTCAAAGTAGGCACAGACCCCGATGTGGCTGCCGTCAACGTACAAAACCGCGTGACCACCGTGCTCGACGAATTGCCCGAAGAAGTAATCCGCGCGGGAGTCGTGACCGAAAAGGAAGTGAACAGCATGTTGATGTACCTCAACGTGTTCAGTTCCGACAGTACCCATACCGAGAAATTCGTTTATAACTTCGCCGACATCAACATCCTGCGCGAGCTAAAGCGCATAGACGGTGTCGGACTGGTGGAAATCATGGGAAGCCGTGACTACGCCATGCGCGTATGGCTCAATCCCGCCCGCCTGGCTGCCTACAACATGGTGCCGCAAGACGTGACCGAAGCCATCCGGAAGCAGAACATCGAAGCCGCTCCCGGAAAGACCGGCATCAGTTCGGACAAATTGCCCCAGCAAGTGCAATACGTGCTTCAATATACCGGCAAGTTCAGCACGCCCGAAGAATATGGCGAGATTGTATTGAAAGCCATGCCCGACGGCTCATTGCTGCGCCTGAAAGATGTAGCCACCATCGAGTTCGACTCGGAAGATTACAACATGATTTCGATGACCGACGGAAGCCCTTCGGCTTCTATCATGATAAAGCAACGCCCCGGCTCCAACGCCCGCGAAGTCATCCAGAACATCAAGCAACGCATGGAAGAAATCAAAGAAAGCAGCTTTGCGCCAGGCATGGATTACAACATAGCCTACGACGTGTCGCGCTTCCTCGACGCTTCCATACAATCGGTGCTTAAAACCTTATTCGAAGCCTTTCTATTGGTGTTTATCGTCGTATATATCTTCTTGCAAGATTTCCGGTCTACGCTGATTCCGGCTATTGCCGTGCCCGTTTCACTCATCGGTACGTTCTTCTTTATGCAGCTGATGGGATTCTCCATCAACATGCTCACCCTCTTTGCCTTGGTGCTTGCCATCGGTATTGTGGTAGACAATGCCATCGTTGTAGTAGAAGCCGTCCACGTCAAAATACACCGCGACCATCTGTCGCCTTACAAAGCGTCGGTAGAAGCCATCCGTGAAATCGGAGGCGCCATCATCGCCATTACGTTGGTCATGTCGGCTGTATTTGTCCCCGTGAGCTTCATGGAAGGGACGGTAGGCATCTTCTACCGCCAGTTCTCGCTTACTTTGGCGGTCGCGATTGTCATTTCAGGTTTCAATGCCCTGACGCTTTCGCCCGCCTTGTGTGCCCTGCTGCTCAAACCATCGCAAAAAGGCAAAAAGAAAAAGCGTACCCTCATCCGGAGGTTCTTCGTAGGATATAACAAGCTGTATTTCCGTTTCGAGAAAAAATACGAAATAGGCATTCACAAATACTTGAACCGCAAATCCGTGAGCTGGGCTACCCTGCTTGTCTTTTTGCTTGCCACTTATGGCGCCAACTGGATATTGCCCACCGGCTTCATCCCCAACGAAGACCAAGGCATGGTTTACATCAACGTAGACGCACCTCCGGGAGCTACTGTAGAACGAAGCCAAGAAGTGCTGAACCAGGTGCAAGCCGCCCTGCTTCCTTTCGATGAAATCGAAACCATCTCCACCTTAGCCGGCTATAGCCTTATGACAGAGACCGAAGGAGCCAGCTATGGCATGGGCATGATAAACCTGAAACCATGGGACGAACGCGAAAAAAGCGTAGAAGAACTGATGCAAGTGTACAAAGAACGCACTTCGGACATCAAAGACGCGGACATACAGTTCTTCTTGCCTCCAGCCGTACCGGGCTTCGGCAACGCCAGCGGCTTTGAGTTACGTTTGCAAGACAAAACGGCAGGCGACTTCCACGATTTTGCCGCCGTGGCCGACAGGTTGGTAGAAAAACTCAATGCCGACCCCAGGCTGCAAGGAGTGACTTCGGGATTCAACCCCAACTTCCCCCAATACATGCTCAAGGTAGACTTGGCAAAAGCCGCCAAGTTGGGTGTAGACTTAGATAAAGCGATGGAAACCCTGCAAGCCTATGTGGGCAGCTTTTATTCGTCCAACTTCGTACGCTTCGGGCAAATGTACAAAGTAATGATTCAAGCTTCGCCCGAATACCGCATGGCACCCGAAGACCTTTACACTTACTTCGCTAAGAACAACGAAGGGAACGTTGTGCCCTACTCCAACTTCATGACCATGGAACGTGTGTACGGTCCCAGCCAAATCACGCGCTACAACATGTTTACTTCCGCTTTGATATCCGGCGAAGGAGAAGGAGGCGTCAGCACCGGTGAAGTCATCAAGGCGGTAGAGGAAATCTGCCAGGAAACCTTGCCCCGCGGCTACGACATCGAATGGTCCGGAGTGACACGCGAAGAAAAAGAATCGGGCGGCCAAACGTTTCTTATCTTCGGCATTTGCCTGCTGTTCGTCTACCTGCTGTTGGCGGCACAATACGAAAGCTTGCTCTTGCCTTTCCCGGTGCTCTTGTCGTTGCCCGCCGGCATTTTCGGTTCTTACCTGTTCCTCTACTTGGCTGGATTAGAAAACAACATCTATGCCCAAGTAGCATTGGTGATGCTTATCGGCTTATTGGGCAAGAATGCAATCCTTATCGTAGAGATGGCAAACCAATTCCGCCATCAAGGCATGACCATCCGCGAAGCCGCCGTCAAAGGTGCCCTCAGCCGGTTGCGCCCTATCTTAATGACATCGTTTGCCTTCATCTGCGGACTTATCCCGTTGGTTATGGCTTCGGGAGCAGGCGCATTGGGCAACCGCTCCATCGGTACTGCCGCCGCAGGTGGCATGTTTGTCGGAACCTTTGTCGGCATCTTCTTAGTGCCCGGACTTTACCTGATATTCGAAAGCCTTTCAGCAAGGCTTGCTAAAAACAAACTTCCTTATTACGATGAAGACAATGAAGCAAACAATTAACATGAAAAAGACATATCTATATCCTTGCATTATAGGACTCTGCCTGTTAGCGATAAGCGGTTGTAAAGCACCTGCATTGACCGCCGAAGAGAAAGTGACCCTACCAGACACCTATCTGCAAGAAAACGGCAATAACATTGCACTCTTATCATGGAAAGACTTTTTCCCTGATGAAATCTTAAAGGCATACATCGACATGGCGTTGGCACACAATCACTCCTTCCTGCAAACTATGGAGAATGTTTCCATCGCACGGTCTCAAATGCGGGTCGGAAAAGGAGCGTTATTGCCCGAAATAGCCCTTGGTGTCGGAGCCGGCGTGCAACGCTTTGGCGATTATACCATGGACGGTGTAGGAAACAGTACGACCAATACCCCCGACTTGGACCCGGAAAAACACATCCCCTCTCCTTATAAAGATTTCAATATCGGCATCAGTTTCCAATGGGAAGCCGATATTTGGGGCAAACTGACCAACAAAAAGCGGGCAGCCGTATCCCGCTGGCTTAAATCGGTAGAAGCCCAGAAATTAGCCCGCACGGTGCTCATTTCCGAAACAGCAAGCCTCTACTACGATTTAATCGGATTGGATAAACAATACGACATCTTAGAGGATGCCATTAGAGATGTGCAAGCCTCCTACGAACTGACCAGCGAACTGATGAGAGAAGGGGAAGTGTCGCGCTTGTCCGTAGACCAGTTCCTCTCCAGCCGCATACGCTTGGAAGCGGAGCAAATAGCGGTCAAACAACAAATAGGAGAAACCGAACGTGCATTGGCATTGCTATTGGGCAAATTGCCGTTTGAAATAAAACGCACAAGTTATGCCACTCTGCTACGTGCCACTTTCCCCGTACAGCAAGGCATACCTGCCGACTTGCTCGCACGGCGTCCCGATGTGCGTGCAGCCGAACTGGAACTATTGGCTTCTAAATCGGACGCACAAGCCGCACGCAAATCGTTCTTCCCTTCGCTGACCTTGGGAGGGTCTGCCGGATTCAATGCATTCGACCTCAGCCATTGGTTCAGTTCACCGGCTTCCGCGGTCTATAATTTAGCGGCAGGTCTCACGGCACCTATCTTCCGCCGCAACGAAATCCGCGCCTTATGGGAAAGCGCAAAAAGCAACCAACGCATCGCCTTACTGAACTATCACCAGCAAGCACTCCATGCTTATCAAGAAGTGGCAAACTTGTTAGAAGCCACCCAACTGACCGAACAACGCCGCAAGCTAAAACGTGAAGAATGCTTGGTACACCGACGCTCGGTAGACGATGCCAACGAATTGTTCCGTACCGGTTTTGTCGGCTACTTAGATGTACTAACCGCCAACGAACGCCACGTAGATTGCGAATTGGAACAAGTCGAACTGAACATTTATTTTTGCCAACTAAACACCTTGCTCTACCGTTCCTTGGGAGGAGGCGAGTTTTAGTTTGCCCAATTTATAGACGTATTTGTGTATTTTATAAACGCAGAGACGCAAAATCGCAAAGCGACAATTTTAGAGAAGGCAAAGAACACGGAGCCAATGTTTTCACTCTGTGTACTCGGCTATCTCTAAAAAAAGAAACTTTGCACTTTTGCGTCTCTGCGTTTGATTCAACAAATACAAAGCAAAAAAAACACTCAATCTTCCAAGCTTGCAGAGAGAAAAAGAGTATCTTTGCAAAAACTTAAACTAATATCTAATTTTTATATGCGAAACAAAGAACTGCTTATTTTACTCGCTTGGCTCACCGTCTTTCCGATGTGCCTTTTTGCGCAAACCAAAGAAAAGATTATCAAAGTGGCGTGTGTGGGCAATAGCATCACCGAAGGATATGCCTTGGAGCATCCCGAAACCGAAAGCTATCCAGCCGTGCTCCAACGTCTGCTAGGGGATAAATATAAAGTAGGGAATTTCGGGCTGACCGCCCATACACTCATGATGAAAGGGAATTTGCCCTACATGGCAAAGCAACCCTATCAGGACGCACTTGCTTTCCTTCCCGATATCGTAACGATTAAATTAGGCACCAATGATACAAAACCTATAAACTGGATACATAAAGAAGACTTCAAGAAAGACCTGAACACGATGATTGATGCCTTCGATGCCTTGCCTTCACATCCGAAAATCTACCTTTGCCTTCCCGTTCCGGGAGGACGGGAAGACTGGGGCATCAACGATAGCATCACCACATACGGAGTCATTCCCCGCATCAAGGATGTGGCTCACGAACGCCATTTGCCCATTATCGACCTGAATACACCCTTACGCCCTTATTTTCCACAAGCCTATACCGACGATGTGCATCCCAATAAATACGGAGCGCAACTCATCGCCGAAACCATCTACCGCGCCTTGACCGGAAAAGAACCGATGCCCACTCTGAAACGGACCGACCAAACCTTATGGTATGACGAGCCGGCGGCACAATGGGAAGAGACTCTCCCGTTAGGCAACGGACGCTTGGGCATGATGCCCAACGGAGGCATCGCACGCGAGCATATCGTATTGAACGACATCAGCATGTGGAGCGGCTCGGAAGCCGATTACCGCAATCCGCAAGCCTCCGAGAGCCTTCCCCGCATCCGCCAACTCCTCTTCGAAGGCAAGAATAAAGAAGCGCAAGAACTGATGTACACTAACTTCGTACCCAAGAAGTCCGAAAAGGGAGGTACGTACGGATGTTTCCAGATGCTTGCCGATATGTACATCGAATACGATTATCCCGATGCGGAAAGCCCGGAGGAGGATTACTTGCGCTGGCTTAACCTGGATGAAAGTGTGGCATACACCACCTTCACGAAAAACGGAACGCGCTACGTGCGTGAGTATTTCGTATCGAGAGACAAAGACGTGATGCTTATCCACCTGAAAGCAGACCGCCCGGACGCACTCGGATTCCGCCTCACCTTGAGCCGTCCCGAACGGGGAAGCGTACGGAAGCTGAGCGAAGGGAAACTGGAAATAGCAGGTACCTTGGATAGCGGGAACGAGCGGAAAGAGGGTGTGCGCTATTCCGCCATAACGGGTGTGAAGCTTATAGGAAACAAGAGCCGGATGCAGACCCATGCGGATGCTATCGAAGTTTCGGATGCCGGTGAAGCATGGATTATCGTATCGGCGAACACGTCGTATATGAAAGGCGAACTGTATCAGACCGAGACCCAACGCCTGCTCGACCAAGCCTTGGTTTCCGATTTAGCGCAAGCCAAGCAAGAGGCAATAGATGAATACCAGCGGCTCTTCCACCGTGCGGGAATCGTATTGCCCGAAAACCCAACCGTTTCCGGACTAAGCACCGACAAGCGGCTGGAGGCTTTCCAAACACAGGATGACCCTTCGCTGGCTGCCCTTTATTATAATTACGGACGGTATCTGTTGATAAGCAGCACCCGTCCCGGAAGCCTTCCGCCCAACCTCCAAGGGCTTTGGGCGAACGGAGTCACCACACCTTGGAACGGGGATTATCATACGAACATCAACATCCAAATGAACCACTGGCCCGTAGAGCCGGGCAATCTTTCCGAACTCTACCAACCGATGATAGCCTTGGTGGAACGCTTGGTGAAGAGCGGAGAAGAAAGCGCGAAGGCATTCTATGGAGAAGACGCGAAAGGCTGGGTGCTTCACATGATGACCAACATCTGGAACTATACCGCTCCGGGCGAGCATCCTTCGTGGGGCGCGACCAATACGGGCGGAGCTTGGCTCTGCGCACACCTATGGGAACATTACCTTTATACGGGCGACCGGCAATACCTTGCCGACATCTATCCTATATTGAAAGGGGCTTCGGAGTTCTTCTACTCTACCATGGTGCGCGAACCGGAACACGGATGGCTGGTGACCGCTCCTACGTCCTCGCCCGAAAACGAGTTTTACGCATCGAAGAAAGACCGTACACCGATAAGTATCTGCATGGGACCTACCATGGATATACAATTGGTAAGGGAGCTATATGCAAACGTGATAGAAGCCGCATGCATCTTGCATACCGATTCGCTTTATGCCGAAGAGTTAAATAAAGCCATCACCCAGCTTCCCCCGCACCAAATCAGCAAGAAGGGGTATCTGATGGAATGGCTCAAGGACTATGAGGAAGTGGATGTGCACCATCGCCACGTATCGCACCTGTATGGCTTGCATCCGGGAAATCAAATCTCGCTTTACCACACCCCCGAATTAGCGGAAGCGTGCCGTGCCACGCTTGACCGGAGAGGAGACGGAGGAACGGGCTGGAGCCGGGCATGGAAAATCAATTTCTGGGCACGCTTGGGAGACGGAAACAGGGCTTATACCCTATTCCGCAACCTGCTTTATCCCGCCTATACGCAAGCCGCTCCCACGGAACACGGAAGCGGTACGTTCCCCAACCTGTTCTGTTCGCATCCGCCCTTCCAAATGGACGGAAACTGGGGAGGCACTTCGGGCATCAGCGAAATGCTGGTACAAAGCCAGGACGGATTCATCAACCTGCTCCCAGCCCTGCCCGACTCGTGGAAAACGGGAAGCCTGTACGGGTTCAAGGTGCGTGGCGGAGCTACGGTAGACATGAAATGGAAAGACGGGAAGCCCGCTGGAGTCATCCTCACCGGAGGCTGGAACCCGAACCTCAAAATCAAGATGCCGGAAGGTGTGACCGATGTATCGGTAAACGGAGAAAAACGCCGCGTGAAAGACTTCTTGGAACTTACGGTTACGGAAGGGGAAAAAACAACAATCGTTTTCTAAAGTTTCTTCTATTATAGTTCATTTAACCGTAGGGGCGGGGTTTGCCCGCCCGAAGACATCACCGCTCTATTTGTGATGCATTCGGGCAGGCAAACCCTGCCCCTACAGGTATTTGACAAATGCGAACATCCATTTTATCGTGCGGGCGTATGAAATGTTTTCAAATAGGTACCCTTTTGTAACCTCTTCCCACCTTAGCATCAAAAAAGCGTTTGCATTTATATTCAAAAAACTACCTTTGCAGAGAAGGTACGATTCCGGTTCTAACGATAAGAGTACGGGATTTTGATAAAAAAGTATCAGCATACATCAAAGGAAACGCTTATTTTTGTAATACATAACTTAATAAATTCAGTGTTCATGAAAAACATTTCTAAACTCGCATTGGCTTCTGTATTCTGTGCAGGAGCTTGTTTGAGCGCAGGAGCACAAAACGTGCCTCCCGCCATCCCTTCCGACCCTGCCATCGAAGCCAACATCCAAGAATGGCTTCAGAAAATGACCCTTGAAGAAAAGATAGGGCAGATGTGTGAAATCACCATTGATGTAGTGACCGACTTCGAAGCAAGCCAAAAGAACGGATTCACCTTGGATAAAGCCAAGCTGGACACCGTTATCGGAAAATACAAGGTAGGCTCGCTTCTGAACGTGCCCCTGAGCATCGCCCAGACCAAAGAAAAATGGGCGGAAGCCATCAAGCAAATCCAAGAGCTTTCGATGAAGGAAATCGGCATACCTTGTATTTATGGCGTAGACCAGATACACGGAACCACCTATACCCTCGGAGGCACATTCTTCCCGCAAGGCGTGAATATGGGAGCGTCCTTCAACCGTGACTTGGTGAAGCGTGAAGCCGAAATCTCGGCATACGAGACCAAGGCGGGATGCATCCCTTGGACGTATGCTCCGGTGGTAGACCTCGGACGAGACCCGCGCTGGTCGCGTATGTGGGAGAACTACGGGGAAGACTGCTACGTGAACGCAGAAATGGGAAAAGCATCGGTCATTGGCTTTCAGGGCGAAGACCCGAACCACATCGGACCGAATCATGTAGCGGCATGTATGAAACACTACATGGGCTATGGCGTCCCCGTATCGGGCAAGGACCGCACGCCTTCTTCTATCTCACGGAGCGATATGCGCGAAAAGCACTTTGCGCCTTACCTCGAAGCCGTCCGCCAAGGGGCATTGAGCGTAATGGTCAATTCGGGCGTGGACAACGGCATGCCTTTCCATGCCAACAAGGAATACCTGACCCGATGGTTGAAAGAAGACCTGAACTGGGACGGAATGATTGTGACCGACTGGGCGGACATCAATAACCTCTGCACGCGCGACCACATTGCGGCTACCAAGAAAGAAGCCATCAAGATAGCTATCAATGCCGGCATCGACATGTCAATGGTGCCCTACGAAGTGAGCTTCTGCGATTACCTGAAAGAATTAGTAGAGGAAGGCGAAGTGCCCATGAGCCGCATCGATGATGCCGTGGCACGTGTGTTGCGCCTGAAATACCGCCTCGGACTCTTCGACAAGCCCTACTGGAGCACCGAAGACTATCCGAAGTTCGGCTCGGAAGAGTTCGCACAAGTGGCTCTCCAAGCCGCCGAAGAATCGGAAGTATTGCTCAAGAACGAAGGAGGCATCCTTCCGCTCGCCAAGGGCAAGAAGATTCTCTTAGCAGGACCCAACGCCAACTCCATGCGGTGCCTGAACGGAGGCTGGTCGTATAGCTGGCAAGGACACCGTGCCGATGAATGTGCCCAAGCATACAACACCATTTACGAAGCCCTCTGCAACAAGTTCGGCAAGGAAAACATCATTTACGAGCCGGGCGTGACTTACGCTCCTTATAAGAACGATAACTGGTGGGAAGAGAACACGCCGGAGATAGAAAAATCGGTAGAAGCCGCACGAAACGCCGATGTCATCATCGCCTGCATCGGGGAAAACTCGTATTGCGAGACTCCGGGAAACCTGACCGACCTGAACCTCTCCGCAAACCAACAGAACTTGGTAAAAGCATTGGCTGAGACCGGTAAACCCATTATCCTGATTCTGAACGAAGGACGCCCGCGCCTGATAAAAGACATCGAACCCTTGGCAAAAGCCGTGGTACATGTGATGCTTCCGGGCAATTACGGAGGAGATGCCTTGGCGAACCTGCTTGCCGGAGACGCCAACTTCAGCGCGAAGATGCCCTACACCTATCCGAAGCACATCAATGCTCTCGCCACTTACGACTACAAGCCGTGCGAGAACATCGGGCAAATGGGCGGAAACTACAATTACGATTCGGTGATGGACATCCAATGGCCCTTCGGCTTCGGACTGAGCTACACCACCTATAAGTATAGCAACCTGAAGGTGGACAAGCCTCAATTCACCGCCGATGACGTGCTGACCTTCAGCGTAGACGTGACCAACACGGGAAGCATGGCGGGCAAGGAAAGCGTACTGCTCTACTCGAAAGACCTCGTGGCAAGCAGCACCCCCGACAACATCCGCCTGCGCAACTTCGAAAAGATCTCCCTCAATCCGGGCGAAACCAAAACCGTAACGATGACATTGAAAGGAAGCGACTTGGCTTTCGTCAACTATTACGGGCAATGGACGCTGGAGAAAGGCGATTTCAAAGTGAAGTGCGGAGACCAATGGATTGACCTGCAATGCACGCAAACCAAGGTGTGGGACACACCGAACAAATAACGTACCGTATTTTTCACCACAGATTACACAGATTTTGATAATTCATAATGAACAATTAAAAGTTAATAACGGCAATTCGAATCATTCCTCGTTATTCATTATTCACTTATAATTATTAACTGATAAAATCCGTGTAACCTGTGGTGAACGAATAAAAAACTCCGCGTTTTTGCGCCTCTGCGTTGATTTTTATCCTATCTTTGGCAAAACATTAAAAACAAACATTGCCATGATAACATTCCCTAACGCCAAGATAAACTTGGGACTCAACGTAGTAGAAAAACGTGCCGACGGATACCACAACATCGAAACCGTCTTTTATCCGATTAACCTGCAAGACGCACTCGAAGTAAACCGGCTGGAGAACGGAACAGAACCTTACCGCCTGCACGTGAAAGGCACCCTCCTCGACGGAGCGCCCGAAGACAACCTCGTAGTAAAAGCCTATCTCTTGCTTCGCGAGAAATACCAATTGCCCCCTATCGACATCCACCTATACAAGCACATCCCTACCGGAGCCGGATTGGGAGGAGGTTCAGCCGACGGGGCTTTCATGCTTAAGCTATTGAACGAGAAATTCCAAATCGGGCTGACCGTACAGGAAATGGAAGAATACGCCGCACGCATCGGAGCCGATTGCGCTTTCTTCGTGCGCAACCAGCCCGTCTTCGCCACGGGCATCGGAAACATCTTCGAGCCGGTCACCTGCTCGCTTTCCGATTACCGGCTGGTATTGGTGAAGCCGCAAAACGCAATTTCGACCAACGAAGCCTATAGCCGCATCAAGCCGCACTATCCGGAAAAATCGGTAAAAGAAATCATCCGCCAGCCCGTAGAGACGTGGAAAGACGAACTGAAAAACGATTTCGAAGAATCGGTGTTCGCCCTTTATCCCGATATAGCCGCTATCAAGGACAAGATGTACGACTTGGGAGCCGTATATGCCTCGATGACGGGGTCAGGCTCAGCCGTCTACGGCATCTTCCGCGAACGGATAGAGAACATCGACGCTATCTTCAGCGGATATTTCTGCCGCCAACGGGAAATGATTTAAGAATTAAAAATTGAAAATTAGAAATTAAAAATTATGAATGTCCGCAAAGAGCCAATATAGGGGCGGGGTTTGCCCGCCCAAATACATCAACGGATATATCTGTGGACACATTCGGGCAGGCAAACCCTGCCCCTACAAGCTATTTGATGAAATGCGGACATTCATTTTTTTAATTAATCCGATTATTCTCTGTGTCTCTGTACCTTTGTGTTCAATTTTATCCTCACATCTATGATTGATCCAACCATCCACCGCTTTGCATCCTCCGTCGAGGGCATTCCCTTGCCCTCGGCGTTCACTTTCCCTTTTCATTACACCCCTCACCCGTTGGTGCAGGAAGCGGCACACGAGGTGCAGGCACATCTCCGCACCCGACCCGAATGGGAAGAAGAATTGCGCAAAGGGAAGATGTTCGGCGTGCTCCTGATACGAGACACGGAAGGAAACGTGGGGTATCTGGCGGCTTTCTCGGGAAACCTTGCCGGAAGCAACCTGCACCGAGGGTTCGTGCCTCCGGTATATGACCTCTTGCGTCCCGACGGGTTCTTCAAGCAAGAAGAAAGCGAAATATCCGCCATTAACCGGCGCATCGAATCGCTGGAAAAAGACGAAGCCTACCTGCACCTGCAACACGCTTACCAAGCCGGCACACAAGCCCATCGGGAAGCATTGGCAAAGGCAAAGGAGGAAATGAAACAAGCCAAACGCTCGCGCGAAGAAAAGCGGGAAAAAGGAGTTTCGCCCGAAGAAGAAGCCGCGCTCATCAAAGAAAGTCAGTTCCAAAAAGCCGAATACAAACGCCTGGAGAAAAAGCTAAAGCAAGAGGAAGAGGAACGAAAGGTTTCCCTTTCCGCTTTCGAAAACCGGATACAATCCCTGAAGCACGAACGGAAAACCCGCTCGGCAGCACTCCAGCAACGCTTGTTCCGCCAATTCCGGATGCTGAACGCACGAGGCGAAACGAAAGACCTATGCCAAATCTTCCGCGACACCCCGCAGGGCATCCCTCCCGCCGGAGCGGGCGAATGCGCCTTGCCCAAGCTCCTGCAATACGCTTACCTGCACGGGCTTCACCCATTAGCAATGGGCGAGTTCTGGGTAGGAGAATCGCCGAAGGAAGAACTCCGGCGCGAAGGGCACTTCTATCCTTCGTGCAAAAGCAAGTGCGAACCCATCTTGCGGCACATGTTAGCAGGACTGGAAGTGGAACCCAACCCGTTAGAGAAAGCCCATCGGGAAACCGGTGAGTTGGAAACCGTTTACGAAGACGAGTGGATCGTGGTGGTAAACAAGCCATGCGGAATGCTCTCCGCACCGGGCAAGCTCACATCCGATTCCGTTTACACCCGCCTGAAGGAAAAATATCCCGAAGCCGACGGTCCGCTCATCGTCCACCGCTTAGACATGGCTACATCGGGCTTGCTCTTAGCGGCAAAGACCAAGGAAACACATCAAGCGTTGCAGGCGATGTTCGCCACCCGCGAGATACGAAAACGCTACACCGCCCTGTTAGACGGCATCGTGACGCAAGACGAAGGCATCATCGACCTGCCCCTTTGCCCGGACTACGCCAACCGTCCGCGCCAAATGGTGAACTTCGAACACGGAAAACCCGCCGTGACGCGTTACGAAGTGCTCGAACGGAAAGAAGGAAAGACCCGCGTCTCGTTCTATCCCCTTACCGGACGCACCCACCAGCTACGCGTCCATGCCGCCCACCCCGACGGACTAAATTGCCCCATTGCGGGCGATGAACTTTATGGCAAGAAAGCCGGACGCCTCTACCTCCATGCAGCCTCGCTCTCGTTCATCCATCCCGTCACACATCAACGGCTCGTTATCCGGGAAGAAGCTGACTTTGCACATAAAGTTTAAAGACAAAATAGGATTTCTCCGTTTTTTTCCGTTTATTTGTACTATTTAAGCCACCAATCTTATGAAAACCATCAAAATAGAAACAAACGTATGCGTCTGCACCTATGCAGAACTGAGCGAAGAAGAACGCCGGCTGGTTGATGCAGCCAAGGAAGCCACCTCACGTAGCTATGCCCCCTATTCGCATTTTGCCGTAGGAGCGGCGGCTTTATTAGGAAACGGTATTGTAGTCACCGGCTCAAATCAGGAAAACGCGGCTTACCCGTCGGGCACGTGTGCCGAACGTACCACATTGTTTTATGCCAATTCGCAATATCCCGACCAACCTGTAAAGACACTGGCAATAGCCGCTCGCAACGCTTCGGGGTTTGTCGAATCACCCATCCCTCCTTGCGGGGCTTGCCGACAAGTATTATTGGAGACCGAACGCCGGTACAATCACCTGATGCGAATTCTGCTTCATAGCGAAAAAGAGATTTATTGCTTGGAAGGAGTAAAAAGCCTGCTTCCGCTCTCGTTCGGTGCGGAATACTTATAAAATGGGAAAAGAATGTCTGCTTTTCCGCCAATTAATGTGCAAAAGCACTTGGGGTAAATCCGGATCACTTATACTGCTATTGTAAAGCCAAACGGCCGCTCAATCCTATCCGTCTGAATCCTCACTCAGTCCTGACTCTTCAAAACAGCAGTCCTGACTATATGGGATTCACAACGCAATTGAATGGACTCGACTCTACAGTTTGCCGCATCCGCTAAAGCAGCCGGCTACCCGCTTGAAATCATGACAGACTGCGGACATTCATTGATAAGACAATTCTTACTTGTCGCCATACATCCGGGCACGCATTTCGCGGATATGGTCGGACGCGATATACTCGTCATATTCCATCATCTTGTCGATGATGCCATTCGGAGTCAATTCAATAATGCGGTTTGCCACCGTTTCGATAAACTCGTGGTCGTGCGAAGCAAAAAGAACATTCCCCTTATAAATTTTCAAATTATTATTGAAAGCTTGGATGGATTCCAAATCCAAATGGTTGGTCGGTGTATCCAAAATCAGGCAGTTAGCGTTCCGAAGTTGCATACGAGCAATCATACACCGCATCCTCTCGCCTCCCGAAAGTACATTGACTTTCTTCAGCACCTCTTCGCCCGAGAAAAGCATACGTCCCAAGAAGCCCTTCATATAAACCTCGTTTCCCTCACCGTACTGACTCAACCAATCTACCAAGTTCAGGTCACTATTGAAAAAATCACTGTTATCCAAGGGAAGGTATGCTGTAGTTATCGTCACCCCCCAATTATAATGCCCCGCCTGCGGCTTGCGGTTTCCGTTAATGATTTCGAATAAAGCGGTCATCGCACGCGGGTCGCGGCTCAGGAATACAATCTTGTCGCCCTTCTCCACGTTAAAGTTCACATCGTTGAACAGCACCGCCCCGTCTTCGGTCACGGCACGGAGCCCCGACACTTCCAATATTTGGTTGCCCGGCTCTCGGTCCATCGTGAAGATGATGCCCGGATACTTGCGCGACGAAGGTTTGATTTCATCCACATTCAGTTTTTCCAACATCTTCTTACGGCTAGTAGTCTGCTTCGACTTTGCTACATTAGCAGAGAAACGGCGGATAAATTCTTCTAATTCCTTACGCTTCTCTTCTGCCTTCGCTTTCTGGTTTTGTTGCTGACGCAATGCCAATTGACTAGATTCATACCAGAAGCTATAATTACCAGCAAACAAATTCACCTTGCCAAAATCAATATCTACCGTATGCGTGCAGACCGAGTCGAGGAAATGGCGGTCATGGCTTACCACCAACACTGTATGCTCGAAATCGGCAAGGTAATTTTCCAGCCATGTCACGGTATCCATATCCAAATCATTAGTAGGCTCATCGAGCAACAGGTTGTCCGGATTGCCGAACAACGCCTGAGCCAACATTACACGCACTTTCTCCTTTCCGCTCAAGTCACCCATCAACACAGAATGCTTGTCTTCCTTAATGCCCAACCCACTCAGTAAAATAGCCGCATCACTCTCGGCATTCCATCCTTCCAACTCGGCGAATTTCTCCTCCAGTTCCGCCGCCTTCAAGCCGTCTTCGTCCGTAAAGTCGGCTTTGGCATACAACGCCTCACGCTGCTTCATCACGTCCCACAACACCGTGTGCCCCATCAGCACCGTATCGAGCACTGTATGGGCATCAAACTTGAAGTGGTCCTGGCTCAACACCGAAAGGCGTTCGCCTGGCCCGAGCGTCACACTTCCTTTCGTAGGATCCAATTCGCCCGAAATAACCTTCAGGAAAGTAGATTTCCCTGCACCGTTGGCACCGATGATGCCATAAATATTCCCATTGGTGAACTTGATGTTCACATCATTATACAATACTCTCTTACCAAATTGAACGGCAACATTTGAAACTGTTATCATCTTCTTACTATACCTATATTATATAAATTCGGCACAAATTTAGATAAAATCCCCCAGATTTTACACCGGCAGGATAAAAAAACAAGGCCGGCGCCTTGTTTTCTGTCCCCTCCTTCGTGCTCTTAGTCACAATTTTATTAACTTGGAGGAAAATTTCTAAATCTGATACATAT